>NZ_CP108442.1:7284762-7598346 GCF_041435355.1 Streptomyces sp. NBC_01276
ACCGGCGGCAGGCGCAGCAGGTCCGTCAGCGGGGCTCCCTGTTCCGCCCAGCGGCGCAGCAGCTCGCGGTCGATCCACCGCACGCCGTGCCGGTCGCCCCACGCCTTGGCGTCCTGGGTGAGGCCGCCGTTGGTGACCACCAGGGCGTGGTCGGCCCGGTGCGCCGGACCCGCCGCGCCCATCGCCTCGGCCATCACCGAGGTGCCGACGGTGGCTCCGGCGGCGCCCGCGCGGGTGTGCCGGGCGCGGACCAGGATGCGGCCGTGCCGCGCGTCCTCGCCGATCACCCCGGCGGCCCCCCGTGCGCCCCAGCCGTCCCGGACCAGCAGGTCGCGCACCGCGTACTCGAACTCCTCGTGGCCCATGGCGTCGAACTCCGCCAGGGTGATCCGCAGCGCAGCGGGGCGCGCGGCCCGGTTCAGCGTGCGCCATCCCGCGACGGCCACCGCCGCGAGGGCCGCCGCCAGGGCCACGGCCGGGCCGTGCGCGGCGGCGAACCCGGTCACGGCCATCAGGGCGACGAGCGCCAGGCCCCCGGCGGTGATCCGCCCCCCGGGCCCCCGGGTGCGGCCGCGCGCCCGTACGCGGTGGTAGCCGTCCCGTGCCATCGAGCCCCCTCCGCTCAGGGGCCGGCCGCGGGTGCGGGGCCCTCCGGGAAGAGTGTGGGCAGCACGGGGTCCAGAAAGGGTGGAATCGTCATGGACGTCGAGTCGAGGGCTCAGATCCGGCCGCACCGGAAGTCGGCCCGGCCCCCGCGCACGGGCGGCCGAAGCCCCCACGGCCGGGCCGAACGCCCGAAGGACTTGGCCGAAAACAGGGAGCGCATCGCGCCCCGCCCGCGCCGGAGCCGCCTCCCGCGCCGGATCCCGGGCCCACGCCCCCGTGTGCCGCGCCGCGGACGCGTGAGGCCAGGGGGACGTACGGGGGCGGGCCCCGCCGCCGTCCCGGACGCCGGCGGCGTCACCCGCCCGTGGTGGAGGCGGACGGGTGGCCCCGGGCGGCGGGGTCCGCTCCCGCCCCGCCCGCCGACGGAGTCGACGCTCCCTGCGCGATGGCGGACGGGGCCGGCGGGGTCTGCGCCGCCGGGGCGGTCAGGTCCAGGAGGCGGTGACCAGGGAGCGCCGGGCCGCCTTCAGGTGGGTGGACGCCGCCAGCCAGGCCCAGGCGTAGCCGTCCGACGAGGGATCGGTGAGCCGGCCGAAGACGTCCCTGGGGCGCCGGTCCGCCTCGGCCACGAGAGCAGCCGTCAGGTCCGCCGCCGCCCCGAATCCGGCCCGCCGCAGGGGACCGTACGCGGTCAGCGGCTGCGGTCCCCGCGCGGTTTCGGCCACCGCGCGGCGGCCTCCCGCGACGCCCGTCTCCAGCAGCCGCCCCACCCGCCACAGCGGCGCGTCGGCCAACGGGTCCGGACCCGGAACCACCGCTTCCGCCGCGGCCGAGGGGGCCTCGCCCGGGAAGTGGCTTCCCTGGAGCCGGTCGTAGCCCAGATCGGCCCGGTCGTGCCACTCCGGCGGCAGCCGCAGCGTGTACGCGGCCCCGGGCACCGGCCCCACCGCCAGGGGGCTCAGCGTCGCCGCGCGGTCCGGGTCCGGACGGCCCAGGACGCGTACCGCCAGCCCCGGATACCCGGCCAGGCGGCGCAGGTTGGCGGTGTGGGCCAGCTCCGGGTGCGGATGTGCGGGACGCAGCCGCAGCAACGGGGCGTCCGCGCGGCGTTCCCGTACGAGCAGGTGCTCCCCGGCCGCGCCGACGACCTCGACGTCGCAGCCCAGCAGGCCCGGTTCGGCCTCCTCCCGGGAGAGCAGCTCGGCGACGGCTTCCGCCGCCGGGCGCGCGAACAGCGCGGCCAGCGGCTCCGCCGTCCACGGCGTCACCGGCATGGGGGTGGCCCGCACCCCGCGCCCGGCGCCGAGCCGCCCGTCGGCGGAGACCGTCGCGCCGACGATGCGCAGGCCCGCCCGGGACAGCCCGGCGTGGTCGAGGGCCCCTCCGCCGAGAGCGACGGAGGCGGCCCCCGCACCCCGGGCGCGGGCGAGGCCGCCGGGCCGGACGTCCGACAGGGAGTAGGCGGAGCCGTCCGCGCCCAGCAGGTGGGTGACCACGCCCCCGTAACCCGTGGCGCTCAGCACCGGCTCCCGGCACAGGCCGTACACCCGCAGGCTGCCCCCGGCCGTGTAGGCGCGGCGGCCCCCGCCGGTCAGCCCCGGACCGCCGGTGCCGGACGCCAGCAGCGCGGCGGAGGTCAGCAGTTCGCGGAAGGCGGCGGCGAGGTCGCCGAGGCGCTGCGCCGCGTGCCGTTCCCGCGCGGCGCGCAGACCCCGTACGACGCGCAGCGCGGCGGCCTCGGCCTGCGGCAGCCCGGCCACGCGTGCGGTGTGCGCGGCGCGCAGCAGTTCGGCCTGGGCCACCGCCCCGGCGGCGGTGACCCCGGCGGCCAGCGCCTCGGCCCCGACCGCCCACAACCCGGCCCCGGCCGCCCTCTGAGCAGCCGTCACCTGAGCCGTCACCCCGTCGCCGGTCCGGTCGGCGGCGCGCCCGGCCGCTGCCGCGCGGGGCGCGGTGCCGGGGGCGGCGGCCTCTCCGGGCAAGGCCCCCGGCTCCCCGTCCGCCTCCGCGCGGGCCGCCGCGCCCGCCCCGCCACGGGAACCCGCCTCCGCGGCCGGGCGGGGTCCGGCCCCCGCGCCCGCCTCCGGGACGGAACCGGCGGCCGGGACGGGCTCCGGCCCCGCGCCCGCCTCCGGGAGGGAACCGGCGGCCGCGTCGGGCTCCGGTTCCGCGCCCCCGTACGGCTCCTGCTCCGGGTCCGCCAAGGGGCTCGCGCCCAGGGCGGCCGCGCGGTGGAGGCAGCGGGGGGCCAGCAGGCAGGCGCAGACGGCCTGGGCCGGATCCGTGACCGCCCCCGACGGGCCCGGTCTCAGCGTGACCACCGCGTCCTCGCCGAAGCGGACCGTGACCGTGCCGTCCGGCCCGGCCTCGGCCCCCGCCCCGCACGCCTCGACGGCGGCGTCGAGCCGCTTGCGCAGCCGGGCGCTGAGGCCTTCCACCGCCTCCGCCAGCACCTCGGGGGCGACGGGGGGCAACAGGGTGCTGCTCATCGGGGTTCTCCACGGAGTCGGTCGCCCACCCAGCGGGCGAGGGCGAGGGGGCTGAGGGCGGCCACCGGCATGCCGGCCGCCACGAGTTGCCGCGCCACCGGCACCGAGTACCGGGGCGCGCCCGCGTCGTCGAGCGCGGCGCAGCCCAGCAGATGCGCGCCCGAGGAGGCCAGGGCGCGCACCTCCCCGAGCAGGCCCCCGAGCGGGGCGCCCTCCTCGAAGTCGCTGACCACCACGACCAGCGTGCGGCTCGGCACCGTGATCAGCGTGCGCGCGTGCGCGAGCCCCGCCGCGATGTGCGTACCGCCGCCGACCCGGACCCCCAGCAGCAGCGACAGCGGATCGTCCACGCGGTCCGTGAGGTCGGCGACCTCGGTGGAGAACGCGAGGAAGTGCGTCGACAGGGTCGGGACACCGCCCAGCACCGCCGCCGTCAGCGCCGACCAGATCACCGAGGCCTCCATCGACCCGGACACGTCGACCACCAGGATCAGCCGCCAGTCCGCCTCGCGGGAGACGCGCGTGCTGAACACCGGCCGCTCCGGGACCACCACCACCCGGCCGTCGTCCAGCCGCCGGGTGTGCGCGAGGTTGGCCCGCAGGGTGCGCGCCAGGTCGAGCGGGCCGCCCGGGCGGCGGGTCGGGCGCGGGGTGGCCAGCCCGGACAGCGCCGGCCGCAGCCGGGTGGCGAGTTCCCTGGCCAGCTCGTCGACCAGGCGCCGTACCAGGGGTCGCAGCCGGGCGAGTTGCTGCTCCGGCATGCCGCCCGCGAGCGAGAGCACCGAGGTCAGCAGCTCCACGGAAGGGCGTACGGATCCCGGGTCGAGCGTCGCGAGCACGTCGGAGCGGCCCGCGTCGGCCGCGTCGGCGAGCACTTCCTCCCGCACGTCGGAGCCGAACAGCGCCTCCAGCTCCGCCGCCCACTCCCGGGCGGTCGGGAAGGACGGGTCGTCCCCGCCGCCGGTACCGTCGCGGCCCACGTCGCCGGAGCCCTCACCACGCCCGGCCCCGTACAGCTCGTCCAGCGCCCGTGCGTAGCGGCCCGCGCCGGCCGGGAGCCGGTCGCGCTGCCGGCCGAGCAGCAGCCGCCACCGGTCGGCGGGCGCCAGGCGGCGGCCGTCCGCCGGCTCCGGCCGGGCGGGCGCGACCCCGTCCGCCCGGCCGTCCGCCCCGCCGTCCGGGACGTCGGCGTCCGCCGGACGCGCCGGTACCGGAAGGTCCTTGAGCGCCGCGAGCCCGGCGGCGTCGGCGGCGGCCCACAGCGCGAGCAGCGCGGGCGGCGCGTCCAGCGACAGGTCGACCCGGTCGCCGAGCCGCTCCGTGACGGTCGCCAGCAGCCGCTCCCGCGCCGCGGGCGCGAGCACGTCGAACCCGGCGCGAAGCGCCGGCAGCCGCTCCAGGAACGCCTCGTCGGAAAGGGCGTCCACCCGGTCCAGCAGCGGGGTCAGGGCCGCCGGAGAGGCGTCCAGCAGCGGTCCGGCGGCGCTGAGCAGGCCGGTGAGCCGCCGGGCCAGGGCCCGCCGGCCGTCGGGGCCCGCCGCGCCGTCGACCCAGGCGGCGGCGCGCTCGCCGAGCCCGGCCGCCGGGTCCAGGTCCAGCAGCACCCGTACGGCCAGGGCCGCGCCCCGCATCAACGGGCTCGCGCCGGAGGCCAGTTCCGCAAGGGCGGCGTCCATGCGCAACCCCAGGCGTCGGACGGCGGCCCGGTCGGCGAGGGCCACCAGGGTGCCCGCGTCGGCGGGGTCGTCGCTTCCGGCGAGGCCGGGCAGGGCCCGCACGGCGGCGTCGAGCAGCTCACCGGCCAGTGCGCCGGACCGGTCCCGGGCCGCGGCGGAGGCGCCGGGCAGGTGGCCGCGGCGCAGCCCCTCCAACAGGTCGACGGCGTCGAGGAGTTCCGCCGGAGCGGCACTCTCCGGCAGGACCGCCGCCAGTTCGTCCAGTCGTACGTCGACCAGCGCGGGCAGGTCGCAGCGCGCGGCGGCGGCCAGCCCGGTCAGCACCTGCGCCGCCGTCGGGCCGCCCTCGGCCGCCTCGCGGCGCGCCAGCTCGCGCAGCGTCCCCGAGGCCGCCTGGGCGGCGGTGACGCCGCGGACCCCCGCCAGGTCCAGCCGGGCCGGGACGGACGGCGTCCAGGACAGCCGCCACTTGCTCCCCAGGGCCGTGCCGTCGCCGGTGGCGGCCACGCCGACGGGCTCGCCGTAGGAGGCCCCGCAGACCAGCAGCCGCTGCAGCAGCACCTCGCGGCGCCCGTCGAGCTCGGAACGCAGCGGGTCGAGGCGGACCTCCCGGGCGGCCGGGTCCTCGGGCGACGGCAGCCGCAGCGCGGCCAGCTCCGCCTCCACCGAGGGCCCGAGCCCGGAGCGCGGGGCGTGCGGGGTGGTCCGGCCGCGGCCCGTTCCCACCAGTACGGCCTCCAGGGCGCGGGCCAGCGCCCGGCCCCGGCCGAGGGGTTCGCCGTGCCCGAGCACCGTCTGGACGGCCTCCAGGATCTCCCCCCGGCCGGGCGCGGGCAGCCCGCGCAGCACCGACAGGTCGCAGGCGAGCCGCAGGGTCTCGGCGGCCTCCCCGGTGCCGGCGGTGTGCCCGGCGCGGCGCAGCTCCCGGCACACGCGCGTGACGGCGACCGAGGCGGCCTCCCGCAGGCGTTCGGGGTCGCCGCCCGCTTCGAGCACGGCCTGTTGCCAGAGCGGGTCCCGGATGCCGGCGGGGTATCCGGAGCGGGAGTCGAGCAGGTCGTGGGAGTACGCCACGAACGAGGTGACGACCTCCTCGGCATCACCCTTCGGTCCCGCCTCCGCGACGGCCTCCGCGACGGCCTCCGCGACGGCCTCCGCGTCGGCGTCGTCGGCCGCGGAGCGGCACGCCGTCAGGGCCGGGGCGTGGAAGGCGCCGATCACGGCGGCCACCCGGCGGCCACCGGTGGCAGCGGCGGCGATCACGCGCCGCATGTGGGCCTCGCGGGCCAGGTCGACCGGGGGCACGGCGCGCGCGTCGGTCCGCAGCGCCCAGCCGACGCCGAGCGCGGCGCGGCGCACGGCCTCCGGGGTGCACCCGGGCGCCAGCACCTCCACGGCCCGGTCCCACAGGTCGTCCCCCTCGCGCCCGCTCCCGGCCGCGACGAGCCCGTCGGCGAACCGGGCCGGCCCCGCCCCGGCGGACCCGTCGGCCGCGGCCCCCCGGTCCGCCCCGGGGCCGGTCCCGTCGGCAGGGGCGGGACCCGTCGGAGCGGGGTCACCCGACCAGCCCCGGTCGGCGAGCGGGAGGTCGCAGCAGACGACCTCCACGCCCCGGCTCCGCGCCCAGCGGAGCGCCGCCAGTTCGGGGGAGAAGTCCGCGAACGGGTAGAAGGCCAGGCGGCCCTCCCGCCCCAGCCCGGCCAGGGCCACCGGCGCGACCGTCTCCGGGTCGGCCAGGTGGGCCAGCCACGGCTGGAACTCGGCGGGGAGCTCCACGCAGACGACCTCCGCCCCCGCCTCCTCCAGCAGGGCCGGGACCACCGCCGCGAGCGCGGGACTGTGGTGGCGTACGCCCAGCAGGTAGGGCTCGCGCGACGCGGCGAGCGCCGCCAGCGCCTCCCGCGGATCGGTGACCGTCAACGCAGGCTCCCGCGCAGGTCCCAGAGCCGCCGCCACATCGCCGAGCCGTCCTCGGCCCGGCGGCGGACCGGGCCGTCCCAGTAGCCCAGCAGCCGTCCGTGGTCGGCCGGGTCGTCCTTGCGCACCACACCCAGCAGGTGTCCCGGCAGCAGGTCCAGCACGTCGCCGCCCGGCAGGTACGCGGCCGCGACCCCCAGCGAGGCCGCCACCTGCACGGCCTCGGCCGTGGACATCACCGTGCCGGGCCGCTCCACGTCCCAGCCCTCGGCGCTGCGCCCGGAGCGCAGGTCCCGGAAGACGGTGACGAGGGCGTCGAGCACGGAGTCGTCCACCCCGAAGGAAGCCCCGGCGCGCTGCACGGCGGCGACGGCCTGGCGGCGGACCAGGGTGGCCTCGGCGTCCGGGTCCGCGATCGGCGCGACCGTCTCGAAGTTGAAGCGGCGCTTGAGCGCGGCGGACATCTCCGAGACGCCCCGGTCCCTCAGGTTGGCGGTGGCGATGACCGTGAACCCGGGGGCCGCGCTGACCGACGAGTCCTCGGTGGCGGTCAGTTCCGGCACGCTGACGCGCCGGTCGGACAGGATCGACACCAGGGCGTCCTGCACCTCGGGCAGGCAGCGGGTGATCTCCTCGACCCGCGCCACCCGTCCGGTGCGCATCGCGGAGAGCACCGGGGAGTCGACCAGGGCCTGCGGGGTCGGGCCCTGGGCGAGGAGGAGCGCGTAGTTCCATCCGTAGCGGAAGGCGTCCTCGGTGGTGCCCGCGGTGCCCTGCACGGTCAGGGCGCTGGTGCCGCAGACGGCGGCGGACAGCAGCTCGGACAGCATCGACTTGGCGGTGCCCGGCTCGCCGGTGAGCAGCAGTCCGCGCTCTCCGGCCAGGGTCACCACGCACCGTTCCACCAGGGCGCGTTCGCCGACGAACTTCGGCGCGATCACCAGCTTGGACGGCAGCCCGGCGCGCCGCTTGGGCAGGGCCAGCTCGGTCCCCTCGCTGCCGCACACGAAGGTGACCACCGCGCGCGGCGTCAGGGCCCAGCCGGGCGGGCGGGGGCCGGTGTCCTGGGCGGCGAGAAAGGCGAGTTCGGCGGCGTACCGCTCCTCGGCGGGCATGACCTGCCGGGCGGGAGCGGGCTGTTCGGTGACGGTCATCGGTTCCTCGGGTCCTGTGGGCTTGGGGAATTCTCGAAGGAAAGACGTGGAGAGAGCGGAGGGGGCGCGGGGGCGCGTCAGGTCGCCCCCGCACCCGCTCCGGCGGGATCAGCGGCGGCGGCCCGCCGTGCGCTTCACCCTCAGCTGCTCGAAGCGCGGGACGTCGCCCTCCCGGACCCGTCCCCATGCCCGCCGGTAGAGGTCGGCGGCCGGCTCGGTGGGCACGAGCACGCCCAGCACCGGGCTGCCGCCCGGGGCCGCCGGGTACATCGACAGCTTCCACTGCTCCACCGGCAGCACCGGCGAACCGGGCTCGGCCCAGCCCCCGGGCAGGAACAGGGTGCGTCCCGCCCGGGTGCGGCCGGCCTGCACCACCAGGTCGGTGGCGGCCAGTTCGGCCCGCGCGGCCTTGATCCGGGCCGGCTTCCAGCCCGTCCACCGCGCCGTGTTGCGGTCGGTCGGGTCGGGCATGGCGAGCAGCATCAGGTACAGGGCGGCGGCGTCGGCGCCCAGCCCGCACGCGGCCTCCGTCTCCGCCACCAGCTCGGGCACGCTGCGGGACGGGTCCTGGGTCCACCAGGTGCCGTCCTTGGCGACCGCACCCGCCACCGGCGCGCCGGGATCGGCGAGCAGGGCCGCGAACGCCGGGTCGTGGGCCAGCCGCAGCGCCGTCTCGGCCGGCGAGGGCTGCTGGTCGACGCCGCGCAGCAGCGGCAGGTACGGGTCCGAACCGGTGGAGTCCAGCAGCGCCGTGCGCAGCGCGGGCCGCGGCCGGTCGTCGTGGGTGGCCAGGACCACCGCCCCGTAACGCTCGTACCCCTCGCCGGTCTCGGTCGGGGTCCCGGCCGCGGTCCGGAAGTCGGTAAGGGAGGTGTAGTGCCCGGCGGCCAGCAGCAGCCCGGGGGCCGCCAGCCGCTGCCGGACCGCCGTGAGCGCGGGCGGCAGGCAGGCCCGTACGGGGTGGCCCGCGGGCAGGCGGTGCGCCAGCCAGGCCGTCAGGGCCATCGCCCCGCTCAGCGCCGACGCGTCGAAGCACCGGCCGACGGGGACGACGGGTTCCGCGTGGTCCCCCCTGACCGCCCACTCGACATCGGCGGACAGCACCGGGGACGACGCGGGCCCGAGGAGTTCGGGCAGCGCCCGGTGCGCCGGCCAGGAGGTGCGCACGTCCCGCGAGGCCTCCGCGAGCACCCACTCGGGAACCGGCGTACGACGGCCCACGCGCTGGTTCCACACGCGCGCGGCGGCCGCCGCGTCCGGGCCGTCGGTCCACAGCCGGGCCGGTTCGGCGGGCAGCAGCGCCGCGACGAGCTCGCGCCGCACGCCGAAGCCGAGTTCCTTCAGGTCGTCACGGGCGTGCGCGGCGTCGGTGGCCTTGACCCCGAGGACGGCGCGCAGCTCGGCGGAGAGGAACGCGCGCTCGTACGAGTCCAGCCGCGGCAGGCCCGCCAGCACCAGCGCGGCCAGCGCCGCGGACACCCCGGTCAGCCGGGCGAACTCCTCGGCGGCGGACGCGAACCACGGCGCGGGGCCCCGGCGGTCGGCCTCGTCGAGGAACGCGGCCAGCCAGCCGGCGGCCCGCTCCGGGTCGCCGACGGTCGAGCCCGCCCCGACCTGGGCGTAGGGGGCCGGTACGGCGAAGGCGCCGGACGGGTCGTGCAGCAGCCCGTCGAACTCCTGGCCGTCGGGCAGCACCTCGCTGTGGTCGGTCACGGCGAGCAGCGCGCCGCCGCCGAGCGGCAGTACGGAGCGGTGGCGCGGGTTGCGCGCACGTCCGCCGGAGCCCACCAGCAGCGCCGAGTCCAGCCGGACCCGTACCCGGCGCCACCGTGCGGCGCAGCCCTCGGCGGAGTCCACGCCCAGCGCGCCGGCCTCGCCGAGCACCCGGCGCAGCGCCGCCCGCTGCTCGTCGGTGGTACCGGCGACCGCCATCCGGTAGGCCACGGCCGCGGGCTGCTCCAGGAACGGACCGGTCCACGGGAACGCCGAGTTCGCCAGCTTCGGCACGTCGAGGTGGAGCCGGCCGGGCACCCCCTCCGCGGCGGTGTCGCCGGCCGCCTTGGCCAGCGTCCGCAGGAAGCGGTACGTGGCGTCGCTCTCCCCGCCGTGGCGGTAGTATCCGTTGCCCACCAGGCCGTCCAGGGCGCCGTCCAGGAGGTGGTCGGCCGGGCCCCGGTCCGCCGGAGCGCTGCGCGGGGCCACCGGGCCCCGGGTCAGGTCGTCCGAGACCCTGGCCAGGGCCCGCTGCTGGACCAGTGCGCCGCGGACGGCCGCGGTCACGCCGCCGAGCAGCGCGGGCGCGGCGACGCCCGGCAGGGCGGCCGCCACCAGAGCGGGCACGTCCGCGCCCTTCCCGGCCTCGGCGACGGTCTTGAGCAGCGCCCCGGCGGTGGCCGTGTCCACCGCGCGCAGCGCCGCCGAACCCTCGGGGTCCCGGGCGCGCAGGCAGTACCAGTAGGGCAGCGGCGGCAGTTCCGCGCCGTGCGTGGAGTAGGCCGCACTGTTGTGGTCGGCGCTCATCCGGGAGACGGCCGCGCCCTCGGGGTCGGTGAGGGTCAGCGTCCGCCAGTCGCTGGACACGGCGCGCGGCCGGTCGTCGCCGGGCAGGGTCACGGCGTGGTGCGGGATCCGGGAGCCCTCGCCCAGGGTCACCGACCGTCCGGCGTTGTCGGAGCCGTGCCAGCCCTGCCCGGGGACGCGGACCGCACGCCAGCCGAGCAGTCCGTCCACGGGCGCGCCGAGCACGGAGCCCTCGACGGTGGGGGTGGGGCGCAGCCAGTTCTGGCCGACGTTGTCGGGCAGGGTGCTGCCGCTCGGGTGGTCGCGCAGGGCGTCGGCGAGGAAGCCGGGCAGGGAACGCCGCCCGTGCAGCCCGGTCGTGGGGTCGTACTCGGCCCAGCCGGCCTCGCCCCCCGCCTCGCCCCGCTCCCAGACCCAGTACGAGGTGCCGTCGCTGATCACCGGCCGCTCGACGGGCAGTTTGCTGTCGCCGCGGTGCAGGACGCCGCCGCCCGTGGCGCGGCCGCCGCCCGGCAGGGGCAGGGTGACGTGCTCGGAGCGCACCGACCAGTAGTTCGCGGAGGAGTCCAGGGTCAGGACGTCGCCCGGGGAGCTGAGCCAGTAGCCCTGCACGGGGCCGTTGTACGGGACCCAGAACACCAGCAGGTCGCCGTCCGTGTAGTGGAAGCCCAGCTGGTGCTGGCCGCCGGCGGCGGGGATCCGCAGGTCGTGCGTCAGCACGGTGGAGTCGGCTTCGATGACGCGCACCTGCGCGGAGTTGGCGACGATGACGTACGGCCAGGCGTCCATGACGGTCAGGTGCCGCCGGTTGCCGGCGGGCGACAGCGCGGTGACGGCCTCTTCCCAGGTGGGCCAGACGAGTTCCTCGAACAGGCCGCCGCGCAGGGTGCGGGCGAGGATCTCGCCCAGGTCGGCGGCGGCGGCCCGGGAGACCTCCTGCGGGGCGAGCGCGAGCGCCTCCGCGGGGAGCCAGGTCAGCCGCCGGATGGCCTCGGGCAGGTCCGGCAGGGCGGCCGCCGTGGAGGCCGCGGCCACCTGGGCGACCCAGTCGGCGAGCAGCGCGCGGCTGCCGGGGCATTCGGCCAGGCGCCGCACGGTTCCGCGACCGCCGGATCCGTTTCCGTTGAAGCGGTCCAGGGTGCGCAGGAAGGCGGGCCGCAGCCGTTCGTCGGCACACAGCGCGCTCAGGTCGCGCGGCTCGGGGGACTGGGCCCACTGGTCCAGGCCCATGAAGCCCTGCCAGGCGTTGCCGGGATCGGCGACCGGCAGGCCGAGGGAGAGCAGGAGGTCGATGAGGTTCACGTCCTGGAGGGCCAGGCGCAGGCCGTTCTCGCGTCCCGGCAGGGCCAGTTCGGTGCGCAGCCTTTCGGCGCAGCGCGTGACGAGCGAGAGGAGGGCGGGCAGCGTCGCCGGGATGCCCCAGCCCGCGTGGCGGGCCGTGTGGAAGCGCTCCAGCCAGCCGGCCGTGCCGTCGGGGCAACGCTCGGCCTCGGGCAGGGTGCCGTCGGCGAGTCCGGCGGTGGCGCCCGATTCCTCCAGCACCTCCAGCCACAGCGCGGCCAGTTCACCGGCCTCGCCGCCGCCGCTGCCGGGCATCATCGCGAGCAGGGTTCCGCGGACCGACGGAACGCGCCGGGCCAGGGCGACCAGCGCGGTGCGGTGGGACTTCCACCAGCCGGTCGCGGCCCGCAGGGTGGCCGGGAGCGGCAGCAGTTCGGCGAGGTACTCCTGCTCGGGTTCGCCGCCGGTCAGCCCGGCGGCGCGGGCGAGGCGGCGCAGCTCGGTGGTGGCCTGCGCCGAGGGCGGGAGCCCGCCCGCGGTGCGGCGCACGCACAGGCGGCGGAAGCGGTCGAAGGCCTCGGCGGGGGAGACCCGGGCCGAGAGCTCCTTGCCGTATCCGGTGAGGACCTTCACCGGCAGGGCACCGGCCAGGGCGAATTCGAGGAAGACGGCGTCGAGGCGGTCCTCGTCGACGGTCAGGCCGTAGCCGGCCTCGCTGGTCCGGGCCCGGCCGAACAGCTGGGCGGCGTACGTGGTGTTCTCGACGCCGAGGAAGACGCGCGCGGCCTGCTCGTAGAAGACGGGCAGGAAGTGCGGGACGGCGAGGGCGAGCCGGTCGGCGAGCTCGTGGCAGGCGTCGAGGGCGGCCTTGGGCTTGGTCTTGGCCTGCCGCGCGAGCCGGTCCAGCTCGGGGACCACGGCGAGGGCGTGGTGGCCGTCCTCGGGGTGGTGCACCAGCACCCATTCGGGGAAGCCGAGCGCCTGGCGCCGGCCGAGACCGACGACGGACGGCTCGCCCTGCGGCACGAGGCCGAGGAAGCCGGCGGCGAGGTCCTCGGCGGCGCCCAGCTCCGCGGCGGCGAGCCGGACGACGACCCGGTCGTCCCCGAGCGCGGGGTGACGGTAGGTCCGGGCGGTCAGCGGGACGGCGGCGGGCCCGGCACCGGTGGTGCCGACGGGCAGGACGGCTCCGGCGGCCAGCAGTGCGGCGTTCGCGCCCTCGCCGCCCTCGCCGCCCGCGGTGGTGTCAGTGGTGCTCATAGTCTCGGTGGTGCTCATGCGTCCCCGCCCTCCTCGATCTTGCGCCCGGCGTACAGCGCCGCGGCCATCCGCATCCCCTCGGACCAGGCCACCGGTCCGACCTCGCCGAGCCGTACGGCCCGGCCCTCCTCGTCGTGCCAGTTCAGCGGCCCGGTCTCCGACTCGTCCTCCCAGTAGGGCTCGCCGATCCAGACGGCCGCCTCCACCGCCCGGCCCGAGTCGCGCACCTTGCAGGTCGCGTAGCCGCCCGTGACCCGGTAGCCGAGGCCGGTGGCACGGGCGGCGAGGCTGAAGCGGGAGGGGAAGGTGCCGCCCGCGTAGTCCCGTACCTCGGTGGCGGCGGGGGAGAGGTCCGCGGGCTTCGTCCAGGTCGCCCGGTGGATCTGCTCGACCCGCTGGGTGATGTCCAGTTCGGCCGCGAACTCCCGTACGTCGTCCAGGTCGGGCAGCAGCACCGGGTGCGGCAGGGTCACCGTGAGCGGGCGCAGGCGTACGGTCTCGCCGTCGAGGTTGACCACCTTGAGCTCCCCCTCGGCGGTGGCGTCGCGCAGGAAGCCCACCTCGTCGGGGTCGCTGTCGGGGACGACGGCCAGGTCGCGCAGCGCGGCCTGCCAGGCCTCGTCGGGCCACACCCGGGCGAGGAGGGCGGTCGGCACCGGCAGGGAGGACACCATCCAGGTGTCCACCTGGGCGGCGCAGGAGGCCTCGTGGCGGTCGAGCCACTCGGCGAGCCGGCGCAGCCGGTCCACCTCGGGGTGGTCGCGCAACGCCTTCGGGACCGTCTTCAACTGCCGCCCCGCGGGCCGACGCACCGCGACCCGCCCCTCCACGAGGGCGATCTCGTACCCCTCGTCCAACGCCAGCCAAGCCATCAGCCCGTGCCCCTCCGCCTGTCCGAAAATGGTCTTGCGCAGCCCGGTGCAAGGCGCCAACGCCTGCTGAGCTGCGGTATGTCGGGAGACTAGCGAGCCCCACTGACAACGCCGTCCGCAGGGCTGCCCGAAGCGCGCGGAGTGCGGACACGACAAGGCCCCCCGGTCCGTGGGACCGGGGGGCCGTGTGCGGGAGGTGGCGGGGGATCAGACGGCGTCGGCGGTGTCCGAGACCTTCTCCGAGACCTTCTCCGCGTCCTTCTCCGCGTCCTTCTGCGGGGCCTCCGCAGCGGCGGGGGCGCCGCCCGGGGCGGCCGTCGCGGACACCCGGGGCCCGTGGCCGGAACGCAGGCCGAGCCAGCTGATCACGGCGACCAGCGCGAAGGCTCCGGCCCCGATCCAGAAGGTGAGGGTGAACCCGGATTCGGCCGGCAGGGCCGGAACGCCCGCAGGGAGGTGCTCGATCGTCTTGGACGCCAGGATCGTGGTGACGATGGCGCTGCCGATCGCGCTGCCCGTGGAGCGGGAGATCGAGTTGATGCCGTTGGCGATGCCGCTCTGGTGGTGCGGGACGCTCGACATGATCACGGCGGGCATGGCGGCGTAGCCGAAGCTCACGGCCGCGCCGACGACCAGGCCGGCGCCGATGACCGAGAAGGTGTGGCCGTGGTCGAGGGCCAGCCAGCCGAACCCGACGGCGCCGAGGGCGGCGGCGAGGCCGAGCGCGATGCGCGGACCGCGGTGGCGGACCAGCTGGCCGCCGACGGGGGAGGCGAGCAGCGAGACGATCGCGCCGGGCAGCAGGAACTCGACGGAGGCGCGCAGGATGGACGCGTCGAAGCCGTAGCCGGTGAGCTTCTCGGGCATCTGGACGAGGTAGGAGACGCCCAGGAAGTTCGCGAACATGCCGAAGCCGACGAGGATGCCGGCCAGGTTGGCCATGAGCACCGGACGGTGGACGAACATCTTCATGTCGACGAGGGGTTCGCTCACCTTGCGCTCCACCAGGACCCAGACGGCGGTCATCACGGCGGCGCCGGCGAAGCTGCCCAGCGTACGGGCGGAGGACCAACCCCACTCGTGGCCCTGCGAGATCGGGAGCAGGAGGAGCAGCAGGGCGATGCCCAGGGTCAGCGCGCCCAGGAAGTCGGTGCGCCCGCCGGTCTTGTGGCGGGTGGCCGGGACCAGGAAGACGACGGCCAGCAGGGCCAGCGTGGCGAAGCCGGTCGCCATCCAGAAGGCGTTGCGGTAGTCGGCGTCGGTACCGGAGGTCAGCAGGCCGGTCGCGACGAGCGCCAGGCCGCTGCCGAACGCCAGGGTGCCGCTGACCAGGGCCATCGCGCCGGGCAGCTTCTGCGGGCGGACCTCCTCGCGCAGGACGGACAGGGCCAGCGGGAAGATCGCGGTGGCGGCGCCCTGGAGCACCCGGCCCAGGATCAGCAGCGGCAGCGAGGTCGCCAGCGCGGCCACCACGGAGCCCGCGACCATGACGCCGAGGACGGCCACCAGGGTGGGCTTCTTGCCGTGCTGGTCGCCGAAGCGGCCGAGCAGCGGGGTGAAGACGGCGGCGGACAGCAGGGTGGCGGTGGTCACCCAGCTGACGTTGGCGGTGGAGGTGCCGAGGTCGTTGCGGATCAGGCCCAGGATCGGTACGGGCAGGGTCTGCATCATCGACACGACCATGGCGGCGAGGCTCAGGGCGAAGACGATGACCGTCTCGTTCCTGTTCCTCGCTTCGGCGGGGGCGGATGCGGCGGAGCTCATGACTGGCAAGACCTTCTTACTGCTTCAGGACGCAGATGTTTGATGTCATCAAGTACTTGGATGAAGGTAGCCAGCAATAGTTAAGGTGGTCAAGTAAAAGGTTGATAATGTCAACGATCCTGGCGTACGCTCCGTGGGTATGAGCGCCACCGCCCCCCACACCCCCAGCAAGCTGGAACTCCTCGAACTGCTCGCCGCCATCGGCACCGCGCAGTGGCGGGACTTCGCCGCGGCGGCCGGCCGGTACGGACTGACCTCCACGCAGGCGAAGGTCCTGGCCCAGCTGGAGGGCCCGGTCCCGATGCGCGGCCTCGCGACCCTCCTGGCCTGCGACGCCTCGAACGTCACCGGGATCGTGGACCGGCTGGAGGCGCGCGGACTGGTCCGGCGCGAGGCCTCCGCCGCCGACCGGCGGGTCAAGAACGTCGTCGCGACGGACGAGGGCCGCGAGACCATCCGCCGGGTGCGCGAGGAGATGCAGGCCACGCACGGCGCGCTGGACACCCTGGACGCGGCCGAGGGTGCGACGCTCTACGCCCTGCTGGAGCGACTGCGCCCCACCATGGAGCGCAGCGCCTGACGGTCCGCCGCCCTCAGTCCTGCGGCACGGCGGCGTCGAGCGCGGCCGTGAGGCGGGCCAGGCGCACCTGGAGCTCGCGGATCTCGGCCAGCTCGAAGCCGGTGGCCGCCGCGATCCGGCGCGGGACCTCCACCGCGCGCTCGCGCAGCGCGGCGCCCTCGTCGGTGAGGACCGCGTGCACCGACCGTTCGTCCCGCACGCTGCGCTCGCGCCGGATCAGGCCGGACGCCTCCAGTCGCTTGAGGAGGGGGGAGAGCGTGCCGGAGTCGAGCCGCAGGCGCCGCCCCAGTTCCTTGACCGGGGTCGTGCCGTTCTCCCACAGCACCAGCATCACGAGGTACTGGGGGTAGGTCAGGCCCAGGTCCTTCAGCACCACCCGGTAGAGGCCCCCGAAGGCCCGGTTCGCGGCGCCCAGGGCGAAGCAGATCTGCCCGTCGAGGCGGAGGAAGTCCTGGTCGCGGAGGGCGGCTGCGGGCTGCTCGGTCATGCGCGCCAGTGTACCGGAGCACACTCGCGAGCGATTGAGTTGTGCACAACTGAATTGTGTGCTCTATTTGTGGTCAGGGGCGGCCCCGAGCCGCCCCACCCCCTGCGAAAGGACCTCCCGATGGACGCGCTGTACACCGCCGTCGCCACCGCCAACGGCCGCGAGGGCCGCGCCGTCAGCTCCGACGGCCAGATCGACCTCGCGCTCGCCATGCCCCCGGCGCTCGGCGGCAACGGCCAGGGCACCAACCCCGAGCAGCTCTTCTCCGCCGGCTACGCGGCCTGCTTCGCCAGCGCGCTCGGTCTCGTCGGCCGCCAGATGAAGGTCGACACCGGTGACATCTCCGTGACCGCCGAAACCTCCATCGGCCAGGACGCCGGCGGCTTCGGCCTCGCCGTGACCCTGCGCGTCGAACTCCCCGAGTCCCTCGCGGGCGAGACCGGCACCCTGCTGGTCAAGCAGGCCCACGAGGTGTGCCCCTACTCCAAGGCCACCCGCGGCAACATCCCGGTCGAGCTCGTCGTCGAGTAGGACCGGCACCGGGCCCCCGGGCCCGGACCCCGTGGCCCGGGCGGGCGTCCCCTCTCAGGACGCGCGCCGGGCGGCCACCACCGCGCACACCCCCGCCATCGGCAGCTCCGCCGCGAGCGCCAGCACGAGCGCCATGCCCTGACCGCTCGTGCCCGCCGAGGTGGCGACGTCGAACCAGGCGTCCATCAGGAGCAGCGCGGCGGTGGCCGCCGCCACCGGCGACACCCTCGGGTCCCCCTTGCGCAGCAGCGCCCCCGTCCCGGCCAGCCCGACGGCCAGCATCGCGTCGAGGCCGATCCACGCGGCCGACCAGTTGGACACCTCGGCCGTCGCCGGCATCGTCGTGGCCAGCACCACCATCCACGGCAGCAGCGCGACCCCCGCGCCGGTGAGCACCGTCGACAGGCGGGGGGCGCGCCGGGTCCGGAACAGGGGGGCGGCGAGGGCCATGGCTGCGGGTCTCCTTCCGGCCCGCCGGACCGTCCGCCGGGCACACCACCACTCTCGTTCCGCGCGCCGCGAAGATCAGTAGCTCCACCGTCCGAACCGGGGGTGGTGCCAGGTACACCCCCCACCGGGCACCAGGGTGGTGGTCGGCCGATGATCACTGCGATTACCGTACGGACATGACAACCCGCGGCGCCCTGCGGCGTACGTACACCTGGATCGCCGCGCACACCCCCTGGTCTGCGTGGGCCTGGCGCAACACCGTGTTCGGCGCGGCGGCGATCGTGCCCACCCTGCCCCTCGTCCTCGGGAGCGTGCTGCTCCTCGCGGCCCCCGGCCACACCCCGTACCTGCTGCTGCTCGCCGCCGTGGGCTCCCCGCTCCTGACCGGGGTCCAGCGCAGCCGCTTCCGTTCCCTGCTCGGCCTGGACATACCGCCCGTCGTCCGGGAACACCCCTGGACGACCGCCCGCGGCATCGCCGAACGGCTGCGCTCCGAATCGATCTGGCGGCAGTACGGCTACCACCTCGTGGCCGGCCCGCTCGTCGCCACCGGCGCCGCGCTCCTCGTCCTCGCCTGGGCGGTCGGCGCCGCCGCGGCGAGCGTGTACGCCTGGGCCTGGATGCTGCCCAGGGAGGAACCGTTCGGGCCGCCCACCGGCTGGCAGTCCCAGTACGACACGATCACCGTGCTCGGCGCACTGCTGCTGCTCGCCGCCCCCTGGGCGGCCGCGGCCCTGACCCGCCTGGACGCCGTCGCAGCGGCCGCCCTCCTCGGCCCCAACCGGGCCCGCGAACTGGAGCGGCGCGTCGAGGACCTCGCCGAGAGCCGGGCCGGGGTCCTGGACGCCGCCGACCTCGAACGCCGCCGCATCGAGCGCGACCTGCACGACGGCGCCCAACAGAGGCTGGTCTCCCTCGCCATGAACCTCGGCATCGCCCGCGCCACCCTCCCCGACCTGCCGCCCGAGGCCAAGGCCGTCATCGACGAGGCCCACCGCGAGGCCAAGGAGGCCATCGAGGAACTCAGCAACCTCGTCCGCGGCCTGCACCCGGCCGTCCTGGAGGACCGCGGCCTGGACGCCGCGCTCTCCGGCATCGCCGCCCGCGCGCCGCTGCCCGTCGAACTCACCGTGGACATCGCCGTCCGGCCGGGCCCCACCATCGAGGCCGTCGCCTACTTCGTGGTCTCCGAGACCCTCGCCAACGTGGCCAAGCACGCCCGGGCCCGGCGCTGTTCGGTCTCGATCGGCCGCGTCACCGGCGACCGCGGGGACCTGCTGCGCATCGTCGTCACCGACGACGGCGTCGGCGGAGCGGACCCGGCGGGCGGATCCGGCCTGGTCGGCCTGCGCAAACGCGTAGGGTCGGTCGACGGAACGATATTGATCAACAGCCCCCTCGGGGGCCCGACCGTCGTCACTGTGGAGCTGCCGTGCGGGCTGTGATCGCCGAGGACTCCGTCCTCCTGCGCATAGGTCTTGTCAAAGTCCTCGAAATGGCCGGGTTCGAGGTGTGCGCCGAGACCGGCGACGCCGAAGGGCTGCTCGCCGCGGTCGAGGAACACCGCCCCGAACTCGCCCTCGTGGACGTGCGCATGCCGCCCGGCTTCACCGACGAGGGCGTCCGGGCCGCCCTGGTGATCCGCAGCCAGAGCCCCGGCACGGCCGTGCTGCTGCTGTCCCAGTACGTGGAGGAGCGCTACGCCGCCGACCTGCTGTCCTCCCAGAACGGCGCGGGCATCGGCTACCTCCTCAAGCAACGCGTCGCCGACGTCGAGGAGTTCATCGACGCCCTGCGCCGGGTCGCGGGAGGTGGCACCGCCCTCGACCCGCAGGTCGTCGCCCAGCTGCTGCTGCGCCGCGGCGGCGGGCCCGACCCGCTGGAACGCCTGACCCCGCGCGAGCGCGAGGTGCTCGCGCTGATGGCCGAGGGCCGCTCCAACGCGGCGATCGCCGACGGGCTCGTCGTCAGCGAGAGCGCCGTGGCGAAGCACATCAACAACATCTTCGCCAAGCTCGACCTGCCCCCGGCCGCCGAGGCCCACCGCCGGGTCCTCGCCGTGCTGCGCTTCCTGGACGGCACCCCGTGACCCACCCCGCGCCCGTCGCCGCCGGGGCCGGGCACCGCGGTGCCTGGTACTGCGCCGCCGTCCTCGGCGCCGTCCTCGTCCTCCTCCCGGCCGGGTGGCAGGTGTGGGCCAAGACCAGCGGCCACACCGGCGTCCTGGAGGGCGACAGTGCCGGACGGACGGTGACCGCCGTCGAGATCTTCGCCGGTGCCGCGAACGTGGACATCACCCCGCGCGGCGACCGGGAGATCGGCTACCGGGCCGACGTCCGCTGGTCGTTCGGGCCACCGGTGATCGACGAGAGCTGGCTCGGCGACACCCTGAAGCTGACCCCGCGCTGCCCCGGCGACACCGTCACGGTGGCCGACGAAGCCGGCTGCTCCGTACGGCTGGCCGTGACCGTGCCCACGGGAGTTCCGGTCAAGGTGTCCGGAACCTCCGGACGGATCGGCGTCAGCGGCCTGGAAGGCACCGTCGACGCCGACGTGCAGTCCGGCTCGCTCAACCTGTCCGGCCTGCGCGGGCCCCTGCGGGCCAACGTCGATTCGGGCAGCCTCCACGCCGTCGGCCTCGCCTCCCGGCAGGTCGACGTCCGCGCGGGCGCCGGCCGGGCGGACGTCCGCTTCGTGGCCCCACCGGACCGCATCACCGCCCGCGCCGGCTCGGGCCGACTCGACCTCACGCTCCCCGAGGCCACCCGCTACCGCGTCACCGGCCACGTGGGCTCGGGCCGTTGCGAGGTGGACCACACCCTCCGCGACCCGTCGGCCCCGCGCACCCTGGACCTCTCCGCCGACTCCGGCACCGCCACGGCGGGCCACCGGGCCCCGTCCGACTGAACGGGCGGCCGGGACCCGCGGACCGGGCACGGGTCAGTGGTGGCCGGCGAGGGTCACGCGGATGTTCGCGATGCGGCCCAGTTCGTCGAAGGTGACCTCGGCTCCCAGGTTCCCGGGCAGGGTGGCCGTGATGCGGCCGGGCTCCTGGTGCTGGGGCAGGCCGTAGTGCTCGAAGTAGCCCGCCGCCATGGCGTACGGGGAGTGGCCGATCAGGCCCATCGCCGAGGTGAGCGCCCCCGGGAGCGCCTTGGAGTCGAAGACGGGGCGCGGCACCCGCGGGTCGTCGGCGAGCAGGTACAGCTGCGTGTCCGGACCGGCCTGCACGCTGAGGTAACCCGGCGCGCCGGTCACCCCCATCGCGGCGAAGGCGAGGGTCTCCGCGGCCCGGCGCGGGTCGGCGAAGCCCGACAGGTCCAGCGTCTCCTGCGCGAACTCGGCCATGCCGTACGTCCTGCCGTACTCCCCGGCGCGCCCGGCGAGCGCGACCACGGGAGTGCCCTGCAGCCCCGGGTTGGCCCAGCCCCACATCCAGGAGCCCCGGGAGAGGTCGTAGGTGCCCAGTACGGACACGCGCAGGTCGAGGCCGCCCTGGCGGTAGAGGCAGGCGTCGAGGTCGGCGGTCCAGTCACCCGCGGGCACGAAGGCCGTCAGGGCCTGGAGCTGCGCCGCGCCCCAGGCGGCGTGGCGTTCGGCTTCGAACAGGAAGGCGTCGCCGAAACGGGAGTTCACAGATGTCGTCACGGGCCACCACCCTAAGCCCGCCCGTGCGCTACTCCAGCCGCTCCAGGGCGCCCCGGACGAAGGCGGCCTGGCCCGCGTGCTGGAGGTCGTCCGCCAGCACGCTGACCAGGCGCACGCCCAGGGTGACCGGCGGGTCCCACCGTTCGTCCACGACCCGGTCGAGGTCGGCCGCCGCGAGGCCGTGCACGAACCGCAGGGTCTGCTCGTGCACGGCGTCGAAGTAGCCCAGCAGCAGCGCGAACTCGTCCACGCGGACCGCCGCGGCCTGGTGCGCGGTGTGCCCGTACCCGGTGGCCCCGACGGGCAGCCGCAGGCCGAAGCGGTCGGCCCAGCCCTGCTCCGGCCACACCTGGGCCAGTCCGGCGGCGTCGGCCACGTGGTCGTCCTGGACCCGCGTCAGGTGCCAGACGAGCCAGGCGATCGAGTTCGCCGCCGGGTCGGTCCGGGCGTTGAGTTCCTCGGCCGAGAGCCCGTCGACCACCTCGTGGACCACGTCCCGGACGCGTTCGAAGCCGTCCACGAGTACCTCGGTGCCCTTCATCGCCCTCTCCCGCCTCTCCCGCCACGTCCGCCGGACCGCCGGTCACCGCCGTTCACCGCCGGGACCACCATGCCGGTCCGCGGCGCGAGGGCGCGGGGCGACACTCCGTCAGGGCCGCCGCAGCCGCCTGCGGCGCAGCAGGATGCCGGCGGCGGCGCCGGCCAGGGCTATTGCGGCCACCCCGGCGGTGGTCCACCAGCCGGCGGCGCCGGTGTCGGAGGCGGGGGAGGCGGCCGGGGAGGCGCTCGGGGCGCCGGCCGGGGTGGCGGACGCCGGCGGAGCCTGCGGGGTCGTGGTCGCCGGGGCGCCGGAGGGGGAGGCGGTGGGAGAGGCGGCGGCGGAGGCGGTGGGCGGGGCCGGGTCAACCACCGGGACGGCCACCTCCTGCTGCGCGTGCCCCAGGGAGGGGAAGCCCGCGTCGACGGTCACCGTCCACGTGCCGGGCGGCAGCGCCTCGGCCGTCGTCCACGTCGCGGCCCCGCCGCTGCCGCGGACCAGCCGCCAGGGTCCCGCCGTACGGGTCCCGTCGGCACTGACCGCGTTCACGGTGGCCGCGACGGCCTCCTCGACGGCGTCGCCGTCGTTCTCCCAGGTGACGTCGGCGGTGACCCGCCCGGCCTGCTGACCGGTGATCACCACTTTGAGGGTGTCCCCGTGGGCGTGCGCGGCTCCGGCCAGGGCGACGGCCTGCACGGGCAGCAGCAGGGCCAGTCCGAGGACGGCGGGGAACGGGAGGGGACGCGGGCGCGTGGTCATGGTGCTCCAGGCGGGAGGTGGGGAGGCGGCGGGATGAGGGGATGTGGGGGGCGAGGGGCGAGGGGCGAGGGGCTTGGGGGGCCTGGGGGGCCTGGGGGAAGCGTGTGGGGAATGCGTGGGGGAGCGGAGCCGGAGGGCGGCCGGGGGAGCGGCCGCCCTCCGGAGCGGTGGGTCAGCCCGCCTTGCGGGCCGTCCAGGCCTGCGCGGGACGGCCGTCCGCGCGCTGGAGTTCGAGCAGCCAGTTCCCGTAGTAGGGACGGTTGCTCACCGCGAGGGCGAAGCCGCCGCTCGGGTCGGAGACGGTCGTCGAGCCGTCCCGGGTGGTCAGCCGCCACTGCTGCGCTGCGGCGTTCCCGCAGGGCTGCTGGGAGACCCACATCCCGGCGGCCGGGGCGCCGCCCGGCTGCAGGCACTTGCCGGAGACGGCGGACCGGATGCGGACGAGCCCGCTGCCGGCGTCGTCGAAGTACCACTGCTGCTGCGCGTAGCCGTTGGTGCGGCCCGCCACCAGGACGGTCCCGTCGGCGGTGCGGCCGTCCCACATCTCGGCGGCCATGCCGCTGCTGCCGTTGCCGAGCACGTAGCGGGTGCCCGGGGTGGTGGCGCCGCCGCCGGTGGCGGTCGTACGGAAGGAGGTGGCCTTGCCGGCGCCGCTGTCACGGCCGGCCGTGTCGCGGACCGAGACGGCGGCGGTGTAGTCGGTCCCGGCGCGCAGGCCGTAGACGCGCAGGGAGGTGGACTGCACCCAGGTCAGGTGCTTGCCGTTCAGCAGCACCTGGTACCAGGCGGCGCCCTCCGTGCGGGGCCAGCTCAGCACCACCGAGTCGGCCTGGATCTGGCCGGCCGTCACGACCGGTCCGCCCGTGGGCTTCTTGGTGGGCGAGGGCGAGGGGGTGGGCTTGGTCGTCGGGCCGGGGTTCGGGTTCGGACCGGGCCCGGTGCCGCCGCCGTCGGCGCGCATCAGGAACTGGTTGTCGGCGATGTTCCAGTGGGTCGCCAGGTAGCTGCCGGGCTTCGGGCTGGTGTGGAAGTAGTCGTCGTGGTTGCAGTCCAGGATGTTCTCGGACGCCTGGTTCGTGCACACGTTGCGCATCTGCGGGTAGTACGGGGTGTCCGAGTAGCACATGACGTCGAACTCGTCGGTGCAGTGCGCGCCGCGGCTGGTGTTGGGGGCGCTGTTGTTGACCGCGCCGAGGTTGTGTCCGAGTTCGTGCGCGGCGGTGTGACCGCCCCAGCAGCCCGAGTCCGTGCGCCCGTAGGAGGGGCCGAAGTTGCTCAGGTTGTTCTGGCCGGGCCGCTCGTCGCCGTTGAAGGTGCCGATGCCGCAGTAGATCTGGGTGTCCGAGAAGATCATGTACTTGCGGTCGCGGCGGTCCAGGCCCTTGCCTGCGAGCGCGGCGTTGGTGGCGCTGAACTCGGCGAGGGCCGAGTCCGGGAGCTCGATGCTGATCACGGACGGGGTGCAGTCGGCGGCCGTCACGTAGCGGATGTGCCGGATGCCGCCGGTCTCCTTGGCGCTGGCCGCGTAGATGAGGTCGGCGTCGGCCGCCCACTTGCGGAAGGACGCCAGGTACTCGGCGTAGCGGTCGCGGCCGGGGCCGTGGGCGTAGACGACCTGGACCCGGTTGCCCGAGGTCCCGTCGCCGTCGCACTGGACGGTCTGTCCGGCCGGTCCGGCCGCGATGCCCTGGCTGCCGGAGGCCGGCGGGGCGGGGGTCGCCGCGGAGGCGGCCGTACGGGCGTCGGCCGCGGGCGCGTCCTGAGGACGCCCGCCGCCCTCCGTGGCCGCCGGGTCGGCGGAGGCGGGCGCCGCGGGATCGGCGGCCGGGGCCTTGGTGCGGACCACGGGCTGGACGTCCTTCTTGATGTCCACGCCCCCGGGGGGAGCGTCGGGCCCGTGGGTGCAGAGTCCGGCGTCCGTGCGGTAGACGCCGACGCAGCGGTCGCCCTTGGGGGCGGCCTCCAGGCCGTCGTAGACCATGCCGCGGGCGTTCTCGTTCGCCGGGGCGCTGGAGAGGGCGGCCGGTTCCGCGTCCCGGGCCGGTGCGGCGGCCGGTTCGGCGGGCGCGCCGGCCCCCGAGGCCTGCGCGGGGGTGCCTGCCTCGGCGTCCGCGTCGAGTCCCGCGTAGGCGATGCCGCCCGCGATCATCGCCGCCGTGGCCATGGCGGCGGTCAGGAGTATCAACCTGCGCGGTTTGCGCCGGTGTTCACGCTGTCTGCGTCGTCGGCCGGTGGATCGTGCTGTCATGCGCACCTCAAGTCCTGGTCAGGAGAGTGGGTGCGCGGAAGCTTGCCAGACGGGAGCCTCGGAGAATTCGGACAAACGGGAGCCGGGTCCGGGAAATCTATCCGTTACCTTGTGACTTGATTTGATGAACTGTCAACTCGCTTTGAAATCAAGCGAGTTACGCGCGTTGCGCGGAAAGGTCCAGGCCTTTTCGGGCGATGTCGTTATCAAATCGAGATAAGCGGGCAATGCTTATTGACGGCAATTCAGTCAGGTATTCATGTAAAAACTACCTGCCGAATTCTCCCCGTCACGAGCGGTGAAGCGCGACGGGGATCCGGACGTGGCCGTGGGTGCCCAGGCCGCCCGGCCGGTGCGGCGCCGGCTTGGGCACCCGTACGGACTAGCGCGCGGCGTCCCGCTCCCAGCGGTAGAACCGGGTGGCCATGGCGTCCTTCGGGCCCCGCCAGGTCTTCGGGTCGTGCGGGCTGATGAAGGCCGAGAGCCGTTCGCTGAGGTCGCGGAACTCCGGGTGGCCGGTGACCTGCGCGATGGCCGGACCGGGGTCCTTCTCGGACTCGATCAGGTGCAGGTACACGTCCCCGAACTGGAAGAGACTGCGGCGGCTGACGCCGACCAGTCGGGGGAGCTCGCCCGCGTCCGAGGTGGCGAACAGGTCGGCGATGTCGGGTGCCGATCCGGGCGCCATGCGGGCCACGATGAGGGCTTGGTGCATCGGGAGGGTTGCCTTTCGACTCTGAGGGTGCGGAGGGCGGTGCGCTCAGCGGCGGGAGGCCACCCGCTCGCGGCGCTCGATCTTGTCCCGGATCAGTTCCATCTGGATGCGGGAGTTGTGGTTGATGCGGTCGGTCATCCCCGCGTCGTCGATCGGCGCGTCCGGCTTCATCGCGAAGTCCTGGACCCACCGCATGCGGGTGCCGCCGCCGGGCGCCTCGCCGTACTCCCAGTGGATGTCCATGTGCGCGAACGGACCCGTCTCGACCCGGCGCGCCTTCACCGTCAGGCCCGCGCGGTCCACCGTCCGCTCCGAGACCCAGCTCCACACCACCCCGTTCTCGTCCGGGTGCATGGCGAGACGGAACCGGGTGGTG
Source organism: Streptomyces sp. NBC_01276 (assembly GCF_041435355.1). Lineage (GTDB taxonomy): Bacteria > Actinomycetota > Actinomycetes > Streptomycetales > Streptomycetaceae > Streptomyces. Next base: position 7,310,634 of record NZ_CP108442.1, read on the forward strand.
TTCCCGGCCTTCTCCAGGATCTCGATCGACGCGTACTCGCTGAACAGCTCCGGCCAGTTGGGGAGGTCGTTCGTGACGTCCCAGACGACGTCGACGGGCGCGTTGACGGTGATCTCGTTGTCGGTGTGTCCAGGCATCTCAGGCTCCGGTCATGAGGCTGTTGTTGACGAGGTCGACGAACTCGCGGGGGCTCTTGCAGCGGTCCGCGTCGGTGGGCAGCGCGCGGCCGCGCCGGTTCTCCAGCTCACCGACGATGCCCAGCAGGCCCAGCGAGTCCAGGCCGTAGTCGTCGAACCGGGAGTCCGGACGACTCGCCAGCTCGGTGGGGTCGACGGTGATGCCGGCGGACTTCATGAGCGTCGCCAGCTCTTCCATGGTCAGTCGGTCGGACATGGTGCCTTCTCTCTCTTCCAGCTTCCGGGGGCCGCGCCGAACCCTGCGCGGCCCTGACCAGCCGGGGTCCCGGTCCCTACGCGCGGGATTCGGGCCCCTTGCGGAGGACGAGTGCCGCGTTCGACCCCATCCGGCCGCGGCTCAGGACGAGCGCGGTCCGCACGGGGGCGACCCGGGCGCTGCCGGTGACCACGTCGAGGTCGTGGCAGACGTCGAACACGTTCGGGGTCGGCGGCACGACCCCGTGTTCCAGGGCCAGCACGGCCGCGGCCGTGTCGAGGGTGCCGGCCGCGCAGTACGCACGTCCGATCCCCGTCTTGGGGGCGGTCACCGCCACCTTGGAGCCGTGACCGCCGAGCGCGTCGCGGATCGCCCGCGCCTCCGCCGCGTCGGCCTCGGGCGTACCCAGGGCGTCCGCGAAGACCACGTCCACCTCCTCGGGCGCGCAGCCCGCCTCCCGCAGCGCACCGCGGATGGCGTGGGCCAGGCCCTCGCCGTCCCCGTCCGGCCGCCGCGTCCCGGTGAAGGTGGCGGCGTGGCCGGCCAGCAGGGCCCGGACCGTCGCGCCCCGCCGCCGGGCGGCCTCCGCGTCCTCGACGACGAACATCGCGCCGCCCTCGGCCGGGACGAACCCGCACGCCTTGGCCGTGAAGGGCCGGTAGGCGCGCTCCGGGTCGTCCCAGGTGCTGAGGCCCTCGTAGCCGAGCTGGCAGACCACCGAGTACGGGGCGAGCGGGGCCTCCGTCGCGCCGGCCAGCATGGCCCGGCTGCCCTGCCGGATCGCCCGGGTGGCGTGCGCGAAGGCGTCCAGGCCGCCCGCCTCGTCGCTCGCGACGACCCCGCACGGGCCCTTGAACCCGCGCCGGATGGAGATCTGGCCGGTGCTGGCCGCGTAGAACCAGGCGATCGACTGGTACGGGCCGACGAAGCGGGGGCCCTGCCCCCACAGCCGTTGCAGCTCGCGCTGCCCGAACTCGCCGCCGCCCGAGCCGGCCGCGGTGACGACGCCCACCGCGTACGGGTCGTCCTCGTAGTCGGCCCGCCCCAGCCGGGCGTGCTCCAGCGCCAGATCGGCGGCGGCCAGCGCGTAGTGGCTGAAGCGGTCGGTCTGCACGAGGAAGCGGTCCTCGACCAGCGCCCCGGGATCGAATCCCCGGACCTCGCCCGCGACCCGCACGGGAAGGTGCTCGCAGCCCTGCCGGGTCACCCGGTCCAGGACGCTGTCGCCCGCCTGCGTCGCCTTCCAGAAGGCGTCCGCGCCGATCCCGTTGGGGGCGACGACCCCGATGCCGGTGACGGCCACCGACGTGCCGGCAGTACGGCTCTTCACGCGCGTACCTCCTTGGGCTGGGTCAGGACCACGGCGGACTGGAAGCCGCCGAACCCGCTGCCGACGGACAGCACGCTGCGCAGGGTGTGGCTGCGGGCGGTGCGCGGCACGTAGTCCAGGTCGCATTCGGGGTCGGGGGTCTCGTAGTTCGCGGTCGGCGGCACCACGTGATGGGTCATCGCCAGGACGCAGGCCGCGAGTTCGATCGCCCCGATGGCGCCGAGGGAGTGTCCCACCATGGACTTGATGGAGGTCATCGGCGTCCTGTAGGCGTGGTCCCCGAGCACCCGCTTGACGGCCGCCGTCTCGTGGCGGTCGTTCTGCTTGGTGCCGGAGCCGTGCGCGTTGACGTAGTCGATCTCACCGGCGCCGACCCGGGCCTGGGCCAGGGCCCTTTCGATGGCCCGCGCCATCTCCAGGCCCTCGGTGGTCAGCCCCGTCATGTGGTGGGCGTTGCCGAAGGTGGCGTACCCGCCGATCTCGCAGTAGACGGTCGCGCCGCGGGCCCGGGCGTGCTCCAGCTCCTCCAGGACCAGCACGGCGCCGCCCTCGCCGAGGACGAAACCGTCCCGGTCTGCGTCGAAGGGCCGAGAGGCGTGCGCCGGGTCGTCGTTGTTCGCCGAGGTCGCCTTGATGGCGTCGAAGCAGGCCACGGTGATGGGGGAGACCGGGGAGTCCGACGCCCCGGCTATGCACACGTCCATCCGGCCCTCCTGGATGGAGTGCACGGCGTAGCCGACGGCGTCGAGCCCGGACGTGCAGCCCGTGGAGACGGTCTGCACCGGCCCGCGCGCCCCCGTCTGCTCCGCCACCGCCGAGGCGAGGGTGGCGGGGGTGAACGCGCGGTGCAGGAAGGGGGAGGACAGCCGGTGGTCCACGTCCCACCAGTCGCCGTGCTGGCTGACCGCCACGTAGTCGTGCTCCAGCCGGGTGGTACCGCCGACCGCCGTGCCCAGGGAGACGCCGGTGCGCCAGGCGCTCTCGTCGTCGAGTTCCAGGCCGGAGTCGGCCACCGCCTCGCGGGCGGCGACCAGGGCGAACTGGATGTACCGGTCCGCGCGGGCCGCCTCGTCCTCGCTCAGGCCGTGCTCGGCCGGGTCGAAATCGACCTCGGCGGCTATCCGGGAGCGGAACCCGGCCGGGTCGAAGAGGGTGATGCCACGCGTCGCCGTACGGCCGTTGGACAGCAGGTCCCAGAAGGCGGGGGCGCCGATGCCCCCCGGAGCCACGACACCGACCCCGGTCACGGCCACCCGCCGGCGGGTCACGAAACCGCTCCGGTGCGCTCCGGCGGACGCTCCGCCCACCCGGAGGCCTCCGGGTGGGCCGCCTCCTCGGTGTCGACGTGGCCCAGTTCCGGGCGCGGGGCGAGCGGACCCAGGTGGAAGACCATCCGGGCCTCGGTGGAGCCGACGTTGCGGAACCGGTGGCGCATGTTCAGCGGGACGAGCAGCCCCTGGTCGACGCGCAGCGGGTGCGGCTCGCCGTCCAGGTCGACTTCGAGGGTCCCGGCGACCACGTACACGAACTCCTCGGAGTACGGGTGGTAGTGCTCGGCGATCGACTCGCCCGGGGCCATCACCGCCAGTCCCATGAAGCCGCTGGTCGAGCCCACCGACGTCGGGGTGAGCACGGCGCGCAGATCACCTCCGCGCCTGCGGTTGGGCTGGGTCTCGCTGAGGTCGACGATGCGCGGGTGATGTCTGGTCATGCTGGCTTCCTCCTGGCGGATCGGGAGCCCGCGGTGCGCACGGACTGCCGGATGGGTGGTGGGGACGGGACGGGGTACGGGGGCTCCGGGCGCGGGGCGCCCGGATCAGTCCCGCGCCGGCGCGCGCCGGTCGGTGATGGGGGTCATGGGGCGGGGGGCGTCGGCCGCGGTGGCGGGATCCCCGGTGAGCAGGCGCCGCAGCACGGCCGCCCGCCGGGGGCCCTCGATGCCGAAGCCGCCGGCGAAGCGGCCGTCGGCCGGTCCGTCCACGTCGAGGAGGCGGACCACCACGTCGTCCCGCTGGAAGATGCTGCTGCTGAGCACGGGACTCGTGGGGAGCTTCGCCGCCGCCTCGTCCTGCCGGGCGAGGAAGCGGGCCACGAGCGGGCCGCAGCCGGGCTTGGCCGGATACAGGAGCGCGTGCCGCGTCACCTCCGCCGGCTGCTGCCCGTGCGCCGCCACGTGGTGCACGGCGGGCAGCGCCGCGCGCATGAAGAACATCCGCGCCGACTCCGGATCGGCCAGGTCCCGGTCCTGTTCCAGGTACGGGTTGATGGCGTGCTCCACGGCACGGACCTCGGGCTGCTCCGACACGTGCCGCAGCGCCGCCGTCAGGTCGCCCTCGACCTCCACCGCCCGCACCACCCGGTTGCCGTACATGAACAGGGAGGTGCGGCACAGCCGGGTGTGGTCGTCGACGCGGGCCTGCGGGGAGTCGTAGGACGACAGGATCCGAGCGACCTTCTCCTCGCTGCCCGGCTTGACCGTGAAGGTCAGCGCGTGCCGGACGATCCCCGCGCCGAGCCGGGGCGAGCCCTGGAGCCGGGCGCGGAGCGCCCGCTCGGGAGCCTCGTAGCGCTTGCCGGTCTCCCGCAGCACGGTGAACGTCAGCGGGCGCATCGAGCGGGCGCAGGCACCCAGCGGCCGGACCTGCGCCGCGTGCTCCTCGCTGTTCACCCAGGCGAGGTACTGCGGGGCGCTCTCCCACTCACTGGTGATCAGCCACTGCGAGGGGTTCGCGAAGGACTGGCAGAGCTGGTCGCCCAGGTGCCCGGGCACCGACGCGATGTCGTGCCGGAGCTGCTCGTACGCCTCGAAGAAGCGCTGTTGGGCGCCCTCGTGGAGATCCATCAGCAGGACGACCCGGAGCATGGAGCCGTCGAAGGCGGACTGCGACACCCGTTCGGACAGGGTGGTTGTCATCTGCTCACTCCTTCGTGAGTGCACGGAGACCGCCACGTACGCGTTCCGGTGCGTGATCGGCGGCAACGGCCCGGGGGCGGGCGGTCCGCCGGCCGGTGGGCCGGTGGGTCCCGCGGGCTCGCGGGCCTCCGCGGTCGGGGACGGCGGGCGGTGTGGCCGAAAGGGCTCCCGCTGTCGCTCATCGTCATCCGGCGGGGTACGGATCGCTACATCTCCGGATCAAGCGGGTGACAAGACGCGACTCGCCAGGGCAAGAACCCTGATCGGGGGCATAAGGCGTCCACTGCCCCCCACACGAAACAGGAGCCCGCAGCCGATGGAAGAGCATGCCGATGTCCGCGTACCGGTCCTCGTCGTGGGAGGCTCCCTCGTGGGCCTGTCCACCTCGCTGTTCCTGAGCCGTCACGGCATCAGGCACCTGTTGGTCGAGAAGCACGCCGGTACCTCGGTCCACCCCCGCGGCCGGGGGATCAACGCCCGCACGATGGAACTGTTCCGCACGGCGGGCGTCGAACCCGCCATCCGCAAGGAAGCTTCCGCCCTGGAGGCCAATCAGGGCATCCTGCAGACCCGGTCGTCGCTCGTCGACGGCGAGCACAAGTGGCTCGTCAAGGCCGTCGACCCGTCCGGCGCGCTCAAGAAGTTCAGCCCCACCGGCTGGTGCCTGTGCAGCCAGAACAACATCGAGCCGGTACTCGCCGCGCAGAGCCGCGCCCAGGGCGCCGACGTGCGCTTCGCCACCGAACTGATGAGCTTCGACCAGGACGAGACCGGTGTGAGCGCCGTGGTGAAGGACCGGGAGACCGGCGAACACCTCACCGTCCGCGCCGACTACCTGATCGCCGCCGACGGACCGCGCAGCCCCGTCCGTGAGGCGCTGCGCATCCGCCAGACGGGCAACGGCGAGCTCTTCCACAACGTGAGCATCGTCTTCCGCTCGGAGCGGCTCGCCGACGTCCTGGGCGACCTGCGCTTCATCGTCTGCTACCTGATGAAGCCGGGCGCCGACGGGGCGCTGCTGCCGGTGGACAACGAGACCCAGTGGGTCTTCCACGCCCCCTGGCACCCGGAGACGGGCGAGACCCTGGAGGACTTCACCGACGAGCGCTGCAGGGAGCAGATCCGCTCGGCGATCGGCGTGCCCGACCTGGACGTGGAGATCGGCGGCAAGGCGCCCTGGCACGCCGCCGAACGGGTCGCGGAGCAGTACGGCGTCGGCCGGGTCTTCGTGGTGGGCGACGCCGCCCACGAGATGTGCCCGACCGGCGCCTTCGGCTCCAACACCGGCATCCAGGACGCGCACAACCTCGCCTGGAAGGTCGCCGCGGTCCTCGAAGGCGCCGCCGGACCGGAGCTGCTGCACACCTACGAGCAGGAGCGGCTCCCCGTGGCCCGGGCCACCAGCGAGCGCGCCTCGGCCCGTTCGGCCGAACACAGCCACCCCGGGTACGTACCGCCCCCCACCATGGGCGGCGGTCCGGGCAGCGGGGTCCTCACCACCGCGATGGGCTACTGCTACCCCGAGGGCGCGGTCCTCGGCGGCGACCCGTCCCGGCCGGTCATCCCCGAGACCATGCGGCTGCGGGGCGACGTGGGTACCCGCGCCCCGCACATGTGGCTGACCCGGGCCGGCGAGCGGATCTCCGCCCTCGACCTCTACGAGCGCTCCTTCGTGCTGCTCAGCGGACCGGGCACGCCCTGGCGGGAGGCGGCGCGGGAGGTGGCGCGGCAGACGGGCGTGCGCCTGGACGCCTACGCGATCGGCTCCGGAGCCGACGCCGACCTGGTCCAGCCGGACGGCGCCGACTGGGCCGAGCTGCACGAGGTGCCGGCCGACGGGGCGGTCCTGGTGCGCCCGGACGGGTTCGTCGCCTGGCGTTCGGAAGGGGCCGCTGCGGACCCGCGGGCCGTCCTGACGGACGCGCTGACGCGGCTGCTGCGCCGCCCCTGACACCACTCGGGCAGGGCCTATTGGCAGGCCCAGCACCCCGCCCAGCATCCGTGGCCCGCGGGCCGCGGACGCTGGCGGTGGTGCGCGGTGCGCTCGGTGCGGTCGCAGGAGGGCGTGACCCGGCCGGCGAGGCAGGCGACCACCACGGTGATCGCGGCCAGTTCCTCGGGTTCGGCGGTGCCCCGGTGGACCCGGAGCAGGCTCGATATGGCGGCGTCGCTTCGCATCGGCACGGCCTCCCGGCAGGAGAGTTCGCCCTCGCCGGGCCGTCCGGCGCCGACGCTGACGACGCTACGAGCCGGCGGGTGGGCTGTCGTGCCGGGGAGCTCCGTCCACAGCCATCCGTGCGACGCGCGCGGGCCGGGCGGCCGCGGCCCCCGGGCGGCCGAGGAAGACGCCGGCCACCGCCAGCAGCAGCCCGCACAGCTGGCGCGCCGTCAGGCTCTCCCCGGCCACCGCGAGCCCCAGCAGCACTCCCGTCACCGGATTGAGCAGCCCGAGCAGCCCGACCGTGGCCGCGGGCAGCCGCCGCAGCCCCGCGAACCAGGTGGTGAAGGCGAGGGCCGTCGCCACCAGGACCGCGTAGCCGAACCCGATCGCCGCCCGGCCGTCGACGGCCGGCGGCGCGCCCTCCACCGCGACGGCGAAGGGCAGCAGCAGGAGCCCGCCGCCGAGCAGCTGCCAGGAGGCCGAGGCGAGCACCCCGGCGCCGGCGCTCCAGCGTTTGGCCAGGACGTAGCCGAGCGCGGACATGGCCATGGCGACGGCGGCGGCCAGGACCCCGAGCGCGTCGGCGGGCACGCTGCCCGTGAACAGCATCAGCGCCACCCCGCCCGCCCCCAGCCCCGCCCCGGCCAGGTGCCGCGAGGCCGGCCGCTCGCCCACCAGGGGCCAGGCGATCAGCATCATGGTCAGCGGTCCGGTCGCCATCACCGTCGCGGCCACACTGCTCGGCAGCCGTTGCGCGGCCACGTACACGAGGGCGAAGAACCCGCCCATGTTGAGCACGCCCAGCAGGAGCGACTTCCACCACCAGGAGCCGCGCGGCAGCTCGCGGCTCACGGCCAGGAGCAGCAGCCCGGCGGGCAGGGCGCGGATCGCCGATCCGTAGAGGGGGTGGCCGTCGGGGAGGAACGCGCGGGTGACGTAGTAGTTGGCGCCCCAGGCCACCGGGGCTATCGCCGTGACCAGGGACCACCGTAGATTCGCTTCCATGGAAGGTACAGTACCTTCCATGGAAGACATCAAGAGCGGTCCGCCGGACCACGTCGCCCGCATCCAGGCGGAGTGGGCCCGTGAGCGCCCCGACCTGGACGTGGCCCCCCAGGCGGTGATCGGCCGGCTGCACCGCCTCGGCCTGCTGCTGACCGAACGCCTCACCCCCGTCTACCGGCGCCACGGCCTGGGCGAGGGCGAGTTCGACGTCCTGGCCGCGCTGCGCCGGGCGGGCGAACCCTTCGAGCGGGCGCCCGGCGAGCTGGCCGCCCACACGATGGTCACCACGGGAGCCATGACCAAGCGGATCGACCGGCTCGAACGGGACGGGCTGGTCACCCGCCGCCGGTCGGCCGTCGACGGCCGCGGCCGCGTGGTCGCCCTCACCCCGGGGGGCCGCGAGGTGATCGACCGCGCCTTCGCCGACCACATCCGCAACGAACGCGCCCTCCTCGACGCGCTGACCCCCGCCGAGGCCGCCGGACTGGAGGTGCTCCTCACCGCCTGGCTCTCCCGCGTCGAACCGCCCGCGGAGGTCTGAGCGGAGTCCGGTCCGCTAGCGGACCCCGAGCTTCAGCCACTTCGCCGTACTGGGGACGCCCCGGCCGTCCAGGAGGAAGAGCATGTAGTACCCGGGCGGCGCGTCGGCCGGCGTGGCCGGCGTGCGCAGGGTGATCGTGTCGCCGCGCACCCCGCTGACCGGCAGCTCCAGGTGGCGCTGGCTGGTGTTCACCGCGTGGGTGACCGTGGTCGGCGCCAGCAGGACGGCCCGTCGCACGGCGGACGCGGTGGAGCTGCGCACCTCGAAGGCCGCGCCGTGGGGGAGCTCGCCGCCCGGGGCCCGGTCGAGGGCGGGCCGGGGACCCCGGTGCAGGTACGCGGGCTCGTAGAGCTCGATGCTGCCGTCCATCGCGTCGCGGATGTCGGGGTCGTTGGCGATCTGCTGGAGCTCGTCACCGGTCACCATGACCCGGCCGTCCGGCATGACCAGGGCGTTGGAGTGGTAGCCGCGCGGCAGCCGCTGGGCGGGGCCCAGCCGCCAGCGGCCGTCCGCGCCGCGCAGTTCGGTCTGCCGGTACTTGAGGTCGGCCTTCGGGTTGAAGGGGCCGTTGCCGTAGTCCCGGGTGCTCAGGGCGCCGTTGACGGTGAGCAGGGTGGCGTCGGGCAGGATCAGGGTGTCGTCCTGGGTGCGGCCGAAGGCCCGGGGCTCCTCGGTGGTCCACCCCGCCCCCGACAGCCTGTACGTGTTCGGGTCGAGCGGGTCGCCGCCGAGGACCAGGATGGAGTCGGGGCCGCGCAGGCCGGCCGGGAGCGGTACGGCGGATCCGTACCCGCGGAAGTCGGCCGGACGCCGGGGGAGGTCGCGGCGGGTCTCCTTGACGGGGTCGAACAGCCATTGCTGGTCGGCGTCGCGGCCCAGGCCGTAGATCATGCCGTCGCGCAGGGAGAAGAGGTGCGGGTAGTCGTTGCGGAAGGGCGCGTCCGCGCCGAAGCGTTCCGAGGCGATGTCGAGGGGGATGTCGTACGGGCGCCAGGGGACGGGCAGCCGCTTCGCCGGGAACCGCTCCACCACCGGGGTGGGGGTGCCCGTACCGCGCTCGGACTGGCCCGACATGATGATCTGGCGGCCGTCCGCGCCGGTGACCACCGAGGGGTACCAGCGGCCCACGGACATGTCCCGGTTGCGGTACCAGTTCTCGGTCCAGGGGTCGAACACGAAGGAGAGGCGGGCGCCGCTGCCCCCCTTGCCGCCGTTGTTGCCGCCGAACACGGCGACCATCCCGTTGGGCAGGAAGGCGTGTCCGGCACAGAAGAACGGAGCGGGGCGCGGGGAGTGGGTGCCGTCCGGGATCAGGACGGTCGGCGGCCGGACCTCCTTGAAGGCCCGCGCGCCCGTTCCGCGGGCCGGGTCCCAGAGGAAGGCGCGGCCGGCGTTGGTCCGTCCGAGCCGGTCGGTGGGGCCGGTCTCCTTGGTGGGGTCGGTCTCGATCCGTTCGAAGGAGAACAGCAGCACCTTGCCGGTGGGGAGCTGGGCGACGTGGACACCGAAGTCGGGGGAGGGGAAGAACTCGGCGAACCGGCCGAACCGGGCGGCCGGGAAAGCGGCGTTGGCGCGGGCCTGGGAGTCCGTCAGAGCGGCCAGGCTCGCCGTACGGGTGGCCTGCGGGTAGCCGCCGGCGTCCCGGGCGGCCCGGCGCCGCCCCGCGTGGGCCCGTGCGTGCTCCTCGCCGATCAGGGCCGCTTCGCCGGGGTCGGCCGCGGCGGGAGCCGCTCCGGCCGGGGCCGGCCCGCCGTGGTGCGCGTCCCCGCGGCCGCCGTCGTGCGCCGGGGGCCGGAGCGGCCCGGAGGCGGCGGCCGCGGCAGGGACGGCGGCCGAGGCCGCCACGGCCAGCGCGGAGACGAGGACGCCCGCGGACAGGACGGCGGATCGTACGGCGGACCGGTGTGCTGCTCGGGGCATGCGTCTCCTCGGTGGGCAACCGCCGGGTCGGGACGGCCCATGGTAGAAGAACCGGGATGAATCACCTCATACCGCGCGAGTGTGTTTCCCCGGGACCGCTGTTTCCCGGGATCACCGACGGGACGCCGCCCGCGCGCGGTGCCCGTTCTCCTCCTCGGACCGGTTCAGAGCAGCCCGTTGTCCCGGGCGTACAGGGCGGCCTGCTGACGGCCCCGGCGGCCGCCCGGACGGGCCCCCGACGGCGTACGGGTCCCGGGTGCCGAGTACACCGTCTCCGCCCGTCTCGCCGACCTGAGCACGACGGGCACGGTCCCCACCGGGCACACCGACCCCGTCGACTGGGCGGGTCTGGAGGCCTCCGGCACCACGACCCCGTCCGGGGTCCCCGGGGTCCAGATCGACGGCTACTTCCCCGATACCTCCACGACCAACACCAACCACCACTGGAACCACGACAGTCAGTTCGTGATCCGGCTGCCCGACCACTGGAACGGCGGGCTCGTCGTCGCCGGGCCGCCGGGGCTGCGCGAGCAGTACGCCGACGACCGGATCATCAGCGACCAGATCCTCGCGAAGGGATACGCCTACGCCGCCACCGACAAGGGGAACACCGGCGAGGAGATCTACAAGGACGGGGAACGTCCCGGCGACGCCATCATGGAATGGCACCGCAGGTTCACCGAAATCACCGTCGCCGCCGAGAAGGTGACCGACCGGCACTACGGCCGCACCCCGCGCTTCACCTACGCCGCGGGCCTGTCCGCGGGCGGCCACCCCGTCCGCCGGCAGCTCGAACACCGCCCGGACCTGTACACCGGGGGGCTGGACTGGAACGCCCTCACCTTCACCACCGACGGTGGTCTGCTCAAGACCCTGCCGCCCGCGCTCGACGCCCTCACCCCGCAGACCGCCTTCGGCGACGTCTACCACCGCATGGTCACCGACTCCGGACGCGGCGCCCTGCACCGCTACATCACGGTCCCCGGCGGTGCGCACGCCGACGGCCTGGTCGCGCTGGACGAGGAGCACCTGCGCCCGATGCCGGGGAACTTCACGGCCGCCTTCGCAGACCTCGAAACCTGGACCCGGCCGACCTCGGGCCGGCAGTCCCGGACGGCCGCGAGCCGCTCCGGCCCCGGGTGGACATCCCCGCGACGCACCTGCCCCGGAATACAGGAAATGCCCCGGACGAATTGGCGTCCGGGGCATGCATTCGCGTATATTCAATAGTTCACGCCCTGTTGATTGAGGGCGTAGCTATGCTGTGTAGAGGCATCGTATCGCGCCGGGAGTGGAATTGTCAAACATCGCATTTCAGAGTGAGCAGCGATTCGTCACCGAGCTGTACGCGCGCCTCGAAGATCTGCGGGACCGGGCCGATCGCGCCGTCCGGGCGGCGCTGCGCCAGGGCGGCAACGGATTTCAGGAACGGCTGGAGCGCGACGTTGCCGTCGCCGAACAGTCCGGTCTCCTCGCCGCGCTGAACGCCGCCGAACACGGTCTCTGTTTCGGCCGGCTGGAATTCTCGGACGGCCGGGACCACCACATCGGCCGGATCGGAATCAGGCAGGACGACGCCGAACGCACACCCCTCGTACTCGACTGGCGCGCCGAAACGGCCCGCCCGTTCTATCTCGCCACCGGGTACGTCCCGATGGGGCTGCGCCGCCGCCGGCACATCACCACCCTGGGGCGGGAGGTGACCGCCCTGCACGACGAGATCCTCGACCTCGCCGACACCGAACGCACCGGTTACGAGGGCGCCGACGCGGACGCCGTGCTGCTCGCCGCCCTCGACGCCGCCCGCACCGGCCGCATGCACGACATCGTGCAGACCATCCAGGCCGAACAGGACGGGATCATCCGCTCCTCCCACCGCGGCGTCCTGGTCGTCGAGGGCGGCCCCGGCACCGGCAAGACCGCCGTCGCCCTGCACCGTGCCGCCTTCCTCCTGTACGCGCACCGCGAGCTCCTCGCCCGGCGCGGCGTACTGATCGTCGGCCCGAACCCCGCCTTCCTCGGCTACATCGGCGAGGTGCTGCCCTCCCTCGGCGAGACCGGGGTGCTCCTGTCCTCCCCGGGCGACCTCTTCCCCGGCGTGCGCGCCACCGGCACCGACCGCCCCGGAGCCGCCGAGGTCAAGGGCCGTGCCGCCATGGCGGAAGTCCTCGCCCGGGTAGTCGCCGACCGCCAGACCCTCCCCGAGGGAGTGCCCGCGGGCAGCGGCGAGGACAGCGACACGGTGCCGGAGCCGGCCCTGGAGATCGACCACGAGGACTACGGGACGCTCCTGCTCGACCGGACCATGGCCCACGCCGCGCGCGACCGGGCCCGCGCCACCGCCCTGCCGCACAACCTGGCCCGCCCCTACTTCGCGTTCGCCGTCATCGACGCCCTCACCGCGCAGCTCGTCGACCGGCTCGGCGCCGACCCCTACGGCGGCCCCAACCTGCTCGGCCCCGACGACGCGGCCCAACTCGGCAAGGAGATCGCCACCAGCGCCGACGTGCACGCCGCCATCGACAGCCTCTGGCCGCCGCTCACCCCGGAGCAGCTGGTCACCGAGTTCCTCGCCGAACCCTCCCACCTCGCCGAGGCGGACGCCGACCTGATCCGCCGGCCCGCGGGGGAGTGGACCCCGGCCGACGTCCCGCTCCTCGACGAGGCCGCGGAACTGCTCGGGACCGACGACAGCGCCGAACGCGCCGCCGCCGAGCGGGCCCGGCTGGAGCGCATCGACTACGCCCAGGGCGTCCTGGACCTCTCCCAGGGCTCCGAGTCCTACGAGTTCGAGGACATGGAGAACGAATACCTCGCCGCCCACGACATCATCGACGCGGAACGGATGGCCGAGCGCCACGAGGAGGCCGACCGCCGCACCACGGCCGAACGCGCCGCCGCCGACCGCACCTGGGCCTTCGGGCACGTGATCGTCGACGAGGCGCAGGAGCTGTCCGAGATGGCCTGGCGCCTGCTGATGCGCCGCTGCCCCACCCGCTCCATGACCCTCGTCGGAGACCCGGCCCAGACCGGCGACGAGGCGGGCTGCGGCTCCTGGCACCAGATCCTGGACCCGTACGTCGGCGACCGCTGGGAACGCGTCCGGCTCGCCGTCAACTACCGTACGCCCGCCGAGATCATGGAGGTCGCCGCCGCCGTCCTGCGCGCCCACCACCCCGGCTTCGAACCGCCGAGCTCGGTGCGCTCCACCGGCGTGCGCCCCTGGGTGCGCGGGACCGGGGACCTGCCGGGGGCCGTCGCCGAGGCCGTCCGCGCCGACGCCCCGGCCGAGGGCCGCCTCGCGGTGATCGCACCCCGCCCCCTGCACCCCGCGCTGGCCGCGGCCCTGCCCGGCGTACGGGCCGGAGAGGAGCCCGACCTCACCCGGCCCGTCGTGCTGCTCGACCCGCGCCAGGCCAAGGGGCTGGAGTTCGACACGGTGATCGTGGCCGAGCCGGCCGGCTTCCCGCCCAGCGACCTCTACGTGGCACTCACCCGCGCCACCCAGCACCTGGGCGTGCTGCACACCGGCCGCCTGCCCGAAGGACTGGACGGCTGAGCCGCGGCGGACCGGCCACACGCGCGACAAGTGGCCGGATCCGCCCGTCTCCGGGGGGCGTCGGCCGTCGTACCGTGAACAGATGCCCGTGGTCGACATCAGCTCCGGCGCCGAGGACTTCGCCGCCGACCCCTACTCCTTCTACGCGGCGCTGCGCGCGGCCGGACCGGTCCACCGGGTCGGCGGCGGCTCCCCCGACGACAGCCCCTGCTGGATCGTCGTCGGGTACGAGGAGGCCCGCCAGGCCCTGAGCCACCCGTCCCTGCTGAAGGACTGGCGCAGCGCCGGGACGTTCCCCGGCATCGAGCCCACCGCGGCCAACTCCAACATGCTGGAGTCCGATCCGCCCCAGCACACCCGGCTGCGCCGCCTGGTGGCCCGCGAGTTCACCGGCCGCCGGGTCCAGACGATGCGCCCGCTCGTCGAACGGACCACCGGCGAGCTCCTCGACGCCATGGCCGCCCGCCCCGAGCGCACCGCCGACCTGGTCCGGGACCTGGCCTTCCCCTTGCCGATGACGGTGATCTGCGAGCTCCTCGGCGTCCCCGACCTCGACCGCGACCGCTTCCGCCACTGGTCGAACGCGGTCGTCACCCCGCTGCCGGGCACCGTCGGCAACGAGGCGCACCGGCAGTTGAGCGGTTACCTCGCGGAGCTCGTCGCGCGGAAGGCCGCCCACCCGGGCGACGACCTGTTCAGCGCTCTGATCCGGACCCGCGACGAGGACGGCGACTCGCTCTCGCCCGACGAGCTGATCGGGATGGCCTTCCTGCTGCTGGTCGCCGGCCACGAGACCACCGTCAACCTCATCTCGAACGGCGTCCGCGCCCTGCTGGCCCACCCCGCCCAGCTGGCCGAGCTGCGCGCCGACCCGGACAAACTGCTCGACGCGGCGGTGGAGGAGATGCTCCGCTACGACGGCCCCGTCCAGAACTCCACCTACCGCTACGCCGCCACCGACGTGCAGCTCGGCGGTGTGGTCATACCCGCCGGGTCCATCGTGCTCGCCTCGCTGGCCGGGGCCGACCGCGACCCCGGCCGCTTCGCCGACCCGGACGTCTTCGACATCCACCGGGCCCCGCAGGGCCACCTCGCCTTCGGACACGGGCTGCACTTCTGCATCGGCGCCCCGTTGGCCCGCATGGAGGGCAGGATCGCGGTGCGCGGCCTGCTGGAGCGCTTCCCCGGGCTGGCCGAGGACCCGGCGGCCGGACCCCGCCAGTGGCTGCCCGGCAGCCTGATGCGCGGGGTGAGAAGCCTCCCGGTGCGCTGGTAGCCCGCGTCCCGTACCGGCGGCCGGGGGCGGCCCGACCGCCGTACCGGGCCGCCCCACGGGTGAACGCCGCCCGCCGGGGGACGTTTTGGTTTGCCGTCGGATCCTCAATACGATCCGGCGATGATCACAAGAAAACGGCTGGCGGCCGGGGCCTGCGGCCTGTTCGTCGCCTTGACCGCGGGGCTCCTGCCCACGAACGCCGTCGCCGCCGACGGACCCGCGAAAGAGCCCCCCAAGGTCGAGCTGGTGCTCGACGTCAGCGGATCGATGCGCGCGACCGACATCGACGGCCAGTCCCGGATGGCCGCCGCCAAGCAGGCCTTCAACGAGGTCCTGGACGCGGTGCCCGACGAAGTCCGGCTCGGCATAAGGACCCTGGGGGCCACCTACCCCGGTGACGACCGGGCGCTGGGCTGCAAGGACACCAAGCAGCTCTACCCCGTCGGCACGGTCAACCGCACCGAGGCGAAGACCGCCGTCGCCACCCTCGCCCCCACCGGCTGGACGCCGATCGGCCCCGCCCTGCAGGCCGCCGCCCAGGACCTCGACGGGGGCAACGCCACCCGCCGCATCGTGCTCATCACCGACGGCGAGGACACCTGCGCCCCGCTCGACCCGTGCGAAGTGGCCCGCGACATCGCGGCCAAGGGCATCCACCTCGTCGTCGACACCCTCGGCCTCGTCCCCGACGCCAAGACCCGCGCCCAGCTCACCTGCATCGCGGAGGCCACCGGCGGCACGTACACCTCGGTGGCGCACACCGCCGAACTCTCCGGCAGGGTCAGACAACTGGTCGACCGGGCCGCCGACCCGGTGGTCACCCCGGTGGCCACCGAGGGCGCCAAGCAGTGCGAAGGCGCCCCGCAGCTGAAGGCCGGCCTCTACAGCGACCGCGAGACCTTCGGCGAGCACCGCTGGTACCGCGTCGACGTCCGCCCCGGACAGGAACTGCGCGCCTCGGTCAGCATCGGCGCCGACCGCGCCGTCAACAACGACTACGGCGTCCTGCTGCGCGCGTCCACCGTCCACGGGCGGGAGATCGTCCGGGGTTCCGAGGCCGGCGACGGCCGCACCGATGTCGTCTCGACCGGCCTGCGCTACCCGAAGGCACCCCTGGACGGGGACGCCTCGAAGACCCCGGAGACCGTCTGCCTCCAGGTCAGCAACTCCTTCTCCGCCGGTCCGGCCGTCAAGACCGCGCCCGGCATGCCCGTCGAGCTGACCATCGACCTGGTCGACGGCCCGGACGAGCCCTCCGACGTGGCCTCCTTCGGCCTCGGCCGGGGCTGGTGGCTGCTGGGCCTGCTGGTGCTCACCGGTCTGCTCGCGGGGCTGGTCTGGGGCTGGATCTCGCGCTGGCGCATCTCCGTCTGGAGGACCAACTGATGCGTACCGTACGCACCCTGACGGCCGCCCTGCTGGCGGGGGCCGCCCTCCTCGCCCCGGCGTCCGCCGCCACCGCCGCCCCGAGCCCCACGCCGAGCGCCGGCCAGAAGGGTGAGGGTCCCACCGAGGCCGGCACAGGCTTCCGCACGGCGACCGCGTTCCGTCCGGGCCAGAAGGCCACCGCCGCCGGCTCCACCGGCGACTACCTGTACTGGGTCCTGCCCGTGGACGCGGGCCAACGGGCCACCGTACGGGCTGCGGTGACCCTCCCGGAGTCCGCCGCCCGGCACGGCGCCTCCACCTGGCGCCTCGACGTCTACGACGGGCTGCGCCGCCGACAGGCCTGCACCTACGGAACCCAGACCGCCGCGGCGGCCCGGGAGGCCTCCACCGTGGAGCTCGACTGCGTGCTGCGCACGGTCCGCTCCGGGGCCGAGGCCTGGTCCAACGATCCCCTGCCGGGCAGCTACTACGTCCGCCTGACGGTGGCCGGGCTGCCCGAGGAGGACCTGGGCCTGCCCGTACGGGCCCAGGTCGAGGCCGAGATCAAGGAGATGGGCGGCGCCGCAGCGGTGGACGCGGCCCTGGCCGAACCCCTGGTCCCGGGCATCACGGGCGCCTCCGAGCAGCAGCGCGCGGCGCGCGCGCCCGAGGACGGCTGGTCCGGCGGCTGGTGGTCCGACCGGTGGCTGTGGACCGCCGCCGGAGGGATCCTCGGCGCCCTCGCGGGCATCTACGGGTACTCCCTGACCCGGGGCTCGGGCCGGCCCGGACGGCCCCGGTCCGAGGCCTGACGGGACCGGAGGGAGAGGGGGCCGTCCAGTCCGCAGGACGGGACGGCCCCGCACGGCACAATGATCAACCGGCCACGGAGCGTGGGCTATGTTGGAAGGCGAGTGACGTGAGAAGGAGGCCCTCCGGTGTCATCGGGGCAGCAGGCGCGCGCACAGGCGGCCGCGATCACGCCGGGCACGGTCCCGCAGGAGCGGGAGAAGCCGCCGGCCGACCGGCTGCTCGCGCTCTTCGACGGCCACCGGCTGTCCCCGGGCCAGCGGCGGATCGCCCAGTACCTGATCGACCACCTCACCGAGGCCGCGTTCCTCTCCATCACCGAGCTCGCCGAACGCGTCGGGGTCAGCCAGCCCTCCGTGACCCGTTTCGCCGCCGCGCTCGGATTCAGCGGCTATCCCGCGCTGCGCGAGGTGCTCCAGCCGATGGCGCTGAGCGCGGTGGCCGGCACCCCCGACAGCCGTGAGCAGATCCGCCACAACGAGCTCCAGGCCGCCGTCGACGCCGAGATCGAGAACCTGGAAAGCGTGCGCCGGCTGCTCGCCGACACCAACCGGGTGCTGGAGATCGGCCGGGACCTGGCCCACTCGGTCCCGCTGACGGTCCTGGGCCTGCGGA
Organism: Streptomyces sp. NBC_01276; assembly: GCF_041435355.1. Lineage (GTDB taxonomy): Bacteria > Actinomycetota > Actinomycetes > Streptomycetales > Streptomycetaceae > Streptomyces. Next base: position 7,328,526 of record NZ_CP108442.1, read on the forward strand.
TCTCGGTGTCCCTCGCCGAATACTTCGCCTACGCCGCCCGCCGCATCCACCCGGACGTCCGCGTGGTGACCCGGGGCGGCAGCGTGGCCTACGACGCCCTGCTCCAGTCCCGGGCGGCCGGCGGCAGCTGGGTGATCGCCTTCGCCATGCCCCGGCACGCCAACGAGACCCTGGCGGCCCTGCGGGCGGCCCGCAGCACCGGCCTGCGGGTCGTGCTGATCACCGACCCCACCCTCGGCCCGCTGGTGGAGGAGGCGGACGTGGTGCTGACGGCCGGCGCCGGATCCCGGTTGGTCTTCGACTCGTACGCGGCTCCCGGCATGCTCTCCGCCGCCCTGCTCCAGGCGATGGCCGACGCCGATCCCGAGCGGACCCAGGCCCGGCTCGAACAGTACGAGCAGGTCGCTGACCAGCACGGATTCTTCCTCTAGCGGGCTCGGCGGAGGCCTCGGGGGACCCCCGGCGGCAGGCGGATATTCACCGCCCGGCCATGTATGAAATTTTTCATACCCTTGCGTACTCGACGGTATATATGTTTACTGACGGCGGCGTTCCGGATCCACCAGATGCCAGGGAGGGCGACCCCACGTCCTCTTCGAACAGCCACCCAGTACGCCGCTCCTCCTCACGGCGCGACCGGGTGACGGGTCAGGGCTTTCGGATCCGGCGGAGCGCCCCCCTGGCGGCCTCGGTCAACCCCTGGGCCGAGGCCGCCCCCCTACGCAGTGTCTCGATCAGTGCTTCGACCACCACTCGGAAGTGACGAGAATGTCCCAGACGGCCACCCTCACGCGCAGCCCGGACTGGCCCCTCCAGGTGAAGTCCCCCGGCTCGCACGACTGGGAGCGCAGCGCCACCCGCTGGCTGCGGGACCTGCTCCCGGCCCGCTACGGCAGCTACCTGACGCTGACCCGTCACCACGCCCTGCTCGCCCGCCACGTCCAGCTCCAGCTGCAGCACGAGATGCGCGCGGTGCGCGTGGCCCTGCACACCAGCCGGGCCGAGCTGCCGATGATGGGGGTCGCCGAGTCCGTGATCGAGAACACGATCAGGATGTACGCCATCGAGCTCGAACAGCTCGGCCGCCTCTCCCGGGGCGTCCGCCTCGTCTCCGAGGCGCTCCTCGTGGGAACCCCGGCCCAGCGCAAGCGCTGACCCGGGGCGCCCCGCCGCCGGGCGTCAGCCCTGGCAGATGCCGCGCGCGTAGTCGTACGTGGCGGTCGCCTGCGAGTACTTCCACTGGGAGGCGAGCAGGCCGTCCGCCAGCTGCTTCGCGGCGGCCGGGCTCTCGACGACGTAGCCGAAGTCCTGGAGCCAGGACGGGTACAGGTTCTTCGAGCCGATGTAGAAGGCCGAGTCGTCCACCGAGACCAGCTTGTGGTGCTGGGCGTACGGCTTGCCGTCCGCCCACGTCGCCTTGTCGGAGGCGCGGAACGTCGCCAGCTGCAGACCGTCGCACATCGCGGCCTTCGCCCGGCCCGCGTCGCCGGTCAGGGCCTGGAGGCGGCCCCGCAGGACGTCGCTCACCTCGGACAGCGACTTGATCTGGGAGTAGCCGTCACTGCCGACCGCGCCCCGGTTCGCCGGGTCGCTGACGACGATGCGCACCTTCACCCCGGCCGCCAGCTTCGCGGCGAGGGCGTCGTAGAGCCGGATGTCGTAGCGGGGCAGCGGCGGGCAGGTCGCGTTCAGGTCCTGCTGGGAGATCTCGATGTGCCCGGTCGCGCTCGCGACCAGCGCCCGCAGCGCGCTCTCCTCCGGGTTGACCGTGTCGTAGTCCCGGTCGGCGTTGGTGTTGTCGTGCACCCCGATGACGCACTTGGTGTCGGGGGCCGTCGGCAGGACGGGCTTGAACGCCGAGGTCGGGTCGCTCTGCCGGATGCCGACGCCGAGGCCGCCGACCGCCAGGGCCGGGACGTCCCCGCCGCCCGTCGGGGCCGCGGGGCGGGGCAGGGTGGGCATGCAGCCCGCGTTGTTGGAGGACGCGAACCAGACGCTGGCCCAGCTGCTCTTGTTGCGGCAGGTCCAGTCCCACAGGGTGTCGAGGTAGCGGCCGGCCGAGCCCGCCGCCGGACCGGACAGCGCGAGATCGACGTCGTTCACCGGGTGGGCGGTGTCGAGGTAGTCGTCCTTCCAGCTGTTGATGCCACCGGTGATCACCGAACCGCCGTCCACCACCACCAGCTTGGAGTGGTTCCAGGAGAAGCCGGTCTTCGAGGTCGTCATCGACGCCACGTTCAGCGTGATGTTCGCCGCCGCGGGCCCCAGCTTGGCCACCATCTCGTCGCGGTACGAGGACGGGATCACATTGGCGTGGTAGATCGGCGCGGCACCGACCAGGATGCGCACCTGGAGCCGGTTGCCCTTCTGCGCCGCCTCCTTCAGACCGGCCACGATCGCGTCCTGGAACCCGCCGTTGGGGAAGGGGGCCAGGGTGGATATGTCCACGCTCTGCCGCGCCTGCGCGATGTCCTCGCGCATCTTCTCCAGCAGCCGGCGGGAGCCGGGGCGCTCGGTGCAGGCCGGGTCGCCCCAGCAGCCGGGGCTCTGCAGCAGCCAGTCGGAACCGCCGGGGGCGGAGGCGCCGAGGCGGTTGCCGGCGGTGCGCTCCCAGACCGAGCCCTCCAGGCCGGGGGAGACCTGGCGCAGGGTCTGCTCCACCGCGTCCAGGTGCGGGGTGGGGGAGTCGGCGTACGCCGGGGCGGCGGACAGCAGGGCGAAGGAGGAGAGGGAGAGCGCGAGCGTGAGGGCCGTCGTGCGGACGGTGCGTGCCAATGTGGTTCCTTGGATGGGGGTGGCTCAGGCCGGACGGCACCGGGAATCGGGCCCCAGCCTTGATCAACTCGCGCAAGTTACCAGCCCGTAGGGCGTTGTTCATCTCCGTCCGTCGGCTTCCGGCCACCTCCGGAGGGACCCCTCTGCGGGCATGGCCGAAAAGTGCTGACGGAATCGCGGCGTCCGGTGGGCCGTCGGGGAGCAGGCGTATCGGCCATTCGGATTGGAGTCGGCGCGACGCGGAACGCCGCCCGGACAGCGGGAGCCCCCCGCCCTACCTTCGGGGACTGTTCCGCTTCTTCCCGAAAGGTGCATCCATGCGATCTGTCCGTTCCGCATTCGCCGTCCTCGCCACCGCCGCCATCGTGCTCGCCGGCGCGGGCGCCGCGAGCGCCGACGTGAACGTGACCGTCCCGGAAGGCAGCCAGTACAACCTCGTCTTCGGCGACTGGTTCCAGTTCGCCGCCGACGACATCTTCAACGCGGGCAAGGACAACACCGTCGGTTCCAACAACTGACGCGACGAGCCGTACGGGCCCGGCCCGCCCCCGGTCGTACGGGGGCGGGCCGGGCCCTGCCGCGCGTCAGAGCCAGGGGATCTGCTCCGCCCCGTACCGGTAGGCGCGGAAGACGGAGTTCTGCGCGCCGCGCGAGGACTCCAGGCCGGTGCCGCGGCTGAACGAGCCGAACTCCGGCACGACGAACTCCCAGACCACGTCCCCCTCGGGGGTCACCTCGAAGAGCCGCCCGAAGGAACCCTCGGCGATGAACGTGTTGCCGTTGGGCAGGCGCTGGGCGCTGGACATGTACGGGCTGTAGAAGTTCTGCGGCGGATTGTCCTCGTACGACCACACCTGCTCGCCCGTCGTCGGGTCGAGCTCCAGCACCCGCGAGTACGGCACGGACGTCGTGTCGCGGTAGGTCCCGTTGTCGAACACCAGAATGGTGCCGCCCGGCAGCTCGTGCGGGTGGTGCTGCTGCGCGAGGACGTCGGGGCCTATCCGCCAGCGCACGGAGCCGTCGGCGCGGTCCACGGCCACCGTCGTCGACGCGCTGCGGAAGCCCACGACGATGCCGCCGTCGGCGAGTTCGTTGACGGTGTTGGCCATCGGCCAGTGCTCGCGGGCGAAGTGCGGGTTGAGCGGTACCTCCTCCGGGTCGAGGTGCTCGATCGCCGCCCAGCGCCAGACCGTCTCGCCCTCCCAGGTCAGCTCGTACACCACGTCCCCGTAGATCACCCCGCCCGGTGCCTCCGAGCCGGGGATGCCGCCGCGGATCCGGGCCGCGTCCGCCGGGGACAGCGGCTCCACGACGGTGATCAGCAGGTTGCCGTTGCGCAGGACGGAGGCGTCGTGGTGGTGGAAGGGGTGGCGGACCTCGCGCAGCACGGTGGAGTCCGGGGCGAGTTCCTGGAAGATGCCGCCGTGGTAGACGTCCCAGATGGGGAAGAGGCTCGGGCCGCCGGTGTCCTTGGCCGCGTAGAAGAGGGTGCCTCCCGGGAGCAGCTGGGCCTGACGGCCGGGCGGGTGCGGGGAGTTCCAGGTGTGGGCGGGCTCGCCGTCGATGCCGACGAGGTGGATCCGGCCGTCACCGGTGATCGGGGTGTAGAGGGTGTAGCCGCCGAAGCTGCGCCGCGGATCGTGGGCGCGCAGGCCGGTGCCGCGGCGGCGCAGGGTGTTCTGGTCGACGCTCATGGAGGGTCCTCCCTGGGTGGGTGGGGTGGGTGGGGTGGGTCGTACGGGGGCCGGTTCAGGGGGTGGTGACCGTGACGGCCGCCGGATCGGCCGCCCGCAGGGGGCCGGGCCGCAGCCGGGCCGACAGCGCGGACCGGTCGGCGGCGCCCGGCAGGGACCGGGCGGCCTTGGCCCAGGCGGCCTCGTCCGACAGATCGGCGAGCAGCTCGGGCGTCAGGCTCGCCCCGTAGGCGTAGCGGGGCTGGAAGGCGTCGACGTACCCGGCCTGGAGCGCGCCCTTGGACTGGGCCACCACGGCCGCCCGCGCCGCGGCCGGATCGGCGGCGGCGGCGCGCTGCGCGCCGAGCACCGTGCGCAGGACGGCGGTGGTCTCCTCGTCGCCCGCCGAGGGGCCCGCGACGAGGAGGGTGTGGGCGGTGTAGCCGGTGAAGGGGAGCTCGGCGTAACGGGCGCCGAGGGCGGTGCGGGCGGCGTCGTAGAAGCTGGGGAAGGTGACGCCGGCGTCGACGTCGCCGCGGGCGAGGGCGGGGGCGACCTGGTTCGGGGCCAGGTTGACCACCGTCACGTCCGCCAAGGTCAGCCCGGCGGAGGCGAGCATCCGGGACAGGGCGTACTCGACGTTCGTGCCCTGCGGGACCCCGACCTTGAGGCCCTTGAGCGCGCCGAAACCGGTGACGGAGCGGTCGGTGCGGGTGAGCAGGCGCCAGTCCGAGAAGCGGGACAGGTCGGCCACGATCCGCACGTCGCGCCCGCCGAGCGCGGCCGTGACCGCGGGCAGGTCGCCCACGACCCCGAACCGGGCCTGGCCGCCGAGGACGGCGTTCAGTGCGTCGCGGCCGGTGGGCAGGGTGGTCAGGGTGGCGTCGAGGCCCTCGGCGGCCCAGAGCGAGCGCTCCTGGGCGAGGTAGACGGGCGCGGCGGCCAGCTGGTCGCTTCCGGCCAGGGTCACGGCGCGCCGTCCGCCGCCGCCCCCGGCCCCGCCGTCGGCGTCGGCGCAGGCGGTGGCGAGGAGCGGGAACAGCGCGGCCAGCAGTACGACGGCCAGCGCGCGGGGTCTGGGCATGGTGGGTTCCTTCCGGGGATGGGGGATGGGGGATCGGGGGTTCAGGGGGTGGTGAGGTGGGCCGCGACGCTCTCGCGCAGGGCCGGGTCCGGGGGGCCCGCAGGGACCGGGTGGTCCGCGAGGACCCGGCCCGGGGAACCTCCGAGGACCACCACCCGCCCGGCCAGGGCGAGCGCCTCGTCGATGTCGTGCGTCACGAACAGCACGGTGGTGCCGCTGCGCTCCCACAGCTCGCGCAGCAGCGCCTGCATCCGCGTCCGCGTCAGCGCGTCCAGGGCCCCGAACGGCTCGTCCATCAGCAGCACCTCCGGCCGCGCGGCCAGCGCCCGCGCCAGCGCCACCCGCTGCTGCATCCCGCCGGACAGCTGCGCCGGGTACTTCTCGGCACCGTCCGCCAGCCCGACCTCCGCGAGCGCGGCCAGGGCCAGTTCGCGCCGGCGCGCACGCGGCAGTCCGAGCCGTTTGAGGGCGAACTCGACGTTGCCGCGGGCCGTGCGCCAGGGGAAGAGCGCGTAGTGCTGGAAGACCACGCCCCGGTCCGGGCCCGGCCCCGTCACCTCCGTACCGCCGGCCGTCACCCGTCCCGTCGCGGGCCGCACGAAACCGGCGACCGTGTTCAGCACCGTGGACTTCCCGCAGCCGCTCGGCCCGAGCAGCGCCGTGAACGACCCCGCAGGGAACACCAGGTCCGTCGGCCGCAGCACCGGCGCGGCCCCGTACCCGACCGACAGCCCCTCCAGCCGTACCTCCAGGCTCATGACGCGCTCCAGTGCACCCAGCGACGCCCGACGGCGGCCAGCAGCAGGTCGGCGGCCACGCCCAGCAGCCCGAGGACCAGCAGCCCCGCGAACATCCGGTCCACCCGCAGGAACTGGCCGTCCACCTGCAGCCGGTACGCCAAACCGCTGTCCGCGCCGCCCAGTTCGGCGGCGACCAGTGCCAGCAGGGCCACCGAGGCCCCGTAGCGCAGGGCGGCCAGCAGCGCGGGCGCCGCGGCGGGCAGCAGGACCTCGGTGAACCGCCGGTGCAGGGGCGCCCCCAGCGACCGGGCGGCCCGCAGGTGCGACACCGGTACCCGCGACACCCCGTCGTGCACGTAGAGCCAGACCGCGAGGAGGACGGCGTAGGCGATCAGCAGCCGCTTGGCGTTCTCGCCGATGCCGAACCAGGCGGTCGCCAGCGGCACCAGCGCGACGGCCGGGATCGGGCGGAGGAAGGAGACCACCGGCGTGACGGCGGCCGACAGCCGGGGAAGGTACCCCGTCGCGAAGCCGAGGGCGCCACCGGTCACCGCCCCCAGCGCGAAACCCTGCCCCGCGCGGGTCAGGCTGGCGCCGAGGTCGGTGGCCAGGGTCCCCTCGCGGGCACTGTCCCCGAGGGCCGCCGCGGTGTCGGCGGGGGAGGGCAGCAGTCCCGGGGCCACCGCCCCGGACCGGGCGAGCAGGTACCAGAGCGCGAGGACGGCACCGGCCGCGCCCAGGGCCGGGCCGAGCCGGCCGAGGGCCCGGCCGGCGGGGGAGGGGGAGGCTTGCACGGGACGACTCCTCGGGGGTGTTAATAAGTGAGGTCAATAATTGACCACGCTTATCAACGGGGTGTTGCGGCGGTGTGAAACCGTCCGGGTCCACCCGGGCCCGTGCGGGCGATGGGATACGTTCACCTGCGTGTCTCGACCCGAACCCACACCCGAAGCGCTGGAGGTCGGCCGGGCGATCCGCGAGTGCCGCACCGCGCGCCGCGTGTCCATGGCCGCGCTCGCCACCCGCTCGGGCCTCTCCCAGCCCTTCCTCAGCCAGCTGGAACGCGGACTGGCCACCCCCAGCCTGAGCTCGATCTACCGCATCGCCGAGGCGCTCGACGTCACGCCCGGTACCTTCCTGCGCCCCCCGGAGCGCCCCGGAGTCGTCAGCCACGAGAGCGACCCGCAGGTGATCCGGGTGAGCGAGGCCGCCGGACAGGTGGCGCGGGTGCTCATCCCGGGCGGACGCAGCGGCCTGATGGAGGCCTACGAGCACCACTTCGAGCCCGGCCGGGGCGAGCGCGGCTGGTTCGCGCACCCCGGCGAGGACTTCCTCTACGTACTGGAGGGCGAGGTCCTGCTCGAAGTCGAGGGCGAGGAGCCCTTGTTGCTGCGAGCGGGCCGGAGCGCCCACCACCGGGGCGACCTGCCGCACCGCTGCTCGCTGCCGGAGGGCGGCTCGGCGGCCCGCACCCTGCTGGTCATCGCGAACGCGTAGCGGCGTCCCTCACGCGGGGGCGGCGTAGCACCGCACGGTCACCGTGCGCCCGGGGCCCCAGTGCTGCTCGACGCTTCCCAGCGGGCTCCAGCCGAGGCGGTCGTAGAGGGCGACGGCCGCCGTGTCGGAGGCCAGTACGTCGAGCACGGGACGCAGTCCGCGCGCCCGCGCCTCGCGCACGGCCCGCCCCAACAGCAGGGCGCCGGCCCCCAGACCCCGCGCGGCCGGGGCGACGAAGAGCCGGCCGACCACGGCCACTGCCTCCACGGGTGCGCCGGACCGCCGGCACCACAGCGCGGGCGCGGCATCGTCCGGCCGGCTGCGGGAGAGCGCCACATGACCGGCCGTCGTCCCGTCGTGCCCGGCCACCCAGGCGTCGAGGAGCGCCGGCGGTGACAGCCACCGCTCGGGCCGCTCCGGCCAGTCCACGGGATAGCCGTCGCTGCGGTGGACCTCGGCTAGCACGCGTGCGCACGCGCCGAGGTCACGGGGTTCACGGCGCCGGACGTCCATCCCGCCATGCAACCACGAGGGCCGTGCCGTCAGGACAGCCGGGTCACCCGCGTGCCGAACGACGGCTCCGCCAGGTCCTTGCCCACGGCCACCGGGACGCTCCTCGCGCCCTCCCCGTCGCCGACCGTCAGCACACCGACCTCGGTGCCCGCCTTCGCCTCGTGCGGCAGGGACTTGCCGCCCGCGCCGAGCGAGAGCTTCAGTCGCTGCCCCGGTACGCCGATCACGGAGAGGTCCTTCGTGGCCACCAGCGGGGTGCGGCCGCCGAGCCCGTCGTCGACGTAGCCCACCGTCTGCCCCTTGCGCACGGCGGGGGCCTCGGCGAGCGCGGCGCGGACGGCCCCGATGACCTTGCCGCTGTTCTCCTTCACCAGCTCCAGGCTCCGCCGGGCCTCCGGGTCCGGCCCGTCCACGTGCTGGTCCATCATGGTGCCGAGGATCAGTTGGGTCTGCGTCCCGACCGTCTTGTACGCGGCCCACATCAGGGTGCCGCCTGCGGGGGTGCTCGAACCGGTCTTGATGCCCTTGACGCTCAGGTCGCGGTCGAGGAGCAGGCTGGCGTTGTTGTTGAGGAGCGGCTCGGACAGACCCGGGATGGTTTCCTGCGGCAGGGCGACCACCGCGCGGAACACCTCGTCCTTCATCGCCGCCTCGGCGAGCTTCAGCTGGTCGGCGGCGGTACTGACGGTGGCGGCGTCCAGGCCGCTGGGATCCGTGTACGTGGTGTCCTTCATCCCGAGCTCCTTCGCGGCGGCGTTCATCTTCGCGACGAAGGCGTCCGTGGTGGTGGAGCCGGTGTCCCAACGGGCCAGCAGGCGGGCGATGTTGTTGCCCGACGGGATCATCAGCATCTTGAGCATGTCCAGCTGGCTGTACTTCGTCCCGGCCGTGAGCCCCTTGATGCGGGACTGGTCCAGGGCGTTTCCTTCGGCCGCGGCCGCCGCGTCCACCTCGATACGGGGGCCGGCGTCGTTCTTGCGCAGGGGGTGGCCCTTGAGGATCACGTACGCCGTCATCACCTTCGCCACGCTGGCCGTCGGCATCGGCTTCTGCTCGCCGAAGGTGGCGACGTCACCGGAGCCGGGCAGCCGGACGGCACCCTGGCCCTTGGCCGGCCACGGGATCGTGGTGGTTCCCTCCAGGGTGTACGAGGACTCGCCGCCCGCCAGCATCGGGGCGGGCAGCGGGCGCACCAGCTGCGCGGCGACGGCGACGGCGCCCAGCAGCAGCACGAGCGGCGTCCACACCTTGACCCGGCGGGTGAGGGTGCGGCGGGGGGTCTCCGGCGGGGGAGCGGTGTTGGTCAGCTCGGCCAGCAGTTCGAGCGGGGGCAGCGGCGCCTCCCGCGTCACCTCCGGCCAGGCGGGGGGCTGCGGCCGGGGCGGCTCGACGGCCTCGGGCGCGGGCGCCGCCCCGCCGTCGAGCTCCTTGAGCGCGACGAACCGACTGGTCCGCTCGGCGTCGCTCTCCTCGTCACCGTCGGCCCGGCGGGCGGGAGCGACGCCGGTCCCGTCGCCCTTCGTCCGGGGTCCGCCGGCGGCACCGGGCGCGGCGGGGGCGGCGGCGGCTGCGGTGGCGCCTGCCGCGGCCGGCTTCCGCGGCCCGTCGGCCGTGCTGGGACCGTCGCCCTCGGGTGCCTCCGGGCCGTCGTCCTCCGTGTCCCGCGCGGGGCGGGCGGAGGCTTCCTCGGCGGAGTCCGCCGCGGAGTCCACGTTGCCGGGCGGGGTGGACTTCCCGGCGGCGGGCTTCTCCGCCGGCTGGTCCGCGGGCTCGTTTGTGTCGCTGTCGCTGTCGCTGTCGCTGTCGCTGTCGCTGTCGCTGTCGCTGTCGCTGTCGCTGTCGCTGTCGCTGTCGCCGTGTTCCGGTCGGGTGGGGGTGGCCGAGGTGTCCTTCGCGTCGTCGGGGGCCCCGGCCGTCGACGCTGCCGGGGACCGCGGATCGGCCGGGCCGTCGCCCTGCGGGGCGGTGGCGGCCGTGGCGTCCGGGTCCCGGGACCCGGTGGGCTCCTGGTCCTCGGGGTCGCTCATGGCGGGCGCGGCGTCGGCATCGGTGTCGCCGTCGGCGTCCCGTGCGGGGGCCGTCTTCGCGTCCGGGTGCTGGGGGTCCGCCGTGCCGGGCCCCTCGGACTGCCGGTCCTCGGGGGCGCCTTCGGCGGCGGTCGTCGCGGGGTTCGCCTCGTCATCCGACGCCGAACCCCCACGCGGGGCGGGAGCGGATTCCTTCGTCCCGGTCCTGGCCCAGGAAGGGGCCGGCCTCCCGGTGGCGGAGGGCTTCCCTTCGGCGGGGTCGCCCTCGGCAGAGGCCCCGTCGGACTTCGCGGCTGCCGCGTCTCCGCCGTCGACGCCGTCCCGCTCCGGACGTCGCCCGGAGGTCTCCTGCGACGGGTCGGCTCCCTCTGTCCGCGGCGCGGCGGAGTCGGAGGTGGGGCCGGTACCGGCCTCCTCCGCATCCGCATCCGCATCCGCACGGGTATCGGTATCGGTATCGGTATCGGTGGCCCCGGCGGGGTCCGCCGGGGTTCCGTCCGGAGTTTCCCGAAGGGCGCCGGGTTCGGTCACACCGTCCCCCTCAGCCGCCCGCAGGGCACCCGGCACGCCCTCCGGGTCCGTCCGCTCCGTCACCGTCTCCGCCTTCATCCAGCGCCCCACCTTGCTGCTCACACCCGGCCCGGCCGGTTCTCGCCGTAGTCGTCATCACCATCGGCGCGGCCGCAGGCCGGCCCGCCGATCACCTAGATGTGCCGCGCACCCTGCGCGTTCCCCCGGTTCGAACCTGTGACCGTTCGGTCATACTCCCGCCTCCGCCGCTCCCTTCGGCATCCGGTTTGACGCGCCCGCGATGACTCTGCACTATTCCACTAACGTGTTAGTGGAATGAGGTGGAGGTATGGAGTTCCGGGTCGACCGGCGCAGCGGCGTCGCCACCTACCTGCAGCTCGTGACCCAGGTGAAGCAGGCGCTGCGCCTGGGCGTGCTGGAACCGGGGGACCGGCTGCCGACAGCCCGTGAAGTGGTCGCGGCCACCGCGATCAATCCCAACACCGTCCTCAAGGCGTACCGGGAGCTGGAGCGCGAAGGGCTCGTGGAGCCCCGTCCCGGCGCGGGCACCTTCGTACGCCGGTCCCTGTCCCGCCCCGAGGCGGCGGCGGACTCCCCGCTGCGCACCGCCCTGGCCGCCTGGATGGTCCGGGCGCGCGAGGCGGGCCTGGACCGGGAGGACATCACGGCGCTCATCACGGCCGCCGTGGAGGACAGCTTCAACAACTCCGGGCCCCGGCCCGGACCGTCGAGAGAGGACACGGCGTGAGCGATCCGACCCACGCGCCGGCACTACGGGCAACCCGGCTCGGACGGGCGTACGGAGGCCGGCCGGCCCTGCACGCGTGCGACGTCGAACTGCCCGCCGGGCACATCACCGCACTCGTCGGCCCCAACGGGGCCGGCAAGAGCACCCTGCTCCAGCTCGGTGCCGGGCTGCTCCGCCCCGACAGCGGGCGGATACACGTCTTCGGCCACGCCCCCGGCACCGCCGTGGCCCGCCACCGCACCGCGTTCCTCGCGCAGGAGAAGCCGCTGCACGCCCGCTTCACCGTCGCCGACACCCTGCGCCTGGGCCGCATGCTGAACCCGGGCCGCTGGGACCAGGCCGTCGCCGAACGCCTCGTACGCTCCGGGGACATCCCCCTGAACGCCCGCGTCGGCGCCCTGTCCGGCGGCAACCGCACCAGGGTCGCCCTGGCCCTGGTCCTCGGCAAGCGCGCCGATCTGCTCCTGCTGGACGAGCCGCTCGCCGACCTCGACCCGCTCGCCCGTCACGAGGTGATGTCCCTGCTCATGGCCGAGGCCGCCGAGCGGGGCACGACCATCGTGATGTCCTCGCACGTCCTGGCCGAACTGGACGAGGTCTGCGACCGCGTGCTCCTCCTCAAGGGCGGCGTCCCCCGCCTGTCGGGTGACATCCAGGAGCTCTGCGACGGGCACGCCTGGCTCACCGGGCGCGCCGACCCGATGGAGAAGGACGGACTGCCACGTGCCTTCGACCGCGGCGCGGTCGTGCATTCCGCCGTCAGCGGCCGTCAGGTCACCGCCCTCGTCCGTACGGCGCCCGGCGCCCCGCTGCCCGCGGGGACCGATGAGCGCTGGATCGTCGAAACCCCCTCCCTGGAAACCCTGTTGCTCGCACACCTCCGCGGCGCCGCGACCCCCGCGACCCCCGTGACCACCGCCCCGACCACCGAGGAGGCCGCCGCGTGAAGGGCGTCCTCTGGCTGGCCTGGCGCCAGCAGCGGCCGATGATCCTGGCGGGCGCCGCCGTGCTGGTCGCCTGCGCGGCCTGGGTGGTCTACCGGCGCTCCGAGATGATGTCGCTGATCGACGCCACCGGATGGGTGCCCTGTCCGGGCTGGAACGGCGGCTGCGAGAGCCCCGCCACCTTCCAGATCATGGACGGCAACTCCACCGGGATCCGCGCGCTCGGCACCCTCGGGCTCGCACTGCCCGCCCTCATCGGCGTGTTCTGGGGCGCTCCGCTCATCGGCCGGGAGCTGGAGACCGGCACGATCAAGCCGGCCCTCACCCAAGGGGTCGGCCCGCGCCGCTGGTTCGCCGCCCGCTTCGGTCTCGCGGCGCTCTTCACCCTGCTCGCCTCGACGGTCATCGCGGCCCTCGTCGCCTGGTGGTGGGCCCCCATCGCCAACACCCTCGACGGGCCGTACTGGCACGACCCCTCCATCTACAACGCCACCGGCCCGGCCTCCGTGGCCTGCGCCCTCTTCGCGCTCACCGTCGGCACCCTCGCGGGACTGCTGGTGCGCCGGGTACTGCCCGCCATGGGCGCGGCCCTGCTGGCGATCGGCACGGTCATGGCGTTCGTGACCTACTTCCGCCGCAGCTGGATCGACCCCGAGACCCGGATCACCCCGGGCATGACGCCCAAGCGGCCCGTCGGAAGCGCCTGGTCCACCGGGGAGTTCGGCTACCTGACGCCCGACGGGCGCGAGCACTCCATCTGGAACGTCTGCCAGACCTCGGGGGAGGAACTGCGGCAGTGCATGGCCGAGCACGACTTCGTCGCCCGGTACCACAAGGTCTACCCCAGCGGCGACTTCTGGACGTTCCAGTGGATCGACACGGCCCTCTACGCGGGCGCCGCCGCCCTGCTCCTCGCGCTCACCGTCGCCCTGCTGCGCCGCCGCCTCGCCTGACGGCCGCCGCGGCCCGACCCGCAGCGGCGGCGGCCCCGTACCACCCCGTACCACCCCGTACCACCCCGTACCACCCCGTACCACCCCGTACCACCCCGTACCACCCCGTACCACCCCGTACCACCCCGTACCACCCCGCACCGTCCAGTTCGCCTTCCGCCCGCATCCCAGGGGGACCCCTCATGGCAACGAAGAAGAACCTCACCGCCGACCGCGCGAGCGTCGGCCACAAGGTCCGTTACGCGCTGAGCAACCCGACCCGCATCGCGCCGTACGTCAGGCGTGCCGCGCGCGACAGCTGGCTGCGCTTCAAGCACCCCGACCACGTGGGCTACTACCGGGCGGTCATGGCCTCCGACACCGGTCGCAACCCGGAGGCCGCGGTCGGCAGCCAGACCCACGACCGCTGGCTGGCCCTCGGGAAGATGCAGTTCGACTACCTCCTGGAGCACGGGCTCGCCCCGCGCCACCGGATGCTCGACATCGGGTGCGGGAACCTGCGGGCGGGCTGGCGCTTCATCGACCACCTGGAAACGGGCCACTACTACGGCATAGACATCTCGCCCGACATCCTCATCGCCGCCAAGCGCACGCTGACGGACCGGGGACTTCAGGCCAAGTTGCCGCACCTGACCATCACCCAGGACCTGACCCTCGACTTCCTGCCCGACCGCCACTTCGACGTGGTGCACGCGCACAGCGTGTTCTCCCACTCGCCGCTGTCGATCATCGACGAGTGCCTCGCCCACGTGGAACGGGTCCTGGCGCCGGGCGGCCGGTTCGACTTCACCTTCGACCGTACCGAGGGCGCCGAGCACCAGGTCCTGCGCGAGGACTTCTACTACCGCACCCAGACCCTCGTCGACCTGGCCGCCGGGCACGGCCTCAAGGCCCGGTTCATGGACGACTGGGAGAAGCTCGGCCACGGCCAGTCCAAGATCCGCGTCACCGCCGCCTGAGACCGCGCCACGGCCCGGGCCGGGAAGCCGCCGCTACGGCTCCCCGGCCCGGGCCGTGGTGTCACATGCTCAAAACTGCGTGCATGGAGACCACTTCGAGCAACTTCCTTCAAAAAGGCCACTGCTCTCGGCTATCTTGCCGAGAGCATGCCAAAGCGGTGTGTCCGCGACCCGGACCGCACGAGGAGCTGCCCGATGAGTGTCATCGACCCGCCACCCCAGCCCCGCCGCCCCGCCCGCCCCGCCCGCAGGTCCCCGCTCGCGGCCGTGCTCGCCGCGGCCCTCGCGATCGCCGGACTCGCCGCCGCCGGTCCCGCCACCGCCCGCGCCGCGGCCGCACCGGCGCCCGCCGCCCCGGTGTCCACGGCCGGTTCCGTCACCGGCCTCGCGCAGGCGGGCGGCACCTTCACCGTCAGCACCACCAGCGGCGCGAAGGCCCGCGTGGTCGTCGCCCGCGCCGACATCTTCCGGCTCTGGCTGTCCCCCGACGGCTCCTTCTCCGACGACCCGGCCGGCTCCGACCTCGCTCCCACCACCGACTTCGGCCCCGTCGCCGCGACCTCCACCGACGCGGGCACGTACTACCGGATCACCACCGGCGGCCTGTCCATCCACGTCAACAAATCGCCCCTGCGCTTCTCCGTCTTCCGCGCCGACGACTCCACGCCCGTCTGGGAGGAGACCCAGCCCACCAGCTGGGGCGGCGGCCACACGACCCAGTACCTGGCCCGCGGCGCCGACGAGCAGTTCTACGGCACCGGGCTGCGCCTCGGCGAGTGGGCACTGCGCGGCAAGACCGTCCCGGTCGCCGTCGACAACAAGTGGCGCGAGAACGACAACGCCAGCCCCGCCCCCTTCTACATGTCCACCAACCGCTACGGCGTCATGCGCAACACCTGGGCCCCGGGCTCGTACGCCTTCGACGCCCCCACCACCCTGACCCACGACGAGAACCGCTTCGACGCCTGGTACTTCACCGGCGACTCCCTCAAGTCGGTCCTCGACGCGTACACCGACGTGAGCGGCAAACCCTTCCTGGCCCCGGCCTGGGGCTTCGAGCTCGGCAACGCCGACTGCTTCAACGCCTCGAACCCGGACTACCAGGGCGACCACAACCGCCTCCGCCACCAGACGACCGCCGACGTGGCCGGCTATGCCGCCGACGCCCGCGCGGCCGACATGCCGTCGGGCTGGTTCCTGCCCAACGACGGCTACGGCTGCGGTTATACGGCCCCCCTGAAGTCCACCGTCGACGCCCTGAAGGCGAAGGGCTTCCAGACCGGCCTGTGGACCTCCACCGGCCTGGGCTCCATCGCCGACGAGGTGGGCACGGCCGGCAGCCGGGGCGTCAAGACCGACGTGGCCTGGATCGGCGGCGGCTACAAGTACGCCTTCAACGGAGTCCAGCAGGCCGTCGACGGCATCGAGAAGAACTCCGACGCCCGCCGCTACGTGTGGACCGTCGACGGCTGGGCCGGTACCCAGCGCAACGCCGTCGTCTGGACCGGTGACACCAGCGGCACCTGGGACGCCATGCGCTGGCACGTCCCCGCCATCGCCGGAGCGGGCCTGTCCGCCCTCAACTACGCCTCCGGCGACGTCGACGGCATCTTCGGCGGCAGCCCCAAGACCTACGTCCGCGACCTGCAGTGGAAGGCCTTCACCCCCGCCTTCATGACCATGTCGGGCTGGGGCGCCGTCAACCCGTCGGCCGGCTACCAGGACAAGCAGCCCTGGCGCTTCGCCGAGCCGTACCTGTCCGTCAACCGCAAGTACCTCCAGCTCAAGATGCGGCTGATGCCCTACCTCTACACGATGAGCCGGGCCGCCCACGACACCGGCGTCCCCAGCACGCGCGCCATGGTCCTGGAGTACCCCGACGACCCGGTCGCCCGCGGGAACCTCACCAGCGGCCAGTTCATGGCCGGGGACTCCTTCCTCGTCGCCCCCGTCGTCTCCGACACCTCCGTCCGCGACGGCATCTACCTGCCCGCAGGGACCTGGACCGACTACTGGACCGGCAGGACGTACGCCGGACCGGGCTGGCTGAACGGCTACCAGGCCCCCCTCGACACGCTCCCGCTGTTCGTCAAGGGCGGCGCCGTCGTCCCGATGTGGCCGCAGATGAACCACACGGGGGAGAAGCCCGTCTCCACCCTCACCTACGACGTCCACCCGCGCGGGAACTCCACCTTCAGCCTCTACGAGGACGACGGCCGCACCCGTGCGTTCGAGTCCGGCGCCTACGCCCGCCAGCGCGTGGACGTCACCGCGCCCACCACCGGCTCCGGCACGGTCACCGTCTCCGTCGGCGCGCCCGCCGGCTCCTACGCCGGACAACCGGCCTCGCGGGGCTACGAGTTCACCCTCCACGTGGCCTCCGCCCCCGCGGCGCTCACCGTGGACGGGAGCGCACTGTCCCGCCTCGGGTCGAAGGCCGCCTACGACTCGGCCGCCACCGGCTGGTTCTTCGACCCCGCCGACCGCTCCGGGGTCCTGTGGGTCAAGACGGGCACGAAGAGCGGCGCGTTCACCGTGACCGCCACCGGTACCGCCGTCCCCGCGGCCGACCCGGTCCCCGCCGGCTCCGCGCCGATCCCGCAGACGGCCTGGAGCCTGGTCTCCGCCGACAGCCAGGAGACCGCCGCCGAGAACGGCGCGGCCCGCAACGCCTTCGACGGCGACCCGTCCACGATCTGGCACACGGCCTGGTCCTCCGGCAAGCCGGCGGCCCTCCCGCACGAGATCCGCCTCGACCTCGGTGCCCGGTACACCGTCGACTCCCTCGGCTACCTCCCGCGGCAGGACGGCGGGGTCAACGGCCGGATCGGCGGGTACGAGGTCTACGTCTCCGACACCACCGCCGACTGGGGCACCCCGGCCGCCGCCGGCACGTTGGCGGACACCCCGGCCGCCAAAACCGTCCCCCTCGCCCCCAGGACGGGCCGCTACCTGCGCCTGCGGGCCCTGACCGAAGCGGGCGGGCGCGGCCCGTGGACCAGCGCCGCCGAACTCACCCTCACCGGCCGGCCGACGCCCTTCCCCGCTGACGCCACCCTCGTCAACTCCGCCTCCACGAGCTGTCTGGACCTCCCGCACAGCGCCACCGCCCCCGGGACACGGCCCACCCTGTACACCTGCCACGGCGGTCCGAACCAGCGCTGGACCCTCCAGCCGGACGGCCGCCTCACCGGCCTCGCCGGGGTCTGCCTCGACGGCACCGACCCCGCCGCGGTCACCGTCCAGACCTGCGCCGGCACGCCCGGCCAGAGCTGGCAGCCCGGCCCGGACGGCAGTCTCCGTACGGGCGGCCAGTGCCTGACCCCGGCCGGATCCGGCACCGCCGACGGCACCGCCCTCACCCGCGCCGCCTGCGCCGGCACCCCCGCCCAGCGCTGGACCCTCACGCCGTGACGCCCCTCCGGCGCCGGAACCTCACCCCGTGACCCCAGCCGGGTCGGACACCTCCCCCACGGGTGTCCGGCCCGGCAGCAGCGCCGCCGCGGCCAGCCCCACGGCGGCCAGCCCGGCCAGCACCGGCAGCGCCGGTCCCGCGTCCGGCCCCGTGCCCGCCGCTCCGGCGCCCGCGGCGACCGCGATCCCCAGCGACGGGCCGACGTTCGCGGCCGTCTGCTTGAGTCCGCCCACCACCCCCGCGTACCCGGGCGGAGCTTCCCCGACCACCGTCCCGGTGGCCGTGACCATCACCGCGGTGAACCCCGCGCCCAGCACCCCGAACGCCACGGGCCCGCCCGAGCCCAGGCCGGCGATCCCGGCCACCACCAGCCCCGTCCCGGTCAGCGCCGTCGCCCGCGCCCCGTACCGGCGTACGGCCCGGGCCGCCACCGGCGCCCCGGCCACCATCAGCGCGGTCAGCGGCAGGACCCGCACGCCGGTCTCCAGCGGGCCGAGCCCCCGTACGTCCTGGAGCAGGAACGTGGCCGTGAACAGAGCCCCGAACATCCCGGCGGAGACCGCCATCAGCAGTGCCATCGACGCCGCCACCGGCCTCGACCGGGCCACCGCCGCCGGCACCAGCGGCCGCTTCCCGCGCCGCTCGACCCGGACGAACAGCGCCCCGAGCCCCGCGGCCGCCGCGGAACCGAGCAGCGTGGGCGCCCCCGTCCAGCCGTGCTCCGGTACGCCGGACAG
Source organism: Streptomyces sp. NBC_01276 (assembly GCF_041435355.1). Taxonomy (GTDB): domain Bacteria; phylum Actinomycetota; class Actinomycetes; order Streptomycetales; family Streptomycetaceae; genus Streptomyces. Next base: position 7,347,122 of record NZ_CP108442.1, read on the forward strand.
CGCGTACACGCAGGCCCCGAGCGCCGCCGCGAGCAGGGCGGGCGCAGCCGTCCCCAGCCGGCCGGCACCGGCGTCGGCGCGCGCGGGCGGCGGGACCCGCAGGGCCGACGTCAGCACCGCGACGGCCAGCGCCACGGGCACGTTGAGCACGAACACCGACCGCCAGTCCGCCCGCGCGACCAGGACCCCGCCGATCAGCGGCCCCGCCGCCGCGGCCACCGCGATCGTCCCGGTCCGCACGGCGACCGCCGACCCCAGCCGCTCCCGTGGGTACGCGACCCGCAGCAGGGCCAGCGTGGCGGGCTGCAACAGCGCCCCGAACAGGCCCTGGACGGCGCGCAGCGCGATCACCCAGCCGACTCCGGGAGCCAGTGCGATCCCCGCCGAGGCGGCGGCGAAGCCGAGCGAGCCCGTCAGCAGCAGCCGGGGGTGCCCGTACCGGTCCCCGAGCCGTCCGGCGATCACCAGGAAGGCGGCGACGGCGAGCAGGTAGGCGGTGCTGGTCCACTGCACCTGGGCGGCGCTCGCCCCCAGATCGCGGCGCAGGGCGGGCTGCACCACGATCAGCACCGTGCCGTCGAGGGCCACGAGGGCCGCCCCGGCCGCGCTGGCCGCCAGCGCGATCGACGGCCTCACGAGGGCTCCGGACCGAGATGCGCGTCGAGCGCGGCGCCGACGAGCCGGGCGACGCGGACCCCCGTGTCCGTACCGGCCCCGAGCACCAGGGGCAGGCTGCCCGCCCCCCACAGCTGGGCCACCCCGTGCAGGTTCGCCCACAGCGCGGCGGCCGTGACCTGCGGATCGGCCGCACCGCAGCGGGACACGAGCCCGACGAGCATGGCGAACAGCGGCCGCGTCGATTCCCGCAGCCGCGGCCCGTCGGAGCCCTCCTGCCCGGTGCTGTCCAGCAGGTCGTGGCGGAACATCAGCTCGAACATCCCGCGCTGCTCCAGGGCGTAGGCCACGTATGTCGTCGCCAGCGCCCGCACCCGCTCCCTCGGGGTGGCCTGCCCGGCGCCGGCCGCCGCGAAGCGGGCCCCGAGATCGGCGAACCCGCGCCGGGCGATGGCCGACAGCAGGGACTGGTGGGTGGGGAAGTACCGCCGGGGAGCGCCGTGCGACACCCCGGCCCGCCGGGCGATCTCCCGCAGCCCGAGGGCGGCGGTCCCCTCCGCCGTGACCATCTCCACGCCGACGTCGATCAGCCGCTCGCGCAGCGGGCTCTCATCCATGGACACTGTCTACCAGTTCGAGTAGACAGTGTCTACTCCATGCTACCGGGGGACGACCTCGAACGTGACCGTGGCGCTCGCCGTCTGGTTCCAGTCGGTGGTGACGTCGGCCGTCAGGGTGTAGGAACCGACCTCCCGCAGGCTGCCGCTGTCGAAGTTGAACAGCGTGATGCTCGGCGGCCTGCACCGCTCGCTGCGCGCGAGCTGCACCACCTCGCCACCGCGCTTGAGCGTCCACTGGACGTAGCAGCCCCGGTCCAGGCGGCCCCCCGAGTCCTGGACGTAGGTGTCGGCGCCGGGCGTGGACCGCGCCCGATAGGTGCTCGGCCCGACCTTCCCGCCCGTGCCCATGTCGATGCGCACGAGCAGGGGGCCCGCGTGGGCGGGGGGCTGGGCCTTGGCGCTCGGTACGCCGACGGCCGCGGGCGCCGAGGTACGGGACTCCGGCAGTGAGCCCCCGGACTCCGGATCCTCGGGCTCCGCGCCCGGCCCGGGTTCGTCCGTGCGCGTCGGCGTCGGCGACGGCGACGGCGTGGGCGTGGGCGTGTCGCCCGTGCCGTCCGGCGTCGACGCGGGCCCCGGGACGGCCGGAGCCGCGGCGGAGGCCCTGGGCGGCGGATCCTCCGAGGAGAACAGGTCCTTGCCCGCCGCCACCGCGCCGATGATCGTGGCGATGACGCCGATGACGACCAGCACCGGGTGCTCGGCCAGTTTTGTCTGCCCACCACTCAAAGCGGCCTCTTCCTCCCCGGCCCCGGCCTGCCCTCGGCCGCCGGGGCGACGCTGTGCGTTGCCGACCCTAACGCTCCGTGGTCCACCGGGGTGGGTGAATGCGCAACCTTCAGGCGGAGCCCGCCGTGAGCAGGGACTGGCCCACCGCCGTACGGGCGTAGAGGACCGAGCGGCCCGCGCGGTGGGCGCTGACCAGGCCCGCGTCACGCAGGGCCGTCAGGTACTGGGACACCCCGCCCGGCGAGAGCCCCGTACGGGCCGCCAGCTCCGTGGTGGAGGCCGGAGTGTCCAGCTCCGCCAGCAGCCGGGCCCGCGAACGGCCGAGCACGGCGGCCAGGGCGGCGCCGGCGACGGCCGGGCGGGACGCCCACAGCGCGCCGGTACCCCGCGCCGGGTAGGCCAGTTGCGGCGGCTCCGGCGGCGCCACCCGGGTCAGTGGCACCGGCCCGGTGAAGGCCGACGGGATCAGCACCAGCCCGGACCCCGCCGTCCTGCGGGACAGGGAACGCTGCCGCAGCGCCAGCCGCAGCGCGTTGTCGGACCAGCTCAGCGAGGAGTGCAGGCCGTTCAGGAGACGGGCGGCGCCCTCCTCGGCCACCTGCCGGGACCGGTGGAAGACGTCTGCGTCGAGCACGGTGCGGATCTGCGCCCAGTACGGGCCCAGAGCCAGCTCCCAGTACTGCTCGACCTCCTCCGCCACCCGGGCCAGCCGCCCCTGCGGATCCGCGTACAGGGCCCGCGACCGGGGACCGAGCCGCCCCTGCTCCCGGGCCAGCCGGTCCAGGTCCCGGCGCACCGCGGCCGCGGGCGCGCTCCTGACGCGGTCCAGCTCCTGCGCCAGGGCGGGGGCGGGCCCGTCGGGCGCGGGGTTCAGGAAGTCCGGCACGAAGCCCTTCGGTGCGACCAGTTCGGCCAGCAGGCCCCGGTCCAGCCCGGCCGCCGCCAGCCGCGGCCGGACCTGTGCCGTCCACCGGCCGTGCACGGGATGGACGGCGCCGGACCTCAGCAGCCGCATGCTCGTCCCGACCTCCCACATCGGGGAGACGGCGAAGCGCATCTGCGCCAGGTCGCCGGCGGAGAACGCCAGCCTGACAGGAGCGTCCGGCCCCTCGCGCCGCATCAAGACGCCCCTGCCTTCCGATGGATTCACACATGCCCCAATCCGTGGCCGTGAGCGTACCGGCTGGTGGATCATTCCTGCATGACCACTGAAACGATCACCGCCGCGGCGTCGGGGACCTGGAAGCTCGGCGACCTGGAGGTGAACCGCATCGGCTTCGGAGCGATGCGCATCCCCCAGAACGGTGCGGCCCTGCACGCCGGTGCCGCCTCCAGCGACCGGGACCGGGCCCTGGCGGTCCTGCGCCGCGCCGTCGAACTCGGCGTCAACCACATCGACACCGCCGCCTTCTACTTCTCCCCGCTCCGCTCCGCCAACGAGCTGATCAACAGCGCCCTCGGCGGCCCCTACCCCGAGGACCTGGTCATCGCCACCAAGGTCGGCCCCGCCCGCGGGGCGTCGGGGGAGTGGGTGGAGCACGCCGGCCCCGACGGCCTGCGCGGCCAGGTCGAGGAGAACCTCCGCCAGCTCGGCCGCGACCACCTCGACTTGGTGAACCTGCGCGTGTCCGGGATCCCGGGCGGCAGCGCCTCCGTCGCCGAGCGCTTCGGAGTGCTGGCGGAGCTGCGCGAGGCCGGCCTCATCCGGAACCTCGGCGTCTCCAACGTCACCCCCGAACAGCTCGCGGAGGCCCGGTCCGTGGCCCCGGTGGTGTGCGTGCAGAACCCGTACGGCGTCGGGATGCGTCCCGACCAGGACGAGTTCGTCCGCTTCTGCGGCGAGGAGGGGATCGCCTTCGTGCCCTTCTACTCGATCGCCACCACCGGCCGCGAGGGCGGCGCGAGCGGCACGGAGGGCGAGGAACTGCTCGCCGTGGCCCGTGCGCACGACGCGAGCCCCGCACAGGTCCGGCTGGCCTGGACCCTGCAGCGGGGCCCGCACGTCCTCGCCATCCCCGGCACGGGCAACCCCGACCACCTCACCGCCAACGTGGCCGCCGGAGCCCTGCGCCTGACGGAAGCGGAACTGACCGCCCTGGACGCCGTCCACCGGCGCGCAGAGGAGGCCTAGCACTCCGACGGAGGTCCGAGGGCGGGGAGTTCGGGTGCGGTGATCCGCACCGGTGCCGCGCACGCATCGGGAGTGAAGGTGAAGGTGAGGTGGCGCAGGGCTTCGTCCAGGACCCCGAACATCAGCGCGTGGTCCCGTGCCTCCCCCAGGACCAGGTCCAGGTCATGGGTCATCGCCCCGCCCCCGATGGACGTGCCGGGCCGGGTCCAGGCGCGATAGCCGGTGATACCCGGGGTGGCGCGCAGGCCCCGCCGGCCGGTGACGGAATCGAACCGGCAGGGGTAGGGGGGTGCCGGGTTCGAGTACTGGAACACGACCCGGTCGTGCGTCACCGGAGGCGGCGCGACGGACTCGCCGAGCGCCACGCGCCCGGCCAGCTCGACGAGGTCGAGCCCCGCCGCGCGGAGGGACAGCTCGTTGATGTAGCCGCCCAGCCGGCCGTTCACCTCGATGACCCGGGGGCCGCTGCCGGTGAGCTTGATCTCGGTGTGGGTGATGCCGGTGGTGATGCCGAGGGACGCGATAGCCTCCGAGGCGAGGTCCCGCAGGCGACGCTGCTCCACCTCGGGCAGGGCGGCCGGCCAGAACTGGCCGGTTTCCCTGAACGGCGGGAGCAGCGGGAACTTGCCGGTGACGGCGATGTGGGAGACCACTCCGCGGGAGGTGACGCTCTCCACGGACACGTAGTCGCCGTACGGGGCGGACGGCCTCCCCTCCAGGAACTGCTCAAGGACGAGGGCCGATTCGGTGTTCAGCAGCCCGGTGACGAGCCCGAGTCCCTCGGTGGGGTCGTCGACCCGGTACGTGTTGCGGCTTCCTTCGCCGCGTGCGGGCTTGACGACGGCCGGCAGGCCCACGCGCCGGACGGCATCGGGCCAGTCCTGCGGCCGGGTCAGCAGCGATCCGGCGACGCCGGCGGTGCCGCTTTCGTTCAGCCGCCGACGCTGGAGGAACTTGTCGGTGAGCAGACGTACCGTCTCCCGGCTGTGAAAGGGCAGGCCGAGCCCGGCCGCCAGTTCGGCCGTGTCGTTCAGCATGGCCTCGCTGAACGTGGTGATGCCACCGGGGCCGATCGCCTTCAGCCGGCCGGCGACCTCCCCGGGCGCGTGCCGGAACGTGACGACCTCTCCCATGTCGCGCAGGAGCGGGAGCAGCGGCTCGGCGTGCTCGGATCCGTGCCGGGTCACGAAGACGAGGGGCGCCACCTTGGTGAGCGACGCGGCGATCTCGCTGACGTTGGCCGCACCGCGGTCGTACACGACGACGAGGGGGGAGCTCATGCGTGCCTCGCCGGGGAGGGGGCCCAGTCCAGCACGGGAAGGGCGTGCAGGACGGCGCGGTCGAGCTTGCCGTTCGCCGTGACCGGAAGGCCCCGGACCCGCTGGAACCGGTGGGGGTGCAGGTGGGCCGGAAGCAGGGTGTCGAGGTGTGCGCGCAGCCGTCGCGGCTCCAGTCCGGCGCCCGCGGATGTGACGAGGTAGGCCACGAGGACGCTCTGCCCCGCCCGGTTCGTCCGCGTCGCACAGGCGGCGCCGTGCACCCCTTCGAGTGAGGCGAGCGCGGCCTCCACCTCCGCGAGTTCCACGCGGTGTCCCCGCAGCTTGACCTGGCCGTCCATCCGGCCGATGTACTGGAGGGTTCCGTCCTCCTCGCGGACCGCCCAGTCCCCGCTGCGGTAGTGGCGGACCGGCTCTCCGTTGGAAAGTTCCACCACGAACCGCTCGTCGGTGAGCTCGGGCCGTCCCAGGTAGCCGGACGTGACGCCGGTTCCGGCCACCCAGATCTCGCCGGGAGTCCCGTCGGGCACCGGGCTGCCCGCCGCGTCCCGCAACGAGACGTCGAGGTGGGGGAGCGGCCGTCCGATGGGCGTACGACCGGGTTCCGCGGCGCGGCACGCGTGGGCGTCGAGCTCCGCATGCGTGACGTGCACGGTGGTCTCGGTGATCCCGTACATGTTGACGAGCCTTGCGTTCGGCGCCATTTCCGCATCGAGCCAGGTCACAGCGTCCTGGAGGTTGACGGCCTCGCCACCGAGCACGACGTGGCGAAGACGGGGGAGGCACTGGCGGACCCGGCCCAGCTGTCCGACCAGGAAGCCGAACATGGACGGTGTCTGGCTCAGGACCGTGACCCGCTGCGAGAGCAGGAGACGGGTGAAGGCATCGGGGTCGCGGGCCACGTCCGGCGGGACGAGCACGGCGGTGCCGCCGCTCAGCAGGGCACCCCAGAGCTCCCAGACGCTGAAGTCGAAGCTGAAGGAGTGGGTCACCGTCCAGACGTCGCCCGGGTGGAAGGAGAACACGGTCGCGCAGGCGTCCAGGAGCGCGAGCACTTGTGCGTGACCGACGACGCACCCCTTGGGCGTACCGGTGGACCCGGAGGTGTAGATGACGTAGGCGATCGCGGCCGGGAGCCCGCCGTGGCGGCGGTCCGGCCGGCCGGAGCGGGCCGCGATGGTGAGTCCGCCCACCTCGGCCAGTGGGGACTCGCCGTCCTCCAGCGGGCCGTCGGTGACGACGAGCCGGGCCCCGCTGTCATCGAGCAGGAAGTTCCGGCGTTCCCGCGGATAGGCGGGGTCGACGGGCAGGTAGCCCCGGCCGCTGCCGAGGATGCCGAGGAACGCGACGGGGGCCGATCTGCCGCGGCCGAGGCGGGCGGCGATCAGCCGGTCCCCGTCCGTACACAAGGAGGCGAGCGCGTCGGCCGTTTCGCCGCAGGCGGCGCGTAGTTCGGCGTACGACATCGGGCCTTCGTCGTCGACGAGGGCCGTGGCGTCGGGGAAACGCCGTGCCACGTCGTCGAAGCGCTGGTGCAGCGTCGGGCGGACTCCGGGCATGGTCAACTCCTGGCACTCGGTGCTGAGGTGGGGGACGTGTCCTTCTCGTCCTCGGGGCCGTGTCCGTCACCGTGGAGGCCGGACACCCAGCGCGTCATGGGGGCGATCAGTGCCGCGCCGACGACGAACACCGCGGCCAGCGCGAGCCAGCCGCCCGGGACGTAGGCGATGGCCACGCCGCCCACGACGGCGGGGCCGACGATGTCCTGGACGGTCGTCCCGACGGTGAAGGCACCGATGTACTTGCCTTGGGCGTTCGCGGGGGCGAGACCGAACGACAGCCCCCACTCCCCGGCGGACTGGAGCAGCTCGCCGACGGTCAGGACCACGGTGGCGAGGAAGAGGGTGGCGATCAGGAACGTTCCGGTGCCCTTGGCGGTCGTCGCGAACAGGACGCACGCGAGGGCCGTGAAGACGGCGGAGACGGCGAGGGCCCTCGCGGCGCCGCGCACGGTCGAGGAGCCGCGGCTCGCTGGTACCTGGAGCAGGATCGCGAGGACCGTGTTCACGAACGCCAGGGTGGCGACGGTCCATGCGGGGGCGTCCGTGTGCTGGGTGATCCAGAGCGGCAGTCCCACTTCGAGGATGCTGATGTGCAGTGCGAACAGGCCGTTCAGCAGGCCGAGGGCGGTGAAGGAGGCAAGACGTCGCCGGGCCGGCCCCGTTGCCCGCGCCGGTGGGTCCGGGGTGGCGGGACCGGTCCCGGTGGGCGGCGCGGTGAGCTCGGAGTCCGCCGGGAGCCGCACGGTGGTGACGGCGACCAGCACGTAGGCCGCCATCGTGATGGCGATGAGGACCAGGAACGCCGTCCGGGTACCGACGGCGAGCAGGGGAGTCACCGCGAGTGCCCCGATGGACATGCCCGTGTTGGCCACGCTCCGCAGGTACGCCTGGGTACGCACCCGCGTCGCCTCTCCCATCACGTGGGAGACCAGCGTGCGTCGCGCGATGGAGTTCACGCGGTCCGCGGCGCCGAGGACGATCACCAACGGCACCACGACGACGGACGATCCGCAGAAGAGCATCGGGGCGAGCAGCGACGCCTGGACGATGGTCACCGCGATGGTCATGGGACGGGGGCCCCAGCGGTCGGCCAGGTACCCGGCCGGTACCGCCGCGCAGAACGCGGCGATGCCGGCCGCGGACAGCGCCAGTGCGATCTGCTGTACGGAGAGCCCGAAGGAGAGGGTGAAGAAGACGATGCTGCCGGTGCTGTACATGCCACGGCCGAGCGCGTAGGCGAACGTCCCCACGAACAGGGGCCGGGCGGGGCCGTCCAGGCGTGGCAGCCCGGAGATGATCCTCACGGGGCCTCATCGCCGGTTCCGGCTTCACGTGCCCAGTCCCAGAGGGTGCGTTCGGTGACCTGCCAGAGCCTCTCCACGGCCTCCGCGGGGTACCAGTCCGTCTTGTGGTAGAGCGAGACCGAGACGTCCCCCTCCACCTCGGTGAGGGAGATCACCACGGCCGCGTCCGGTGTGCTGCCGCCGAGGTCCAGGGGATCGCTCTCGCACCCGGGGAACCGCCAGCCGCCGAGCCACCGCCGCATGGTGGAGTTCTGGGGGTTGAACGAGATGTAGGGGACCCGGGCGTGGCGGCCGAGGGCGGAGGGCTCCATGTGCGCGATGAGCCGCGGCCACGGTATCGCCATGGAGTCGAGGGCGTTCATCATCGCGTGCTGGAATCCGCGCAGGAACGCGGCGGTGCCGGCCCGGTCGTCGCGCTGCGTCGCGATGACCACCTTGCTCGCGAGGAAGCCGACGGTCTGGTGGACCGCTGTCGACTCCCGGTTGGCCGTCATCAGCGTGGTGCCGACGGACGGTTGATCGCTCAATTCGTACAGTGCGTGGTGGACGGCCGCGTGCACGAGGGCCCACGGAGTCATGCGGTGACCTCGTGCGCAGGCGAAGACGGCCCGCGTGAGGCCGGTGCCGAAGGCGGCGCGGACGAGCCCCGTGCGGTCGTAGCCGGCGTGGGTCCGTCCCGAGAAGCCCTCGAAGCGGGTCTCGGGAACCGGACCGACCGCTTCGAGAGCGGCGGACAGGGCGTCCAGCGCCCGGATCCCGGCGGCCGAGTCCAGGTGGGCGTTCTGCTGCCGTACCTGTTCGGGGTAGGGGAGGGTGACCGGAGGCAAGGGTTGCGGGGCCAGGCCGAGCTCGTCCGAGTAGAGAGCGGTCAGGTCGTTCATGAGGAGGTCGAGCGACCAGAAATCCGCGACCAGATGGTCGAGGACCAGCGCGAACAGGGCTTCCTCGGGGCGTCGAAGAAGGACCAGCCGGGCCAAGGGGCCCTGGGCGAAGTCGAACGGGGCGTCGACGAGACGCTCCATCAGTGCCGCCGCGGAGCTCGCGGATTCGTCCGGCGCCGAGACGGCCAGGACGACGCCGCTCGCCGTGGCCGGCGTGTCGAGCCGCCAGGTGAAGTCCGCGAGGTCGAAGCCGCAACGAATGACCGGATGGCGTTCCTGCAGACGGAACCACGCTCGCTCCAGCGCGGCCGTCTGCAGGGGACCACGGATCCGGAGCGTCACCGAGGGGTGGTGCGGACGGTAGACACCGGCGTCCGCCTCGCTCCGGATCTGACCGAGCCGGTGTCGCTGGTTCCAGGAGACAGGGTGCCGCGGGGACAATGGGACACAGCCTTTCGTTGGTTCTCGTGGGGTCGGCCGCACATCACGAGGCTCCCGCAGACCGAGCGCCTCAAAGACGGCGACGTGAGGTGCGGCGACCCGCTACCACTGCTCGAACTGGCGCGGATCCATCACCGCTTCGGCGAGCCCGCGCAGCGTCGGCCGGCGAAGCACTCCGGTGGGTGGCATCGCGAGGCCCGCCTCCTGGGCGCGGTTGGCCACGACGAGTGCCAACAGGGAGTCCCCGCCCAGGTCGATGAAGTTCTCGTCGGGATCGTCGACCGTGGTCTCCAGGACGTCCTCCCAGATCCGGCGGAGGATCGTCAGCAGTTCCTCGTGCGAGTGGGCCTGGGTCGTCATGCGTTCTCTCCCGTCGTGATGGTCTCTTCCGGTTCCGGTTCCGGTTCCGGTCCGGGTACGGGCCCGTCCGCGACGTGGGCCGCGGCGCAGGTTCCCGAAGCCATGAGTTTCTCCGCGACGGTCCGCGCGGCGTCGCGATCGGCCACGAGGAAACCGATCGTGGCCCCGGAGCCGCAGAGGACGCCCGCCAGGGCGCCGGCGTCTGTGCCGGTCCTGAGGGTCGCGGCCAGCTCCGGCCGCATCGAAGTGGCCACCGGTTGGAGGTCGTTGCTCAGCGCGTCGGCCAACATGGCGGTGTCGCCGCGGGCCAGGGCGTCGACGAGCCTCTGCGACACCCGCGGCGAGGGGATGCCGTCGGCGGTCCACGGCATTCCCGCGTCTCTTCGGCGGCGTTCCTGTTCCGCGAAGACCGCCGGTGTGGACAGGCCGAAACCGGCGGTGGCGAAGACCCAGTGCGTCGTGGCGCCGACCGGAAGCACGGTGAGCCGTTCACCGCGGCCCGACCCGAAGGCCGCTCCTCCCAGGACGCTGAAGGGCACGTCGCTGCCGAGTTCCGCCGCCAGCGACACGAGCTCGGTGCGGCTGACGCCCAGGTTCCACAGGGCGTTGCAGCCCACCAGCGCGCCGGCCGCGTCCGCGCTGCCTCCCGCCATGCCGCCCTGCACGGGGATGCGCTTGTCGATGTGGACGTGGACGCCCGGGTGCAGACCGTTCCTCTCGGCGAGGAGTCCGACGGCCCGCGCGGCGATGTTGGACCCGTCGGCCGGCACGTCGCCGGCTCCGGCTCCGGCCACGGTGACGCGGAGCTCCTCCGCGGGAGTCAGCGTTATTCGGTCGAACAGGGAGACGGTGAGGAAAATGCTGGCGAGTTCGTGATAGCCGTCATCACGGCGACCGCCCACCCCCAATTGCAGGTTGACCTTGGCCGGTGCGCGCACGGCAATGGACTTCACGTATGACATGTCACGGGCTTTCGAGTCCTTTTGCTTCAGTTCTCGGATGCCATGCTGCGCATGCTCCACAGCAGGGTCCGCATGGATTCGGGCTGCATGAGGGAATACGCGATGGCGTCGGCCACGTCCTCGGCCCGCATCATCGATGTGAGCTCGGGCATTCCGGGTGACCGTCCGTTGCCCATGGCGAATTCCGTGTCGGTCGCTCCCGGGCACAAGGCGGTGACGCGAATCCTCTTCTGCCGCAGTTCACGGTCGAGGGATCCCGCGAGCCCGACCACGGCGTGCTTGGTGGCCGCGTACACGGCTTCGTCCGGTCGTCCGCGGAGGCCGGCCACGGAGCTCACCAGGACGATGTCGCCGCCCCGGGCGCTCAAGAGCGGGACGGCCTGGCGCACCGACCGGATCGTTCCCGTGAGGTTGGTGTCCACGAGCTCTTCGATCTGCGTGTCCGAGAGGTCGAGGATGCCGCCGTAGAACCCCACGCCCGCGTTGGCCACCAGGCAGTCGATCCCGTCGAAGGCGTCGACCGCGCAGGAGAAGAGGTCCTCCACCTGCCCGGGCGAGCGGATGTCCACCTCCGCCCAGGCGACGCGCTCGTCGCCCAGCTCGTCGGCCAGCTCCTTGAGGCGGTCTCCCCTGCGGGCTCCCAGTACCACGCGGGCGCCCAGTGCGTGCAGCCTCCGTGCCGTCGCGGCGCCGATGCCCGAGCTGGCACCGGTGACCACGGCCACCTTGCCGTGCAGGTCATCCATGCGCCGGCGCCCCGGCCGCGGCCGCCGTGGAGAGGTGGGCGTGGAACGCTTCCGCAAGCGCCAGGTCGCGCTCGTAAGTGATCTTGAAGTTGGCGGCGTCGCCGCGCCCGGCGGCCACCGAACCGCCGAAGTGCCGGATCATGCCGGCGTCGTCCGTGAACTCCAGGCCGTCGCGGGCCGCGGCCGCGTAGGCGTCGGTCGCGCAGCTCCGGTCGAAGATCTGGGGGGTCTGGGCCGCCCGCAGCAGTCCCCTGTCGAACGGTGTCCCCAGGAAGGGGCCCTCATCGACGAGGTGCAGGCTGTCGACCAGGGGCAGAGAGGGGATGATTCCGCAGGCCGGACGTCCGGACCGTCCCGCGCCGGGCGAGAGCGGCAGCTCGTGGAGCAACGCGTCGATCGTCCCGCGCGGAGTGAAGGGGCGCGCCACGTCGGTGACCGCCACCCAGTCCGCCTCCGGCGGCAGTGCCTCGACCCCCAGTCGCGCACTCTGCTGCCGCGTCGATCCTCCAGGGGTGACGCGGACGGGAACCCGCTGCTCCGCCGAGTCGATCAGAGCCTGGAAATCCGACGTCAGGGAATTCGGAGCGGTCACCACCACGGATTGTACGGCCGAGTTGGATCCGATGGATTCCAGTACGTGTAAGAGGAGTGGTTTCCCGCCGACTTTCAACAAGGCCTTCGGTCCGGCGCCGATGCGTTCTCCGTGTCCGGCGGCCAGTATCACCGCCCCGACGTGCCGAGGTCGTTCGGAATCGCGTAAATGCTGATGATGTGCCATGAGCCCCCGCTTTTAATGGCATTCTCGTCAGATGGTCCGTCATGGACTGGGCAATCGATCGTAGCATGATCAAGAGTTGGACGAGGGATTAATTTTCGGCGTCCGATTGGTACCGTTCAGCACTTCTTGGACCGCAGTTCGGCACTCTCCGTCCACGCGTATTCCACTGGTCGTGACCGGGCCGCGCCCGGCCCGCGATCGGCTCCGGGGCGCGGTGGGTCGGGCACAATCGACGGATGAGCGACGAAGCCCCCGGCGTGCCCCACGAGCCCTCCGGTCCCCACGATCACGACCCGTACCTCTGGCTGGAGGACGTGTCCGGCGAGGCCGCCCTCGCCTGGGTCCGCGAGCGCAACGCCGAGACCGTCGACGCGCTGACCACCGGCACCGACTTCAAGGTGCTGGAGCGCGAGGTGCGCGAGGTCCTCGACGACGACGGGCGCATCCCGTACGTCGTCCGGCGCGGCCCCCACCTCTACAACTTCTGGCAGGACGCGGACCGCCTGCGCGGCGTCTGGCGGCGCACCACCCTGGAGGAGTACCGCACCGACGACCCGGCCTGGGAGACCGTCCTGGACCTGGACGCCCTCGCCGAGGCCGAGGGCGAGAAGTGGGCCTGGGCCGGCAGCGCGGTCCTGGCCCCCGGACACCGCCACGCCCTCGTCATGCTCTCCCGGGACGGCGCCGACGCCTGCGTGGTGCGCGAGTTCGACCTGGAGACCCTCCGCTTCGTGGACGGCGGCTTCGCCGTCGAGGAGGCCAAGACCCGGATCGGCTGGATCGACCACGACCACGTGTGGATCGGTACCGACCTCGGCCCCGGATCCATGTCCCCCTCCGGCTACCCCCTCCAGGTCCGCCGCTGGCGCCGCGGCACGCCCGTCGAGTCCGCCGGGACCGTCTACGAGGGCCGCCCCTCGGACCTCTCCGCCTCCGGCTGGCGCGACCACACACCCGGCTTCGAACGGGACTTCGTCTCCCGCCAGATCGACTTCTGGAACCAGGAGCTGTTCCTCCTCCCGGCGGACCCCGACGGTCCGCCCGAGAAGATCGACGTGCCGGACGACGCCGTCGCCTCCGTCCACCGCCAGTGGCTGCTGGTGACCCCCCGCTCGCCCTGGCTCGGCCACGCCCCCGGCAGCCTCCTCGCCTTCGACCTCGACGCCTTCCGGGCCGGCGGGCGCGAACCCGACGTGCTGTTCACCCCCGACGCGCACACCGCGCTCGGCGGCCACAGCTGGACCCGCAACCACCTCCTCCTCACCACCCGCGCCGACGTCTCCTCCCGCCTGGAGCTCCTCACCCCCGGCCCCGACGGCTGGACCCGCGCCCCGCTGGCCGGCGTACCGCCGCTGTCCACGGCGTCCGTCGTGTGCACGGACCCGGACGAGAGCGACGAGTACTTCCTGAACGTCACCGGCTTCCTCCAGCCCTCCACCCTCCACCGGGGCACCGCCGGAGCGGCCGACCGGGGAGAGGCCGTCAAGCGGGGACCCGCGCTCTTCGACACCGCCGGCCTGGCCGTGAGCCAGTACTTCGCCACCTCGGCCGACGGCACCCGGGTGCCCTACTTCGTCATCGGCCCCGAGGACCGCCCCGGCCCGGGCCCCGCCCTGCTCTACGGGTACGGCGGCTTCGAGATCTCCATGGTCCCGCAGTACAGCGCCGTCACGGGCCGCGCCTGGCTCGCGCGCGGCGGGACCTACGTGGTGGCCGGCATCCGCGGCGGCCGCGAGTACGGGCCCGCCTGGCACCAGGCCGCCCTCGGCGCCAACCGCGTCCGCGCCTTCGAGGACTTCGCCGCCGTCGCCCGCGACCTCACCGCCCGCGGCGTCACCACCCCCGCCCAGCTGGGCATCGAGGGCGGCAGCAACGGCGGCCTGCTGATGGGCGCCATGCTCACCCGCGACCCCGAACTGTTCGGCGCGGTCGTCGCCCACGTGCCCCTGCTGGACATGCTCCGCTTCCACAAGCTCCTCGCCGGAGCCAGCTGGACCGCCGAGTACGGCGACCCCGACGACCCGGCCGACCGGCCCCACCTGGAGCACATCTCCCCGTACCACCGGATGCGCGCGGACGGGCCCGCGTACCCGCCGCTGCTCCTGCTGACCTCCACCCGCGACGACCGGGTCCACCCCGGCCACGCCCGCAAGGCCGCCGCCCGGCTGCGCGAACTCGGCCACCCGGTCCTCTTCCACGAGCACCTCGGCGGCGGCCACGGCGGCGCCACCGACCACCGGCAGACCGCCTTCAACGAGGCCCTCGTGCACACCTTCCTGTGGGAGCGGCTGACCCCGCGCAGGTGAAGGCCGTCCGGCGCGCTGCCCCGCCCGGCGCGCGGGGGCTGGTGCAATGGAACCACCGGCGGCCCGCACGGGGCCGCCCGGCGGGCGGAGGCACCGTGTCGGATCGCGACAGCCGCGCGTGGGTCCCGACGCCGGACGAGACCCTCGACGCGATCGGCACGACCGACGACGAGCACACCACCTGCCGGGAACTCGCCGCCTTCCTCTTCCGCGCCCTCTGCGACGCGGTGGCCGTCGACCTGACCGGTGAGGCCGGGCGCGTCGAGCGGGTGGCCGAGGCGGGCGCCGCCGGCCTGCTGCGGCCCCCGGGCCCCGGAGCGGGCGCCGCCGTCCGGGCGGTCGACGCCGGGCACCCGCTGCGCAGCTGGACGCTGCGGCCGGGCGGCCCCCCGGTGCACGGCCTGTCCGTCGAGCTCGCCCGCCAAGGGACCTCGTACGGGATCCTCCTCGTGGTGCGCACCGGCGCGGCCTTCACCGACCGGGAGGCCGCCGCCCTGCACTTCGCGGCGCGGGTCGCCGCCGTGCACGTCCGCCACGCCCGGCGGCTCGCCGCCACCGAGAGCGTGGCGCTCGACCTCCAGCGGGCCCTGGTCTCGGACCCCGGCCGGCCGCACCCCAACCTCCTGATCGCGGGCCGCTACCTGCCCGTCGGGCCGAGCGCGCTCGTCGGCGGCGACTGGTTCGAGACGGTGCGCCTGCACTACGGGCGGACCCTGCTGGTCGTCGGAGACGTCATGGGCCACGGCCTGGACGCCGCCGTCGACATGAACGCCTACCGCTCCACCCTGCGCGAGGTCGCCTCCACCGACCTGGCCCCCCACCGGGTCCTGCGCCAGCTCGACGCCGTGGTCTCCGAGGACGCCGGGCGGCGCCCCGCGACCTGCCTCCTGGTCCGGGTCGACCCCGCCCGCGGGACCGCGGTGTACGCCAGCGCCGGCCACCTGCCGCCCGCGGTGTTCGCCGCCGACGGCACCGGCCGGCTCCTCGACGCCCTCCACGCCGAGGACGACGTCGCCGTCCTCGCGGCCCGGATCCGCTCCCGCTCCCCGCACCCCTGACCCGCACCCCTGACCCGGGGTCCCGTCAGGGGAGGGCGCGGGCGATCAGGAGGGCGACGTCGTCGTGGGTGTCGGGGCGGCGCAGGGCGGACAGGAGCAGGTCGCAGGTCTCCTCGATGGGGCGGTGCGGGCCGGCCAGGAGGTCGGTGAGGGTCAGCAGCCGGGTGTCGATGTCCTGGTCGCGGGTCTCCACCAGCCCGTCGGTGTACAGCACCAGCTCGTCCCCGGGGGCCAGGGTCAGCGCGGTCGTGAAGAACGGGATGCCGCCGACGCCCAGCGGGACCGCCGACTTCAGGCGCAGGAGCTGCGGGTGGCGACCGCCGCGCAGGTGGACCGGGGGCAGGTGACCGGCGGTGGAGAACAGGCACAGCCGGGTGTGCGGGTCGTAGACGGCGTAGACGCAGGTGGCCATCGCCTCGCCCAGGTCGGCGGTCGCCGCGTCCAGGTGGGTCAGGACCGTCGCCGGGTCCAGACCCAGGCGCCCCAGGGCGCGGGCGGTGGCCCGCAGCTGTCCCATGGTGGCGGCGGCGTTGATGCCGCTGCCCATCACGTCCCCGACGACGAGCGCGGTGCGCTCCCCGGTGAGGGGAATGACGTCGAACCAGTCGCCGCCGGTCTCGTCGGCGGCCCCCGCGGGCTGGTACCGGTAGGCGATGTCCAGGCCGGGGGACGCCGGCGGTGACTGGGGGAGCAGGTGCTGCTGGAGGGTGAGGGCGGCGTGCCGCTGGCGCTGGAACCAGCGCGCGTTGTCGATGGACACCGCCGCGTGGGCCGCGAGTTCCGAGGCGAGCAGCACGTCGTCCGGCCCGAACGGCGCCGGGTTGCGCGCCCGCTTGAGGTCCAGCGCGCCCAGGACCTGTCCCCGGGCGATGAGCGGCACCGCCAGGTACGAGTGCAGGCCCGCCTCGCCGAGCAGCCGAGCCGCGTCCTCGTCGCGGGCGATCCGGGGCAGGTCCTCGGGCAGCACGTGCGGGACGAGGACGGGCCGGCCGGTGCGGGCGCAGCGGGAGACCAGCCGGGCGGGGCCGTACAGGGCGACGTCCCCGACGGGGTCGGCGGCCGCCTCGGCGGGGGTGCGGTAGGCGGACTTCACCGCCAGCGCCCGGAACCGTACGCCCAGATCGCCCGGATCCCCGCCCGGCCGCAGACCCGTCAGGACCGTGTCGAGGACGTCGACGGCGGCGATGTCCGCGACCTCCGGGACGGCGACGTCGGCGAGTTCCCGGGCGGTGATGTCCAGGTCGAGGGTGGTCCCGATGCGGACGGAGGCGTCCGCGATCAGGGACAGGCGCCGCCGGGCGTGGGCGGCGGACACGGCCGTACGGTGCTGTTCCGTCACGTCCATCACCGACACGGCGACGCCGATCACCCGGTGGGCCTGGTCGTCCAGCCGGTAGAGCGACACCAGCCAGGCGCGCTCGCCCTCGTCGTCCGCGGCGATCCGGCCGGTGGTGAACTCGTCCAGCACAGGCACGCCGGTCGCCATGACCTCGCGCATCCGCGCCTCGATGGCCGAGCCGTCGAGGAAGGGCAGGATCTCGGCGATCCGCTGGCCCAGGTGCCGGTCGGCGGAGACGCCGTTGATGCGTTCCAGCGCCGGGTTGACCAGCACGTAGCGCAGATCGGTGTCGAGGACGGCCAGCCCGATGGGGGACTGGTCGACCAGGCGCAGGGAGAGGGCCAGGTCCCGCTCGACCCGGTGCAGGGTGGCCTGCTCGGAGGCGAGGCCCAGGGCGAAGAACCGGCCGTTGTCGGCCTGCAGCCGCATGTTGCGGAACTCCACCAGCACGGTACGGCCGTCCCGGTGGCGTACGGGGAACACCCCCGTCCAGGAGCCGGAGTCCCCGCCCGCCATGACCCGGGCGAACAGCCCCAGCACCTCCTCGCGGTCCTCGTCCGCGATCAGCAGCGCCGCCGCGTACCGGCCGAGGGCCTCCTCGGCCGTGTATCCGAACAGGGTGGCGGCCTGCGGGCTCCACAGGGTGATCCGGCCCTCGGCGTCCAGGAGGACGGCGGCCACGCCCAGGACGTCGAGCAGGGCGCCCGCGGCCACGGACCCGGCCGCCGCGGACCTCACCGCCCCGCGCCGTGCCCCGGCGCGCGGGGCGCGGGGAGCGGGCTGCCCATCGGTCATGCAGGCCTCCTCACCCGGACGGACCTCCTTCCATGCTGCGTCCCCGCTCCCGGCCCTGCGACCCGTGCCGGGCACCGGGGGTGCCGGGGCGGGAGCGGAGCGTGCCGGGGCGGGCCCGGGGCAGGGGTCCGGGGCCGGGGTCCGGGGCCGGAGGGGGGCGGTCAGGTCCGGCCGGGGGCCGTCAGGGCTTCGGCCAGCCAGTCCGCGGTGCGGGCCAGCCAGTGCGGGTGGGCGTTTCCCAGCAGGTGGTCGCCATGCGGGACCAGGAGGTACTCCCCGCGCGGGGCGCCCGCGGCCAGCCCCGCCCCGTTCACCACACCCGGGATGACGTCCTGCCCGCCGTCCACCACCAGCAGCGGGCAGGCGATGTCCGGCGCCACCCCCGACAGGTCGACCCGGCCGGTGAAGGCGCGCGCCCGCCCCACCCCGCCGGCGCGCCCGGCGAGCAGCTCCCGCAGGACGGGCGGCAGACCGTCCCAGTCGAGCCGCAGTGGCCCGCTCACCGTGGCCGCCGCGGCCACGCGGGGTTCGAGGGCCGCGCTGCGCGCCGCGTACCAGCCGCCCAGGCTGAGGCCGATGAGCCCGACGCGGTCGACGCCGAGCGCGTCGACGACCCCGGCCACCACCTGCTCGTAGTCCGGCCGGAGGGTGCTGGACGGGGCGAGCACGCCCTGGCCCGGCCCGTCCATGGCGAACACCGCCAGTCCCCGGTCCAGCAGCGCCCCGGTGACCGCGTGGAACTCCTCCTTCCCGGAGTCCAGGCCCGGAACCACCACCACGGTGGCCGCCGCGTCCGCCGCCCCGCGCAGCCAGCCGGCGAAGGAGTCCCCCTCGATCCGCCGCGCCCCCGGCTCCAGCAGGGCCAGCGCCCGTCCCATGGCCGCGTCGGCCTCCGCGGCGGCCCGCGCCCGGGCCCGCCCCCGCGGGTCCGGGCCCAGCGTCGCGAAGTGGAACCAGCGGGCCGCGACCTGGAGGTGCCCGCCCTCGGAGACGGTCGAGGCCGCCCGCTCAGCGCGGGCGAGGTGGCGCCGGCCCGCGGCCGCGAACGCCTCGGTCCAGCCGTCGGCCAGAGCCGGGCCACCCGTCACCCACCGGTACTCGTGCGGGTCGAGCCCGGCCCCCGTGGCCCGGCTGAACCGCTCCTCGGCGACAGCGGCGGCGGTGGTGGCGGTGGTGGCGCCGAGGGCGTCCTCGGGGGATGCGGTGTCCGCGGCCGCCGCAGCGGCCGGTGCCCGGCTCATCGGGCCGCCCCCGTCGTCAGGCCCGTCGTCAGCACGGCCTTGCCGCGGATCCGCCGCTCCCGCAGGTCCACCAGCGTCCCGGCGGTCCGCTCCCAGTCCGCGACCCGGTCGATCTCCGGGTGCAGCCGCCCGGCCCCCACCAGGCGTACGAGGGTGTCCAGATCGTCGGCGTACGGGGCCCCGGCGTAGTGGAAGTGCCGGATCGAGGCGCCCTCCGGACCGGCGAAGAAGTCGAAGAAGTCCAGGGTCGCCGGGGTCCTGGAGGCCTGCCCGAACCACACCAGCAGTCCGCCCGGCGCGAGCCGGGACAGCGCCACCGCGAGGGCGGGGCCGCCGGTGGACTCCAGCACCACGTCGAACGGCCCCCGCGCCGCGGCCACCTCGTGCACGACCGCCGCCGCGCCCAGCCGCCGCAGCCGCTCCCCGCGCGCCGCGGTCGCCGTCACCACGGTGACCTCGGCGCCCGCCGCGGCCGCCAGCTCGGTGACGTAGTGCCCCACGCCACCCGAAGCGCCGGTCAGCAGGACGCGGCGGCCCGCCAGGCTCCCCGCCGTGCGCAGCAGCCGCAGGGCCGTGATCCCGGCCAGCGGCAGCGCCGCGGCCCGGACCGCGTCGATGCCGTCGGGCAGGACGGCCAGCGAATGCGTGGGCACGGCCACGTACTCCGCCCAGCCGCCCAGCGGCGGATGGCCCACCACCCGGGTCCCGATCGGCGGGCCGGAACCGTCGGCCGCCGCCTGCACCACCAGCCCCGCGACGTCCTTGCCGGGGAGCAGACCGGGCTTCGGCCGCTCCAGCAGAAACGTCTCGCCGCGGTTCGGCGCGAACGCCTCGACACGGACCAGCACCTCGCCGTCGGCCGGTACCGGCTGGATGTCCTCGACGAACTCCACCGGCCGTGCCGGATCTCCCGTGGGAATCAGTCTCCTCATGCCCGTCATGGAACCGGCGGGCCCGCGGAGCGGTCCAACAACCCGCGGGAGGGGACGACAACCAGGGGTTGTCGCCTAAGGTGAGGGCGTGGATCTTGATCTCGCGCAGGTGCGCGCCTTCGTGGGTACCGCACGGGAACTGCACTTCGGCCGGGCCGCCGAGACGCTCTCCGTCTCCCAGCAGGCCCTGTCGAAACGGATCGCCCGCCTGGAGTCCGCCCTCGGCACGCCGTTGTTCGACCGGGGCGGCGGCCAGGGCGTCCGGCTGACCGACGCGGGCCGCCGGTTCCTCGAACCGGCGCGCCGGACCCTGGCCGCCGCCGACCGCGCCGTGGCCGCCGTACGGGACGGGCACCGGCCGCTGAGGGTCGACGTGTGGGGCCACCTGTACGCGCCGATGCGGACGCTCGCCCCGGTGGCGGCGGCCGCCGGGGAGGCGGCCCTGGAACCGGGTCACGGCCGGGACCTGCCGGCGGTGGCCGCCGCGCTGCTGCACGGGGACGTCGACGCCGCGTTCGGGCGCGTCCACCCGCCGCTGCCGGCGGGACTGACGCACCGTCTGGTGCGCCTGGAGCCGGTCGACGCGGTCCTGGGAGCGGACCATCCGCTGGCGGCGGAGCCCGAGCTGCGGCCCGAACAACTGCGGGGCGGAGTGCTGTGGACCCCCGGGGCGCTGGACCGCCTCGACTTCCTGCACCGCTTCGCCCGCCGCTTCGGCGTCACCGAGCACGCCGAGAGCCCGAACCTGGGCCCCGACCACTTCCTGTCCGGGCTCCGGGGCGACCCGCGGCGCTTCACGCTGATGCCGGCGGACGTGCCGCTCCCGCGGACCCCGGGCATCCGGTCCGTGCCGCTGGTACGGCCCACCCCGCTCTACGCCTGGTCGCTGCTGTGGCGCGCCGCGGACCCCCACCCGGGGCTCCCCGCCCTGCTGGCCGGGCTCGCGGAGGAGGCCGGGCGCAGCCGCTGGCTGGAGTACGACCCGGCGCGCGACTGGCTGCCGGAGCCGGAGCCGGAGTCCGCGTAGGGGTACGGGCGCGGGGCGGACCCGAGCGGCCGCCCGCCGGGCGACCGCTCGGGGAGGGCGTCAGGAGGACTGGTCCGTCAGGATCCCGGGGTCCGACAGGCCTGCCGCTCCCGTCTCGACCTTGCCCGCGAAGCGGCGCAGGAAGTCCGGTGCCCCGGACGCGGTGACCGTCACGTCGTACCAGCGCCGCGTGTTCCTCAGCGGGACGGCGTACGTGACCGTCGCGCCCTTGGCGACGGTGAGGCGCTTGGGGCCGCCCCCGTAGGCGTTGGTGACCGTCAGGATCGCCGCCGAGGCCCCGGCGTTGGTGAGGGTGAGGTCCAGGTTCCCGGTGGTGGCGTTGTGGCGGGCGGTGACCTCGGGGCCGGGGGTGGTGCCGGGGTTGCGGAAGCCGCGCAGGAAGCCGTTGGGGCCGTGCACGGTCAGGTCGGTGACACCGGCCGAGTACCGCGTGTTCCAGACGTCCGCGATCGACTTGCCGGCCTCGGCGGTGTAGGTCCAGGGGGCATCGGTGCGGTTGCCGGAGGTGACGTGGAACTGCGCGCCCAGGTCCGGGCCGCCGCCGAAGGTCAGCCGGAACTTCCCCTCCCCGGTCAGCGCGGCGCCGTCCACGTACGGGGCGTACTTCAGCGCCCGCGTGGGGCGCAGGCCCTTCTCCTGGCGCGGTACGGCTCCCTCGGCCGGCGGGGCGGGCCGGAAGTCGGGGTGGCGGTCGCGGTCCTGCGGGTACCAGGCCCCGGTGTCGGGCAGCCGGACGGAGGCGGTGTCCTTGCGGGCGAAGTCGAAGGCGGAGGTGAGGTCTCCGCACACGGCGCGGCGCCACGGCGAGATGTTGGGCTCCCGCACCCCGAAGCGCCGCTCCATGAAGCGGATGACCGACGTGTGGTCGAAGGTCTCGGAGCAGGAGTACCCGCCGGTGCTCCAGGGGGAGACGACGAGCATCGGGACGCGCGGGCCGAGGCCGTACGGTCCGGCGACGTACCCGGGCTTGCCGGGGAAGACGTCCAGGGCGGTGGGCGTGGTGGACAGGCCCTGGGAGGCGTCGGCGGGGGCGTACGGGGGGACGACGTGGTCGAAGAAGCCGTCGTTCTCGTCGTAGGTGATGAAGAGGGCGGTACGGGCCCACACGTCGGGGTTGGAGGTGAGGGCGTCCAGCACCTGCGCGATGTACCAGGCGCCGTAGTTGGAGGGCCAGTTGGAGTGCTCGCTGAAGGCCTCGGGGGAGGCGATCCACGAGACCTTCGGCAGTGTGCCGGCGGCGACGTCGGCACGCAGCCGGTCGAAGTACCCCTCGCCCGCCTTGGAGTCGGTGCCGGTCCGGGCCTTCTCGTACAGGGGCTCGCCGGGCTTGGCGCCCCGGAAGCTGTTGAAGTAGAGGAGGGAGTTGTCGCCGTAGTTGCCGCGGTAGGCGTCGTTGATCCAGCCCCAGGAGCCGGCCGCGTCGAGGCCGTCGCCGATGTCCTGGTAGACCTTCCAGGAGATCCCGGCCGCCTCCAGGCGCTCGGGGTAGGTGGTCCAGCCGTAGCCCGCCTCGGCGTTGTTGAGGACCGGGCCGCCGCCCGTGCCGTCGTTGCCGGTGTGGCCCGACCAGAGGTAGTAGCGGTTGGGGTCGGTGGAGCCGATGAACGAGCAGTGGTACGCGTCGCAGATGGTGAACGCGTCCGCGAGGGCGTAGTGGAAGGGGATGTCCTCGCGCGTCAGGTGGGCCATGGTCGTGGCCGTCTTGGCGGGGACCCAGTTGTCGTACCGGCCCTTGTTGAAGGCGCTCTGGCCGCCCGCCCAGTCGTGGTTGAGGCCCTGGAGGAACTCCATGCCGAGGTCGTCGGACGGCGGCCGGAAGGGCAGTGTCTCCTTCGTGCCGTCGGACTGGTGCCAGACGGACTTGCCGCTGGGCAGGGTCACCGGGCGCGGGTCGCCGAAGCCGCGGACGCCGCGCAGCGCGCCGAAGTAATGGTCGAAGGAACGATTCTCCTGCATGAGGACCACGATGTGCTCGACATCGGCGATGGTGCCGGTGCTCCCCTGCGCGGGGATGGCGGCGGCCCGCGCGATGCTCTCGTCGAGCATGGTCAGGGCGGCGGCGCCGCCCGCGAGCTGCAGGAAACGGCGGCGGTTGAGTTCTGCCATGGCGGTACGACCTCTGTGGTTGAGGGTGGTTGAGCGCCCCCAGCACAGCGCGGCCGGGGTACCGGACAGGGAGCCTGACGTGACGGCAGCGGATACACCAGGCGAACGGCAGCCGGATTCCGACGGAGTTCGGCCAGACGGCGACCCGGAAGGGCACGAACCGGCCCCGTCGGGGGGCGGCCTGTCGCGGGGAGCCCGCGCTCCCCTACAGTGCGTGATGTCCGCACCCGGCACGTGACGACGCACACCCGCCGAACAGGAGCCCACCGTGGCCACCGACGCAGGCCCCGGCCGCCTCCCCGTCCCGTCCCCGGCCGGCCGCCGGGTTCCCGAGCTCGACCCCGCCCTCGTCGCCGAGTGGAGGGCCGGGGGAGGGGAACCGATCGACCTCTTCACCCTGGCGCGCGAACGGCTCGGCGGTATCGCGGCGTTGGACCTCGGCGCCGCTTCCGGGCCGGCGGTCCTCGTCACCGGGCCGCAGGCCGTCCAGCACGTGCTCGCACTCCGCCCGGACCGGTACGTCAAGCGCTCGCACCGGGCCCGGCTGCTGATCGGCGACGGGGTCCTGGCCGCCACCGGCGACGCGTGGCAACGGCAACGGCGGCTGCTGCAGTCCCAGTTCACCGGCCCGGGGATGCGCCGCTACGAACGGCGGATCACCGGGGCCGCCCGGACCGCCGCGGGGCGCTGGGCCGGGTACGCCCGTACCGGCCGGGTCTTCGACGTCGGCGACGAGATGCGCCGCTTCGCCCTGGACACCATCTGGCGGTCCCTGACCGGGCATCCCCTCGACCCGGTCACCGAGCGCGAACTGGGCGCCGTGGCGCACGTGGTGGCCGAGCTGCCCACCCTGCCGGCCGACGGGGGAGCCGCCCGGGGGGCCGTCGCGCCCGAGCTGGCCCGGATCGACGCCGTGGCGAGCCGCGCCATCGAGGCCGCCCGCGACGGCACGGCCGGACCCGACGGCCCGGGCCTGCTGCACGTGCTGCTCGACGCGGCGGGAACGCGCCCCGAGTACACCGACCGGCTGGTCCGTGACGAGCTGGTCACCCTCCTGGTCGCCGGTCACGAGACCACCGCCACCACCCTGACCTGGCTCCACCTCCTGCTGGACCGGAACCCGCGGGCGCGGGAACGGGCCCTGGCCGCGGGCCCCGAAGGCTCGCCCGAGCGGCGGCAGGCGGTCCAGGCCCTCGTCCACGAGACCCTGCGCCTCTACCCGTCCGCCTGGATGCTGCCGCGCAGCGCGGCGCGCGACGACGACCTCTGCGGGTACCGGATCGCGGCCGGCACCGACGTCCTGGTCTGCCCCTACCTCACGCACCGCGACCCGGGGGTGTGGGAGGATCCCGGGCGGTTCGACCCGGCGCGCTTCACCGTCCCCGGCCGGCGCCCCGCCCATCCGGGGAGCTACCTCCCGTTCGGCATGGGGCCGCGGGCCTGCCTGGGCCTGCGGTTCGCCCTCCTGGAGTCGACCGTCCTCCTGGAGCACCTGCTGCCCGCCCGCGCACCGCGCTTCCGCTCCGTCCCGGAGGGGGCCGCGTACAGCATCACGGTGCGTCCCGACGGGCCCACGCCCGCGACGCTGGGCTGACCCCGGGGCGGGGGCCCTTGCGGTGCACGGTTCCGGTCCGGGCGGTGCGGGGTAGCGTTCGGGCGGTGCGGGGTACCGATCCGGGCGTACGGTCCGGTCCGGCCGTACGGTCCCGGTCCTGCCTTAGGGTCCCGGTCCGGGCCCGCTCGCGCCCGCCCCGGCGGCGTACCGGCCCGAGCGGGTGCGGGCGGGCCCGGCCGCCGGTCAGTGGAAGAGCATGGAGGCGCCCCCGGCCGCCGTGGTGACGGAGCCCGGGCACAGGAAGCTGCCCGAGGTCTTGGTGGCGGTGAAGGCCCGGTTGACGTACTTCCTGGTCGTCCCGTCGCGGTCCCACATGATGTTGGTGGCCTTGTACCGGCAGGAGATGAAGCTCTGCTGCCCGGTGATGTCGATCAGGTCGGTCCGGGCGGTCGCGGCGGTGTCGTCGAAGGTGAAGACGGGGTTGTTGTTGAGGGAGGCGGTGATGCTCCCGTCGCAGGCGAGGTTGCCGCCGGGCTTGTTGATGCTGGTGCGGTCGACGGTGAGGGCGGCGGGGGGATTGGCGTCGGCCCGTGCGTTGGTCCAGCCGCAGGTGTTGCCCGCGACGACGATGACACCGTCGACCTTCTGGTCGGCGGTGGGTGACGCGGTGGCGGTCGTGACGCCGGCGACGGTGGCCGCGAGCGCCAGTGCGGCGATGCCGAGCTTCTTCCGGTGGGGCTGCGTGAGGTGCAGCATGTCGCTCCTCCTTGACACGTCCTTGTGGGGGTGTGGTGCGAGGCCGGTGCGGAGTGCGTCACGGAATGTCCCACAGGGGTCTTGAGATGTCATGTGCACATCAGGGATTGGCCGGATCGCGCTGCGCCGCGGGGCGCGTGGGGAGGGGCGCGGCGTACTCGGGCGTACTACCGGGGGAGTACGCCGAAGACGCTACGCCGGGGTGACGCCGGTGACGCGGGCCCACGTCTAGCGTGACGGTCATGGAACAGCAGCGCGAACGCCACGGTCCGCCGTGGCGACGATGGGCGGAAGGAGCCGGGCGGGGCTCGGGCCTGCGCTCCGCGCTGCTCGTCGCCGTCCTGGCACAGGTCGGGTCCGGATGGGCGGCGCAGGCGCAGAGCGGTCGTATGCCGCTCGACGTGTGGGCCAGGATCCTGCTCCTGCTCGGGCCGGCCCTGCTGGTCGTGCGCCACCGCCACCCGGTGGCCGTGGTCTACGGGGTGAGTGCCGTCACCCTGGTCTACCTCGGAGCCGGGTACCCCTACGGCCCCGTCTTCGTCAGCCTGGCCGTGGCCTGTTTCGCCGCCGTCGTCTCCGGTCACCGCAGAGCTGCCTGGGGGGCCGTGGCACTGCTGTGGACCGGCCACCTGCTCATCGGGCACCGGCTCTACCGGTGGCTGCCGCCCGCCGGGGACGGCCCGGCGCCCTGGACGCAGGAGCTGGGCATCACCGCCTGGATCCTCGCCATGCTCGCCGTCTTCGAACTGGTCCGCGTCCGCCGCGAACAATGGTCCCGCGAGCGGCTCGAACGGGCGGCGGCCACCCGCCGCCGGGCCGACGAGGAGCGGCTGCGCATCGCCCGCGAACTCCACGACGTCCTCGCCCACAGCATCTCCGTGATCAACGTCCAGGCGGGGGTCGGCCTGGCCCTGCTCGACACCGACCCCGAGCAGGCGCGCACGGCGCTCACCACGATCAAGGCGGCCAGCAAGGAGGCGCTCGGCGAGGTCCGCCAGGTCCTCGACACCCTCCGCGCCCCCGGCGCCGCGCCGCGCGCGCCCGCCCCGGGCCTGGAACGCCTCCCCGAACTCCTCGAACAGGCCGCGGCCGCCGGCCTGACCGTCACCGCCGCCGCCGAGGGGCGGCCCCGCACCCTGCCGCCCGGCGCGGACCTCGCCGCCTTCCGCATCCTCCAGGAGGCCCTGACCAACGTGGTGCGGCACTCCGGCTCGCGCACCGCCCGCATCCTCCTCACCTGGCGGCCGGACGGCCTCGAACTACGGGTGGACGACGACGGCCCGGCCACCGGGAACCCCGCGGGCGGCAGCGGCAACGGCCTCGCAGGAATGCGTGAGCGGGCCGCCGCCCTGGGTGGCACCATCGAGGCCGGTCCCCGCCCGGACGGCGGCTTCCGGGTGATCGCGAGACTCCCGCCCACGGCCGCCCCGCTCCAGGAGGAACCGTGATCAGCGTCCTGCTCGCAGACGACCAGCTGCTCGTCCGGGCGGGGTTCCGGGCCCTGCTCGACGCCCAGAGCGACATCGAGGTCGTGGGCGAGGCGTCGGACGGCGCGGAAGCGGTGCGGCTGGTCCGGGCCCTGCGCCCCGACGTGGTCCTCATGGACATCCGGATGCCGGGCGTCGACGGACTCGCCGCGACCCGCTCGATCACCGGGGACGGGACCCTGTCCGCCGTGCGGGTGGTCATGCTGACCACCTTCGAACTCGACGAGTACGTCTTCGAAGCCATCCGCTCCGGCGCTTCCGGTTTCCTCGTCAAGGACACCGAACCGGAGGAACTGCTGCGCGCGGTCAGGGCGGTGACGGACGGCGACGCCCTGCTGTCCCCCGGCGTCACGCGCCGTCTGATCGCGGAGTTCGCGGCCCGCTCCAGACAGCCCGCCTCCGCGGCGGGCCTGGAGCGGCTCACCGGGCGGGAGCGCGAGGTGATGGCCCTGGTCGGCATGGGGCTGTCCAACGAGGAGATCGCCCGTCGGCTGGTCGTCAGCCCGCTCACCGCGAAGACGCACGTCAGCCGGACCATGGTCAAGCTCGGCGCCCGGGACCGCGCCCAACTCGTCGTCCTGGCCTACGAGTCCGGGCTGGTCCGGCCCGGCTGGCTCGGCTGAGCTCCACTGCCCGGTTTACGGCCCACGGCCCGGCCCACCCCGTCGGCGCCGGGCGCCGGGGGTACTCCCCGGGAAGTACCCCCGGTGCAGCCGGCCGTACGACGACCCGGACCCCCTCCCGGAGCGAGGCTCGGAAGCAAGACGAGACCCCCGCTTCCGAGGAGCCGAACCGACATGGACACCACCCTGACCACCCTCGCCCACGACGGGCCCGCCCCCTGGCTGCTGCTCTTCCCCCTGGTGTGGGCGGCGGTCGTGATCACCGTCGTCACCGTGCTGCGCCGTACCGTGTGGCGCGGTGGCCGACGCGGACCGTGGCAGAACCGGGCCGCCGCGTACGGCGAGCACTCCCCGATCGCGGTCCTGGGACGGCGCTTCGCCTCCGGAGAGATCGACGAGGACGAGTACTGGCGCCGGCTGTCCGTCCTCGACGAGCAGTTCGGCCGCTCCCTCCGGGACGGCGCGGCATGAGCCCCGCCACCACCGCCACCGCACCGGGCGGCGGCGAACGCGCCGCCGCACGCGTCGTCGACGCGGTCAAGGTCTACGGCCGCGGCGACACCGAGGTGCGGGCCCTCGACGGGGTCAGCACCACGTTTCCGGCCGGCCGCTTCACCGCCATCATGGGACCGTCCGGTTCCGGCAAGTCCACCCTCATGCACTGCGCCGCCGGACTCGACACCCTGACCTCCGGCTCCGTCCACATCGGAGGCACCGAACTCGGCGCCCTCGACGACCGCGGGCTCACGCTGCTGCGCCGTGAGCGCATCGGCTTCGTCTTCCAGGCCTTCAACCTGGTTCCCACCCTCACCGCCGCCGAGAACATCACCCTCCCCCTGGACCTCGCCGGCACCCGGCCCGACGCCGCCCGGCTGGACGTCCTGATCGACGTCGTCGGGCTCCGCGACCGCCTGCACCACCGGCCCGCCGAGCTCTCCGGGGGCCAGCAGCAGCGCGTCGCCGTGGCCCGCGCCCTCGCCGGCGACCCCGAGGTGGTGTTCGCCGACGAACCGACCGGGAACCTCGACTCCCGCGCGGGCCAGGAGGTGCTCGGCCTCCTCGGCAGGGCGGTGCGCGAGATGGGCCGTACGGTCGTCATGGTCACCCACGACCCGGTCGCCGCCGCCCACGCCGACGAGGTCCTGTTCCTCGCCGACGGCCGCCTCGTCGACCGGATGTCGGCCCCGACCGCCGACCGCGTCCTGGACCGCCTCAAAGCCTTCGACACCTCCGACACCTCCGACACCTCCGACACCCTCGGCGCCTCCGACACGTCGGAGACCTTCGGCGCCACTGGCACCCGCAGCGGCACGGGCGCGGTCGCCCGCCCCGGAAGGCGGACGTCATGAGCGCGGCCCGCACCACCCTGCGACTGGCCACCGCCTCGCTGCGCGCCCGCAGACGCCGCTTCGCCGGAACCTTCACGGCCGTCCTCCTCGGCGTCGCCTTCCTCGCCGGAACCCTCGTCATGGGCGACACCCTCCGCGCGAGCTTCGACAGCATGTTCGCGGGCGCGGCGAGCGGCACCGACGCGGTCGTGCGCGGCTCGCGCGTCGTCACCGTCCCCGGCCAGGCCCAGGGCAGCCGCCAGACGGTCGCCGCCGACCTCGCGGACCGGCTCCGCGCCGTCCCCGGCGTGGCCGCCGTCGAGCCCGACATCCAGGGCGCCGGGCAGCTCGTCGGCAAGGACGGCCGCCCGGTCGGCGGTCAGGGCCCGCCCACCCTCGCCGGGAACTGGATCGCGGACCCCCGCCTCAACCCGTACCGCCTGGCCGAGGGCCGCGCACCGCAGCGCACCGGCGAGGTCGTCGTCAACCGGGGAGCCGCCGTACAGGGCGGCCTCGCCGTCGGCGACACGACCGTGCTGCGCACCCCCGACCCGGTCCGCGTCACCGTCGTCGGCCTGGCCACCTTCGGCGGCGCCGACGGCATGGGGCAGGTCACGTACACCGCGATGACCCGCGCGGACGCCGAGAAGTACCTCACCGCCGGCCCCGGCCGGGCGGCCTCCCTCCTGGTCCGGGCCGCCCCCGGCACCACCCAGCGCCGACTGGTGGAGGCCCTCGGCCCGGTGCTGCCGCAGGGCGTCGAGGCCATCACCGGGCAGGAGGCGGTCGAGGAGAACACCGAGATGATCTCGGGCCGGTTCCTCGGCCTGTTCACCACCCTGCTGCTGGTCTTCTCCGGGATCGCCCTGCTCGTCGCCACCTTCGGCATCCACAACACCTTCGCGATCGTCGTCGCCCAGCGCACCCGCGAGAACGCCCTGCTCCGCGCCCTCGGCGCCGCCCGCCGCCAGATCCTCGCCGGCACCCTGGCCGAGGCCGCGGTGGTCGGGGTCCTCGCCTCGGTGGGCGGCCTGCTCGGCGGCCTCGGCGTCGCGGCCGGCCTCCGGGCGCTCTTCCCGGCCCTCGGATTCCCCTTCCCCGAAGGGGACCTGGTCGTCAGCACCACCTCACTGCTGCTCCCGCTCGGCGTCGGCGTCGCCGTCTGCCTCGGCTCCGCGCTGGCACCCGCCGTACGGGCGGGCCGCACGGCACCCCTCGCGGCCCTGCGCGAGAGCACGGTGGACCGCTCCGGGGCCTCGCGGGCCCGCACGCTCGCGGGCGCCGTCCTCGGCGCCGCCGCCCTCGCGGCGATCCTGGCCGGGGTCCCGGCCGCGCCGTCGCCGTGGCTGTCGGGGACGGGGGCGGTCCTGGCGACCGCCTCGTTCGTCGTCCTCGGACCGGTGACGTCCTCGTACGCCGTACGGATCCTCGCGGATCCCCTGCGCCGGCTGCGCGGGGTCCCGGGAGCCCTCGCGGGACGCAACGCCGCGCGCGACCCCCGACGGACGGCGGCCACCGCGACCGCGCTGATGATCGGAGTCGCCGTCGTCAGCCTCTTCACCGTCTTCGGGGCCTCCCTCAAGGCCACCATGGACCGGACGGTGTCCCGCTCCTTCGCGGGTGACGTCGCCATCAGCACCCCCGCGTTCGGGGCGGGCGGCAGCGGCCTCAGCCCCGCGCTGGCGCCCGCCGTGGCGGCCCTGCCCGAGGTGCGGAGCGCCGTGGGCCTGGGCAGGGGAGTCGCGGAGGTCGACGGCTCCGGCCGCGCCCTGACGGTCACCGACCCGGCCGCCCTCGCCGTCGGCCTCGACCTCGGCACGGTGGAGGGACGCCTCGACTCCCTCGGCACGGACGGCATCGCGGTCAGCGCGAAGGAAGCCGGCCGGCACGGCTGGCGGCCGGGCAGCGGCCTCGAACTCGCCTTCACCGACGGGCAGAAGCTCCCGTTCACGGTCCGTGCCGTCTACGACCGCCCCGACCTCGCCGGCGACTACCTGATCACCCGTGCGGCCTGGGCCCCGCACCGCGCCCAGGACTCCGACACCCTGGTCGCCGTCACCTTCCGGGACGGGGTGTCCGCGGCGGACGGCGCGGCCGCGGTGGAGCGTACGGCCGCCCGGTACGGCGGCCCGGAGGTCCAGACCCGGGCGGAGTACGCCGCCTCCTCGGCGGGCGGCATCGACATGATGCTCACCCTCGTCTACGCCCTCCTCGCCCTCGCCGTGCTCATCGCCCTGCTCGGCATCGCCAACACCCTCACCCTCGCGGTGCACGAACGCACCCGCGAACTGGGACTCCTGCGCGCCGTCGGCCAGACCCGGGCCCAGCTACGGGCGATGGTCCGCTGGGAGTCGGTGCTGGTGGCCGCCTTCGGCACGGCGGGCGGCCTGCTCCTCGGCGTCCTCCTCGGCTGGGTCCTGGTGACGGCCTCGGCGGGCGCGGGGGACGACGCCCTCGCCTTCACCGCGCCTCCGGCGCAGCTCGCGGTGGTCGCTCTGGCGGGACCGGCGGCCGGCGTCCTCGCAGGACTGCGCCCGGCCCGTCGGGCGGCCCGCCTGGACGTCCTGCCCGCCGTCGCCGCCGCATAGCCCCACCCACCGGGGGACGCGGGCCCGGTCGCCCGGGAGCGGCCGGAGTCGAGATTGCGAAGGGAGTGAGGCTCCGCGCCGCCCCGTCCGGCGGCGGTCCGAGTGGCAGGCTGGAGGCATGTGCGGCCGATACGTCTCCACCCGCAGCCCCGAGGACCTGACCGGCCTGTTCGGGGCCGCCGCGCCGGGCCCCGACGCGGTGGTCCCGCCCAGCTGGAACGTCGCCCCGACCGATCCCGTGTGGGCGGTACTGGAGCGCGCCGACCGCGAGACCGGGCTCCTGGAACGCCGGCTGCGGCCGCTGCGCTGGGGGCTGGTGCCGTCCTGGTCCAAGGACCCGGGCGGCGCGGCGCGGATGATCAACGCCCGTGTCGAGACGGTCGCCGAGAAGCCGGCCTACCGCCGCGCCTACGCCACACGCCGCTGCCTGCTGCCCGCCGACGGCTTCTACGAGTGGCAGGCCGTCCCGGCGACCGCCACCGCCAAGGCGTACAAGCAGCCCTACTTCATCAGCCCGCAGGACGGCACCGTGATGGCGATGGCCGGCCTGTACGAGTTCTGGCGCGACCCCGCCGTCACGGACGGGGACGACCCGGCCGCCTGGTGGGCGACCTGCACCGTGATCACCACCGAGGCCACCGACGCCGCCGGCCGGGTCCACCCCCGGATGCCGCTGGCCCTCGCCCCCGCCGACTACGACGCCTGGCTGGACCCCGGGCACCGGGACCCGCACGCCCTGCGCACCCTCCTCGCCACCCCCGCCGAAGGCCGCCTGGAGGTCCGCGCGGTCGGCACCGCGGTCAACAGCGTCCGCAACAACGGCCCCGGGCTCCTGGACGATCCGGTGGTCACCCGGACCCGCTGACCCCGGACGCCTCCTGGGCGCGGGCGGAGGCGTCCGTCTGCGCCAGCCTGCGCAGCGCCGCGAACATCCTGTCCCCCAGGACCGTGGCCACGGCCACCGATTCGACGAGGTCCTCACGGGAGGTCTTGCCGGACAGGGACGCGAGATCCGCGCCCGCCACCTGCGCCGCCGCCTCGGCGTAGGTGTCGAGCACTCCGGCGAAGCCGGCGTGCCCGGCCCGCGCCAGGGCCGCCAGGGCCGCGGCGAGGGCCTCGCCGGCCGGGCAGTCCGGGGACGCCCGCCAGCCGCGCGCCTCGATGAGCCGGGCCACCCGCTCGCGTGCGAGGACGGTCTCGGCGTCCGCCTCCCCTCCGTGCTCCGGCACCAGCCGGTCCGTCACCGCCCCGAGGAGTTTGTGGACGGGCCGCTCCGTGTCGTCGACGGCCGCCAGTACCTCGCGGATGGCGGCCAGGGAGAGCCCGCCGACCTCCAGGAGGCCGCGGACCAGCCGCAGCCTGCGCTCGTGGGCGTCCCCGTAGCTCGCCTGGTTGGGACTGCTGAGCTCACCGGCCGGGAGCAGCCCCTCCCGTACGTAGTACTTGATCGTCGGTACCGGTACCCCGGTCCGTGCGCTCAGCTCGCCGATGCGCATCCTCGCGCCGTCCCTCCGTCGTGAACCCTTGCCGCCGTCCCCCGAATCATAGATAGTGGCGCTACCGGATAGCGGTAAGTGCCGCTATCCATTCTCTTCTGGGGTTTCCATGACGTTCTCCTCCTTAAGGACCTGGCACCGCCCGCTGGTGCTCTTCGCGGGCCTGATGGCCGTCTGGGCGGTCGGCTCGACCGTGGGGCTGCTCGTCGACGGCCGGGTCCTGTTGGGCGCCCCCATCTGGGCCAAGCCCCTCAAGTTCGCGCTCTCCTTCGTCGCCTACGCCCTGAGCCTGGCCTGGATGATCTCCCTGCTGGAGCAGGCCCGGCCCCGGCTGCGGCGGCCGGCCCGCTGGGCGGGCACGGTGGTGGCGGCGGCCAGCGCCGTGGAGATGGTGCTGATCACCTGGCAGGTGGTGCGCGGCCGCCAGAGCCACTTCAACCGGGCCACGCCCTTCGATGCCCGCCTGTACGACACGATGGCCGGGACCGTCGTGGTGCTGTGGACGGCGACCCTGGTGATCGCGGTTCTGCTGTTCCGGGCACCCCTCGCCGACCGCGCCGTCGCCTGGGCGATCCGGATCGCCGCGCTCCTCGCCCTGGCCGGGGCCGCGGTGGGCTTCCTGATGACCCCGGCCACTCCCGGACAGCTGGCCGCCGCCCGGGACGGGGCGCCCCCCGTGACCGGTGCGCACGCGGTGGGCGTACCCGACGGCGGGCCGGGAATGCCGCTCACGGGATGGTCGACCACCGGTGGCGACCTGCGCGTCCCGCACTTCTTCGGGATGCACGCCCTCCAGCTGCTGCCGCTGTTCGTCCTGCTCCTGACGGCGCTCGCCGCCCGGTACGCACGGCTGCGCGACGAACGCGTACGGCTGCGGCTGACGCTGGTGGCCGGCGCCACCTGCGCGGCGGTGCTGGCGCTGCTCGTCCGGCAGGCGCAGAGGGGCGTACCGCCGGCCTCCCCGGACGGGCCCACGCTGCTCGCCGGGGCGCTGATCGCGGTGGCCGCCGCCCTCGGCGCGACACTCGCCCTCCGGCTGCGCGGGCCCGCCACGAAGGCGCGTCCGGCGCCGGCGGAGACGGCCCAGCCTGTTGTCAGTGCTCCGTGAGACGCTCGCCACGACCGACAACTCCCATCCGCACCTTCACGGACACATGCGAGGCGAAGACATGACCACGGGGAACGAGAACGCCGCCTACGAGATCCTGCCGGGCGTTCCGGACGTCGCGACCTACCGGATGCTGCGCGGTGCGACCGGGCTCGGCGCCAAGAGCGTCGAGGGTTCGGCGATCGGGCTGCCGAACTCCTGGTACTGCGTCACCGTCGCCCACCACGGCGACACCGTCGGCATGGGGCGGATCGTCGGCGACGGCGGCTGCTTCCTCCAGGTCGTCGACATCTGTGTCCTCCCGGAGCACCAGGGGCAGGGCCTCGGCAAGCTGATCATGGCCGAGCTCACCGCCGAACTGGAGCGGCGCGCGCCCAAGGGGACGTACGTGTCCCTCATGGCCGACGGCGACGCCCGGCACCTCTACGCGAAGTTCGGCTTCGTGGATCCGGCGCCGGCGTCGGTGGGCATGGCCCGTCTGCTCTGAGGCAGGGGCGTCAGGGGCGGCCGGGGGGGCGATGCCGGGCGCGGCCGGCAGCTCGTACGATCATGATCGAAAGCCCGCGCCCGCGCGGGCGCCGTGCACCGAGGAGAGTCAGCCGCATGTGGTCCTGTGAACGCGTCGTCGGATCCGCCCTCGACGTCGATGAGGTCATCGGCCTCTACCGGGCGTCGACGCTCGCCGAGCGCCGCCCGGTCGACGACGTGGAACGCTTCGCGCGGATGCTGGCCGGCGCCAACCTGGTCGTCACGGCCCGCACCGACGAGGGACGTCTCATCGGCATTGCCCGGTCGGTCACCGACGGCGCGTACGCGACCTACCTCAGCGATCTCGCCGTCGACGCCGCCCACCAGTCCAAGGGCGTCGGGCGCGAGTTGATCCGGGTCACCGGCGAAGCCGCCCCGCAGGCCACGATCATCCTGCTCGCCGCCCCGGCGGCCGTCGACTACTACCCCCGGGTCGGGTTCACCGCGCACCACTCCGCCTGGACCCTCGACGGCCCCGAGGAGTGAGGCCGGCGCCCGCCGCGGCGCTCACCCGCGGCACAGGACGGGCACCCGCTGGACGGCGTTGTTGCCGAAGCCCCCGCGGTTCCACACCTGTCCGAGCGGCTGGGTGCGGCCCGCGGCGTCCGTCGCCCGCGCCATCAGGACGTACCGGCCCGGCACGGCCCTCCACACGCCGTGCCAGGCCTGCCACGCCCCGCGGGCCCGGCCGTCCCGCACACCCGGCTCCACCGCGGCGTCCGCCCACGTCCGGCCCCCGTCACAGCTCAGCTCGACGCGGGTGACCGGCCCGTGCCCCGACCAGGCGCGCCCCTCCAGGGGTACGGGGCCCGCGCGCACGACGCGCAGGCGGGACATGAAGTCGGGGAACCCCGGCGGAACCATCAGGGCGCGCGGCGCGATCACCGTCACCGGCTCCCCGGGGTCCTCGGGGTCGCGCCGGTAGCGGTAGGCCACCGCCTGCTGGAAGCCCTCGAAGGGCACGTCGGACAGCGTGATCTCCCGCAGCCACTTCACGTGCGCCATCCCGTACCAGCCCGGCACCACCAGCCGCAGCGGAAACCCGTGCTGCGGCGGCAGCGGCTCGCCGTTCATCGCGTAGGCGAGCAGCACCTCAGGGTCCGTGCCGGCCGCGACGGTCACCGGCAGGCTGCGCGCGTAGTCCTGTTCGACCCCGCGCTCCACGCCGTGGTCGGCCCCCGTGAACACCGCCTCGACGGCCTCCGGCCCCACCCCGGCCTCGGCGAGCACCGTCCGCAGCGGCACCCCG
Source organism: Streptomyces sp. NBC_01276 (assembly GCF_041435355.1). Classification (GTDB taxonomy): domain Bacteria; phylum Actinomycetota; class Actinomycetes; order Streptomycetales; family Streptomycetaceae; genus Streptomyces. The sequence continues at coordinate 7,383,071 of NZ_CP108442.1, forward strand.
GTCCAGTCGGCCGTGCCCACCCCCTCGACCAGCCAGGGCTGGCTGACGGGCCGGGGCAGCAGCCGTGCCCGGCCGTTGCCCGCGCACTCCATCGTCACCCGGTGCGTCACCGCCGGCAGCGCGCGCAGGGCCGCCAGGTCCAGCGCCAGCGGCCGGCGGACCCGGCCGCCGACCGTCAGCCGCCAGGCGCCGGGGTCCGCGGCCGGGATGTCGTAGTGCACCAGTACGTAGTGCAGGCCGGCCGGCGTGACCTCGTAGCGCAGGGCCTCCAGGGGCAGCCCGTGGTTGCGGGCGGCGAGCGCCAGCTCCTCGGCCCCGATGTCCTCGTCCTCGGCCGCCAGCCGCCCCGGGACGCTGATCCCGCTCAGGGCCGTGTCCATACCCCCATGGTCGCGCGCACCATCCGACCCGGCACCCTGGGACCAGGGTGACGCCTTGCCGATCGGCAGAGTTGAGCGGGCACCGGGATGGGGACGGAAACGGGGATGGGGATGGCGAAGGAGACCGGGGCGGGGCCGGACAGGGAGGGACGGGTCGACAGGGCGCGTGCCCAGGTGTTCGGGGAGGTCGCCGAACTCTACGACGCCTCCCGCCCGGGGTACGCGGACGCGCTGGTGGCCCGGGTGCTGGAGTACGCGGAGCCGGGGGAGCGCCCGGCGCTGGAGGTCGGCGCGGGCACGGGCAAGGCCACGGTGCCGTTCGCCGAGGCGGGCACCGCGCTGGTCTGCGTGGAACCCGATCCGCGCATGGCCGAGGTGCTGCGCCGCAACACCGCCCGCTTCCCCCGGGTACGGGTCGAGGCCGGCGGGTTCGAGGAATGGCGGCGCGACGGGCGCCGCTTCGGGCTCCTGTACGCCGCCACCTCCTGGCACTGGCTCGATCCGGCGCGACGCCTGGACCTGGCCCGCGAGGCGCTCGACCCGGGTGGCGCGCTGGCCCTGTTCTGGAACCCGCAGGGGGTGCGCGACCCGCGGCTGCACACGGCGCTGGCCGAGGTCGACGCCCGCCACGGGATGACGGGGGCGCCGCACGGCGAACTCGCCTCTTCCTACGGTCGGGCACCGGGCGACTGGGCCGGGACGCCGGGCTGGCCGGCGGCCGAGTGCCGGGCCCACGGAGGGTTCACGGACCTGTGCGAGGTCCGTTTCCGCGAGGACCGTTACTACGACACGGACCGCTACCTGGGCTACCTGGCCTCCCTCTCCCGCTACCGGGTCCTGTCCCCGGACCACCGTGAGCGGGTCCTGGCCGACACCGCCGGGGTGCTGGACGCGCACGGCGGGGGCATCGCCATGGAGCACTTCAGCGACCTGCTGCTCGCCCGGACGGCGCCGCCGGTAGGGGACACCGTGTCGTAGCCCGGCGGCGCGGCCCCGATGGGCCGATAGTGGGGCTGTGAACGACAGGTCGAGCAAGAGGGGACAGGCGGGCGGGACCGGGGACCCCGCGTGGTCCGGACGGGCGGGTGCGGAGGCCTTCGCGGCGGTGGAGGCGGCCACGGACTGGCTGCTCGGCTATCCGTTCGTCTTCCGGGCCCTCGCCCGCAGGATCCGCGGCGGTGACGTCCTCGTGGACTACGGATGCGGCCCGGGCACGGTCGCCGACCGCGCGGCCCGGGTGCTGGGAGCCCGGGTGGTGGGAGTGGACACCTCGCCCGAGATGCTGGCGCTGGCCCGGGCCGCGGACACCGCCGTGGTGGAGTTCCACCTGGTCGAGGACGGGCGGGCGACCGGCCTGGCGGACGGCTGCGCGGACGCGGTGATGTGCAACCACGTGATCGCGTCGCTGCCCGACGAAGAGGCCGTCCTCGGCGTCTTCACCGAGATCCGCCGCCTGCTGCGCCCCGGCGCCCCCTGCGTCCTGCTGGCCACCGATCCCGCCTGCACCGGCCGGGAGTACGCCTCCCTGAGGATCGGCGAGCCGGGCGAGGTGTACGGACCGGGCGACGAGCTGACCGTACGGCTGCGGCGCACGGACGGGACCTGGCAGGAGGTGCGCAATCACGCCTGGCCCCCCGGGATCTATCCGGAACTGCTGGAGGGCGCGGGCTTCCGCGAGGTCGTCCAGCAGCACCCCACGGTGGAGGAGGCGCAGTCCCTCGCCGACCCGGACCTCCTGCGCGCCCGCCACTGGACGGCGGAGCGCGAGCGGCCGCCCCTGGTGGTCACCACCGCGCTGGCGGTCTGACCAGCGGAAACCAGCCGGTACCGAACACCCATTTGTCGGCTGATGGTTCGACTTCTGCGGTGTTCCATCGAAAGTCGGACGATCGGCCGGATCGTGTGGGAGTCTGCTGCGCACGCGAGGCGAGAGCGCGCGCATCCGTCACCGGGGAGGTCTCATGCGTGGATCACTGCTGCGTAAATCCCGTGCAGTGCTGGTGGGTTCGGCCATGGCGCTGGGGGTGGTCGGGCTGACGGCCGCTCCGGCCAGTGCCTGGTCGGGCGGGAACGTCTGGGTCAACTTCGGCGACTGGAACTGCCCGGGGGGAGGGTCCGTGATCGGCGTCTACTGGGCGGTGGACGCCTATTCCAGCGGTCCGGCCGGCGGTGACTGGGGCGACAACGTCATCTACCCGCGCGTGCGGGTGGGTTCGGGGTCCTACAACACCCTGAGCTACCAGACGGTGTGCAAGAAGTGGGGCTGGTACCAGTTTCGCGGCGTGGTCGGCTCGCGGACCCTGACCCCGTACAAGTCGGGCCTGAGCTACACCTACTGACCCGGCACCGCCGGAGGCCTCTGCCCGGTCAGCTCGTGGGGATGTGCGCCGGCCGGGGCGTGATCCCCGGGTAGGCCTCCCCGAGCACGGTGTCGAACAGCGTCGTGACGTCGTCCGCCGTCATCCCCTGCTCCCGCGCCTCCCGCATCCACTCCCCGAGCCGGCCCCGCAACGGGGACTCCGGTGCGGTCTGCGGGGTGGCCAGCGAGCGGGTGATGAAGGTGCCCGACCCCTGCCGCACCTCGACCAGCTCCAGCCGTTCCAGTTCGCGGTAGGCCTTGAGGGTGGTGTTCGGGTTCACCTTGGTGGTGGCGGCGACCTGTGCCGCCGTGGGCAGCTTGTCCCCCTCGGTCAGGGCGCCCATGCGGAGCGCCTGCTCCACCTGGTGGACGATCTGGAGGTAGGCGGGCATGCCGCTGCGGCGTTCGATGCGAAACACGACCACGGTGCCCGCCTCCTTGATCCTTCGTGGGTTCTTCCAGCCTAGGGCTTCGACGCCGCCGCGGCGGCCCGCGGCGGTCCCCGGCCCGCGGCGGCCTACAGGGCGCGGCGCCGGGCCCGCCACAGGAGCGCGCCGACGAGCGCGGCGGCGAGTGCGACGAACCCCGCCGCGGCGGCCCACTGCATGCCCGCCATCTGGTCCTTGGTGTAGTGGTCCGCCACCCGGTTGACGATGCCGAGAGCGCTCCGGCAGTTCTCCGGCGCGCTGTCGTGCGCGCAGGTGCCCCAGCCGTAGAGCTTCCCGGACGCGGTCGCGAACCACTCGTCCACCACGACCACGTGGTCGAGCAGGGCGGGCCGTTCGGCGGTGAGCGGGTAGGTGAGCCGCCTGGGGGAGTCGAGCCGGGTCCGGAAGACCCCCGCCGCGATGACCGCGACGCCCGAGACCAGGAAGGTGGCGGCCATGGAGGCCACGGTGCGGCGCAGCAGCGCCCCCGCCAGGATCCCGAGGGAGGTGGTGAACAGGGCAGTGGCGACCCCGGCCGGGCCGGTGACCTCGAACACCGGGTGGTTCAGCCAGTCGTTGGCCGCGAACGGGCCGGCGGAGCGCCACCACCAGGCGTAGAAGAGCCCCAGGACGCCCGTCGTCACGGCGGCGAGGGTCAGGGCGAAGCCCACTTTCCACACCAGCCACCGGGTGCGGGAGAGTGACTGCGTCGTGACGAGCCGCGCGGTGCCGTTCTCCTGATCGGCGGAGATCAGCGGCGCGCCGAGGAACACGCCCAGCAGCACGGGCAGGAAGGCCAGCGAACTGCCCGCGGAATTCAGGTCGTTGGTGATCGCGTTGACGACGTTTCCGTCGATCTCCGCCCCGGGCTTCCCGGGCCAGCCGGCGCCGTGCAGGGCGTCCAGCATCGCTCCGCGCTGGTACACGATCCAGGCCGCGCCGAGGACGGTGGCCGCGGCGCACGCGATGAGGGCCGTACGGTGCTGGCGGGCCATGAGCCAGGCGAGTCCGCGCAGCCTGCGGGTCGGGACGGACGCGGCACGCCTGCCGGAAGCGCCTTGGGTGAGCGTGCTCATGCGGCGGACTCCTCTCGGTGGTCGGGGGCGGCGGTGGGGGAGAGCAGTGCGGGGGCCGCGGGGGAGCGGAGGTAGGCGAGCAGTACCTCCTCCATCCCGGGTTCGGACAGTTGCCACGCGCCCTCCAGCGGTCCCTGACGTCGGACCAGGGCGGTGAAGTGCCGCCCGGAGGTGCGTACTTCGATCACGGTGTGGGCGTTCAGGGCCGCGGGCAGGGTGCCCTCATCGGTCACTCCGGTCACCAGCGTGTGCATCGGCACCAGTTCGTCGGCCTCACCCGCCATGCGGACACGGCCGTCGGCGAGGACGAGGAGGTAGTCGCACATGTCCTCGATCTCGCTGAGCAGGTGCGAGGACATCAGGACGGTCGTTCCGTGCTCGGCGGCCTCGGACAGCAGCAGGGCGCCGATCTCGTCCCGGGCGACCGGGTCCAGATCGGCCATGGGCTCGTCCAGCAGCAGGAGTTCGGGCCGCTTTCCGAAGGCGAGCGCGAAGGCCACGCGGGTGCGCTGGCCGCCCGACAGGGTCTCGACCCGGGCCCCGAGCGGTACCTGGCCGGACCGGACGATCCGCTCGGCCGCCTGCTGGTCCCAGCCCGGGTTGAGTTCCCGGCCCATCCGCAGGGTCTGTTCCACGGTGAACCTCTTGAACAGCGGCTTGTCCTGCCCGAGGTAGGCCCACCGGGCCATGGTGCCGGGCTCGTCGGCCGGTGCGCCGAAGATCCGCAGCTCGCCGGCCGAGGGCTCGGCCAGGCGGGTCGCCAGGTTCAGCAGGGTGCTCTTGCCGGCGCCGTTGGGCCCGACGAGCGCGGCGATGCGGCCCGCCGGGACCCGGAAGGAGCAGTCCTTCAGGGCCCAGCGCCGCCCGTACTTCTTGCCGAGCCCGCACGCTTCGAGGGCCCATCGGGCGTCCGCCGCGCCGGAGGTGGTCGTGCCTCGCACAGCTTCCCCCTTTCCTTCAGTCCACTAGATAACTAGTGGAATCATGGACTCAGGGGGGAGCCCTGTCAACACGCTGTCGAGGAGGTCAGGAGGGAGACTGCGGGGACGGCTCCGCGGCCGCCCCGCCGGACACCTGGTGCAGGCGCAGGGCCAGTTGGAGCTCCAGGCTCCGGTCCGGCGACTGCCAGCCGGGGCCCAGCAGACGGCCGACGCGGTCCAGGCGCTGGACGACCGTGTTCACGTGGACGTGCAGGGCGTCCTTGGCCCTGGCCTGGCTCATGCCGCAGGCGAAGTAGACCCGCAGCGTGTGGACGAGGTCGCTGCCGCGCCGGGCGTCGTACTCCAGCAACGGCCCGAGGACGTCCCGGACGTAGGCCGGCAGGTCCGGCCGGTCGCCCAGCAGTACGCCGAGGAACCCGAGCTCCGTGAGCGCGGCGCCGTCCCCGTCCCTCCCGAGCGCGCGCAGCGTGGACAGGCAGCGCAGGGCCTCGGCGTGCGCGGCGGGCAGGGCCGAGGGACTGCCGTCGGCGCGCGCCGCCCCGACCGTGACCGGGCCGCCCACCGCCCGCCCCAGCGCGGCGGCCAGCGCCGGGGCATCCGCACCCTGCGAATCCGAGGGCGCCAGCAGCACGACGTGGTCGTGGTGCACCCCCGCCAGACCCCTGCGCTCACGGGCCCGGTGAGCCGCCGCGGCGAGCAGCCGCGGGCGCGGGGCCACCGCGCTGTGCAGGACGAAGAGGGCGTGCGGACGTCCGAGGTCCACCCCCAGCCGACGCGCCCGCACCGCCAGGCCCGCCGGATCCGCCGACGGACTGAGCAGGTCGCCCAGCAGCTCCCCGCGTATCCGGTCCTCTGTCTCCGCCACCGAACGACGCAGGAGCAGCAGCAGCGCCGTGACCGTCGCGGCACGCTCGAACAGGCGCCGTCCGGCGTCGTCGAGACCGGCCCGGCCGGTGAGGGTGACGCTGCCCAGGAGCTCGGGGCCGGCCAGCACGGCGCACACCCAGGTCCCCTCCAGGGGCACCGCCCGCCCGCTGCTCCGCGACGCGACCACGGCCCGCGCGGTCGGCGGCCGAGGGACCGACCGTACGCGGGCCAGCTCCACACCGTCCGCGTCGTGGATCAGCGTGCCGCCGTCGAGGAGGGTGCCGATCGCCGCCGCGACCTCGGTGATGTCCCCGCCGCGCAGGACGAGACCGGTCAGCCGGTCGTGCGCCTCCTCGGCCCGCCGCAGCGCGTCGCTGTTCTCCCGGATGGTGCGCGACGCGGCGTTCAGCTCGGTCAGGGCCTGACGCGTCTCCTCCAGCAGCCGGGCGCCGTCGATGGCGATCGCGGCGTGGTCGGCGAGCGAGGACAGCAGGGCCACCTCGCGCGCGGAGAACGCGCGCGGGCTGCGGTCGGCGGCGAACAGCACCCCGATCACCCTCGGGCCCAGCCGCAACGGCACCCCCAGGATCGCCCGCAGGTCCTCCTCGGCGACGGCGCTGTCGATGGGACCGGTGTGCCGGAAGCGGGGGTCGCTCTGGTAGTCCCCGGTCGCGTACGGGCGGGCCGTCTGGGCCACGAGACCGCCCAGCCCCTCGCCCATCCCCAGCCGCAGTTGCTGGAAGGCGGCCGACACCGAACCGTCGGTGACCCGCATGAAGGTGTCGCCCGCCGCCTCGTCGTTGAGGGAGAGGTAGGTGACGTCGGTGTGCAGCAGCTGCTTGGCCCGGTGCGTGATCGCCCGCAGCACCGCGTCCAGGTCCCGCAGCGCCGCGAGGTCGCCCGCCGTGTCGAACAGCGCGGTCAGCTCCGCCTCGCGCGTGCGGTGCTGCAGCAGCGTCCGGTGCACCTCCAGCGCCACCGCCGTGGCCTCCTCCACGACCGCCAGCTCCGCGGCGCACGCACCGGCGGAGCGGGCGGCCGCGGCCGGCCGCGCGAAGTCCTCCGCCGGCGCGCCCCGGGCCAGCAGCCCGAGCAGGTCGCGCAGGGCGGTCCGTCCGGCGGTGGGGTCCGTCATGCCGGTGAGCTTACGTGCGCGGGCTCGGGCGCCGTCAGCCGCCGAGGCCGGCCCGGACGGGTCCGGACGCGGATCCGGACCCCGACGCCGGTCCGGACGCCGACCGGGTGAGGCTGCGCCCCCTGGTCTCCCGGGCGAAGAGCACCGTCACGGTGGTCACCAGCGCCGTCGCGCACACGTACAGGGAGACCGGGACGGAGGACCCGTAGTCCTTGAGGAGTTCGACGGCGATGATCGGGGCGAGCGCCCCGCCCACGATGGAGGCGAGCTGCGACCCCATCGAGGCACCCGAGTAGCGGACCCGGGTGTCGAACATCTCCGAGATGAAGGCCGCCTGCGGACCGTACATCGCCCCGTGCAGCAGCAGCCCCGCGGTCACCGCCACGGCGATCACGGGGAACGAGCGCGAGTCCAGCAGGGCGAAGAAGGCGAACGCCCAGCCCGCCATGCCGACCGACCCCACGAGGGTCACCGCCCGCCGGCCGATCCGGTCGGACAGGGCGCCCCAGGCCGGAATGGCGACGAAGTGGACGGCCGAGCCGATCAGTACGGCGTTCAGGGCGTCGGCCTTCGGCAGGTGCAGGTGGGCGGTGACGTAGACCAGGAGGAAGGCGGTGAGGACGTAGTACGAGACGTTCTCGCCGAGCCGGACCCCGATCGCGGTGAGCACTCCGCGCCGGCCGGTGCGCAGCACCTCGACCACCGGCGGCCGCTGCCTGGCCCCCGCGGCCTCCTCGGCCTCGGCCCGGGCCCGCGCTTCCAGGAAGGCGGGCGACTCGGAGACCGACACGCGGATCCACAGCCCGATCACCACCAGCACCCCGGACAGCAGGAAGGGGATCCGCCAGCCCCAGGCGAGGAACGCCTCGTCCGACTGGACGGCGGCCAGCAACGCCAGCACCCCGGTGGCGAGCATGTTCCCGCCGGGCGCGCCGGCCTGCGGCCAGGAGGCCCAGAAACCCCGCCTCCGGTCGTCCCCGTGCTCGGCGACCAGCAGCACCGCCCCGCCCCACTCCCCGCCCAGCGCGAACCCCTGCACCAGCCGCAGCACGGTCAGCAGCACGGGCGCCCCGGCCCCGACGCTCGCGTGCGTCGGCAGCAGCCCGATCGCGAAGGTCGCCCCGCCCATCATCAACAGGCTGAGCACCAGGAGCCGTTTGCGCCCGATCCGGTCGCCGTAGTGCCCGAAGACGATCCCGCCGAGCGGCCTCGCGGCGAACCCGACGGCGTAGGTGAGGAAGGCCAGCAGGGTGCCCACAAGAGGGTCGCTGGAGGGGAAGAACAGCGTGTTGAACACGAGCGCGGCGGCGGATCCGTAGAGGAAGAAGTCGTACCACTCGATGGTGGTCCCGATGAGGCTCGCGGCGACGATCCTGCGTATGCCGGACGGGCTCGTTCTGCTCGCTGCGGGGGAGACCATGTGCACCACTTCCAGAGGGTCTGCGGGGACGTCGGGTGTGGCCACAACGTAGAAGCCACCAGGTCAGCGGCATATGTGGCGGGCCATCACAATCAGATGCCGTCCTGTGTGCCCTACCACCACCTGATGGCCGATGGCTCATTCACGCCCCGGGAAGTGACCCTTGCGGTTCGCGTCGGATTCGCTCTACGAGCAGTACTCGACCCTCTTGGACCACAACGGCCCAGGCAACCGCCGTGAAGAAGCCAGGTTCGACCGCGATCACAGAGCGGTTCACCCAGTGGGACATCAACGTCGACCGGCTCCCGCTCCACTCCGACGCCGAACTGCCGCCCGTGATCCACGAGGTGATGACCGGGCTGGACCTTCCCGCCCGGAGCGACGACTCCTGCCTGGCCCCCGCCCGGCTGCGCGGCGAGGGCGCGGCCGCCCCCGCGTCCTGGCGCCCGTGACCGCCCGGCTCGAGTGTCACTGGTGTCGGGCCACAACACCCCGGTGAGTCTGGAAGGGTTGGCCCGGTGCAAACCTGCGCCCGAACGCGTACCACCTCCGTCGACCGGGAGAGAAGCATGACCATCAAGGACATCGGGCCCGAACCTCAGAGCTTCGACCTCGAGCAGGCGACGCTGGAGAACGCCAACTACCGCTCGGTCGCCTGGTCCGGGAAGTACCTCCAGCTGACCCTCATGTCGATCCCGGTGGGCGAGGACATCGGCCTGGAGGCACACCTGGAGACCGATCAGTTCCTCCGGCTCGACGCGGGCCGCGGCCGCGTTCAGATGGGCAGCGCGAAAGACCGCCTCGACTTCGACCAGGAGGTCGAGGACGGCTGGGCGGTCTTCGTGCCCGCCGGCACGTGGCACAACGTCACCAACACCGGCGACGAGCCCATGCAGCTCTACGCCGTTTACGCCCCGGTCCACCACGCCCCGGACAAGATCCACGCAACCTTCGCCGACGCGGAACGCGACGAGGACTCGGGCAACGACGAGCCCCCGACCTGGTCGGTCCAGCCCACCCACCGCCCTGCGGACAAGCACGCCTGACCACCGGCGGGGGCACCCCCCGCCGGCCCAGGAGAATGGACGAGCCCCAGGTCGCTGGCCTGGGGGCTTTGCCATGGAGCGGATGCCGGGAACCGAACCCGCGCTATACAGCTTGGAGATTACTCGGAGCTTGAACGCCGATATGTCATCTGACTCGCGGGAATGGCCGCAATGAGGGCCGGTGGCGGTGCGGCAGGCGACTGGTGGGCCCACCCGGCCCGCCCGACGGCGTTCTCGAGCGCGAGGCGCAGGTTCTTCCCGGCCCCGCTGAGACGGAGGCCGTCTGCTGTCGATTCCCACAGGTCGTCGACCTCACCGACGCGTCTGCGCATCCGACCGCGCATCTGCCCGGTAGCCGAAAGTTCCACGACCTCGCCGCCGAGGATCCGGTGCACCCCGGCGCGGATGAGATCGGTGACGAGCTCCGCGCGCTCCTCAGAGCTTCCCACGACGAACTTCTGCACGTCCTGGCCGCCCGCGCCGTCGACCGGCGCCGCGAAGGATCCAGAGATACCCCGCACTACCAGATCCACCTCACCGACAACGCCGGCACTCACTACCGAGCCGCCGTCAACGTGGAGCCACAGCAGGCGCCCTCCGAGCTCCTATACCTGGCCGACGACGATTTCCGCCATCCCGTGACCGAGCTGCCCCCGCCGGCCGGCAGCGGATGGACGGCCCTGGTGTCACAAGCGGGCAAGGCCAGCCTGGACTTCATTCGCGGGAACATGTTCGACCCCGCCTCGATGCGCATGCTCCCACCCGATGTCGAGGGCGCCGACAACGACCTGGCCGACCTGCTCGACCACTACGTGCAGCGTGCCATCGCCGACCCCACCGCCACCCTCTACGTCTTCGGGCAGAGGTTCGGCCCCGAGGCGAACATCGCCGACAAGGTGTTCGGCTTCCGGCCCGGCAACGGCGTACACGACATCCACATGAACCAGGGCAACAGCGGCCGCTTCCGCTCCGACAACGGCGTCTGGCAGGACGGCGCCCTGTTCGTGCACCTACCCGCCGAAAACCGCTGGGTCGCGATCTTCCTGGCCTTCCGGTCCCAGGCCTGGCACACCGCTGACGACACCGGTCACCCCCCCCCGCCGAGCGCGAGGGACGGACCATCACCTTCTGACACCACCGGGACCAAGGCCCCACAGCACCCTCGCCGGCCGGCCAAAAGCGACCTGGCCGGCGGGCGAGGGTGGTCTTCGCACGGCTGTTCCCGGAATCCCGTTCGGCCCGGGAGCGCGCCTTCACCGCGTCGGCGAACCGGGGCGGCCCGCGTTGCCGCCCCATCGGTATCGGATCGGGAAACGCACGATCACGGTGCCGGACCTGACGGGCGCTGCGTCAGGCGCACGCAGAATGCGGATGAGGGCAGCACCAGACTCTCGCCGTCTCATCGAATCAGCGGCAGGTACGGCCATTGAAGTGGATCTGCGGCTGCCGCCGGAGCGGGGTCGCATGCCTGGGTATGCATGTGCACATCGGCTTCAGTGCCACTGAAGAATGACCCATCGTAGGAGCGGACTGCCATGCCCGACCACGCGCAGCTGCGGCGGGCGACCGCCTGGATGAGTGCGACTGCCGTCGAGGAGGGCGACGCCGCCCGCGTCTCAGCTGCCTTGCGCGACCCTTCCGGTCACTTCCCGTTGGAGCCTGACGTCTCCGATGGCGGCTGCGGACCGGGTTCCACTGCGCTGGAGCCGGGAGGGCTGTACCGCAGGATCAGCGGCCGTGACGATCGGGCTCGGCCCGTCAGTGATGAGGAACTGGCGGCATTGGGTGACCCGATGGCGGTCACGTTCTTCCGCACGGGCAGGTTCCCGACCACCGTGCAGGAACTGCTGTCCGAACTCCCCACCGCGGCAGCCGCCTCACGCAAGGTGTACCTGGTCAGCGAGGCCGGGCACATCTCACCGGTTGCCATCGGCGAGCGCGACATGCGGTTCGCGATCACCACCGCCGTGGACGGCAATCAGGTGGACCTTCTGGTCAGCACCCAGGCCGGCGGCGACCCCGAGAACGGATTTCTTCAGGTCGCGGCGTGGGATTCTGTAGCGAGGGTCTTCAATTTCTATGCCCGTTTCGAATCGAGCTGGGTGTGGGCGGGCAACTCCTGGCACTCCCTGGAGCCGGACTCGCGGGGCAAGGGCTGCTTCGACAGCCACATCAACGGCTGCGCCGTGATGAAGGAATTGAGGATCCCCTGGATCAACTGGCAGTCAGAACGGGCCACGATCCGGCTCGCCGATGATGACCCGCTCCGCCATGACCAGCTGTTCCAGCAGGTCATCGGAGCCGAGCGGCTGGAACTGACGGTCAGGTTTCTCGTCACCCGGTGGACGGCTGCCCGCCTCGCCGAGGTGACCGCGAACGGCGTTGTGGACCACCCCGACCGGTTGCTGCGCCACCTGTTCACCGGCACAACGGTCAACCTCACCAGTACAGACCGGCAGAGCAGCACCATCACGGCGGACAGCGGAGAGCTGACGCTGCCCATGGGGTTCTGGCTGAACCAGGACGTCCTGTTCGACGACCTGCGACTGTTCGTGCAGGCCGCTCCGCCCAGGGCACAGGCCGACGCGTACCTGGCCGGCCTGACGCGGTTCGGTTTCCGGCTGGAGGAGAAGTTCAGCGGCTTCTCCCAGCCAGGTGACACGTTTTTCGCCTTCGTCGTCCCCGAGGCTGCCCACGAGGACAACGAGGTGGTCCGCCAGATGGTCCGCACGGGGCTCATCTCGGCCAGGTTCGCCGCCTGCGTGCTGATGGTGGACTTTCCGAACCCGGTCTTCAGCCCTGCCCGCAGTCTCCTCATGCGGTACGTGCCGACCACTGCGACCAAGGCCGTGGAGTTGTGTGACAAGGTCGCCCAGGCTATCTTGGACGCCGCGCGAACGCGGAACCTGCCCGCCGACAGTCCCGAAGCCCGCTTCGCCGCGCACTGGCAGGTGCCTGAAGACGCCTGGCGATCAGTGTTCGGACAGCGCGTGGACGCCTATCTGCGCAAGGTCGCCCAACAGGTCCAGACCGCATCCGGATTCGACGACTACGTCCGGTTGGCCGAGTCGCGGCGTCGGCAATTTCGCCTCATGAAACTGAATGAGTTCGAGCTCACCCTGCCGGTCACCAGCATTCCCCCCGGTGCGCCGCTGCTGGCGATGCGCGAGGACGCCACCGTTGCGGAGCTGACCTGAGGCCGCCCCTGATCAGCCGGCACGGCATCGGCTTCAGCGGCACCAGCGACCGCTGCTTTCTTTCCACCCCTCCGTCTTCACGAGTAAGGAGAACGAGCGCCATGGCCACAGTGGATGCTTACGGGCCTCCCGGCAACCTCGACGATCTGGACGACTTCGGCCGCAAGGCCTGGAACGTGTTCATCTCCGACACGGTCGACGAGGCCATTCAGGGCCCCGATCCCCGTCAGGTCCTGAACGACAGTCCGAGACCGCAGTTCTACAACCTGACCAGCACGGACACGGCCTCGGACGTCCAGCGCGCCTCCATCACATGGACCGCCTTCCCCCGCATTATCAAGATCACCTCCGTGGGTGACCTCCAGCGATGGCAGCGCGCCGACGCCAGCCGCGACGTCCAGGACGAGTACTGCGAGTGGAGCGTCACCCGGGATGGCTCGGGAAAGATCACCCGGGTGGTGTTCACCTGTGAAGGCCCCGAGTACTGGGAGATCCTGGCGCAGACGAACCCGGACAAGGTGGTCGACCTCTACCGTAGCTTCATCAGTCCGGACGTGCGCAAGGAGGATCTGTTCTCCCCCAGCGGCAGGTACCAGCCGCGCAACAAGTGGAACGACTCCACGAGCCACGGCGCCATGCACCTGATTCAGCCGAACAACACCCTGGGCGCAGAGATCGAGTTGGCCGCGGCAGCCACCATCCGGCGCGTCGTCAACGGCCAGGAGCTGAGCACTGAGCAGGAACTCGTCAACTGCAGCAAGTACGGTGCCGCAGAGCGCAACAGTGATCCCCACATCGGCGCAGGAGTTAACGCCCTGGCCCGCCAGAAGGCCGACATCAGCCTCGCCGACCCCGTGGGCCTGTACTTCGACGGCCTGTCGACGGACGGCTGGGAGACCCCGGACGGCTCCGATCCCCAGAGCTACTGGACCTATGTGAGAGGCGACTCGGAACACCGTGTCCGTGCCGTCTACGAAGTGCCCCAGGACAAGGGTTTCGATGTCGGGGACATCACCATCGGCGGGAGGCCCATCGAGTTCGGAGCCCAGATCGCGGACTTCATCACCATCAGGCTCACGGGCGTCGCCTGCCGGTTCCACGACTCCACCGCCCAGCCGCAGACCGCCTGCAAGGAGTTCCCCGCGGTTGACGTGCGGCACGAGGGGTTCGGCGCGTCCGCCTTCTCCGCCTCCGGCCGCTTCCTGGATCCCCGTCCCACCCTCTCTCACCGATCCTCCCGCGCCACCTGACCCGTTCCGTCATGGAGCGGTCGGCGGCCGGCTGGACAGCCGGTCAGGAAGCCGGAGCCCCTGGAGGCCACTGCTACGGCCCATGTCGCCAAGGATGGACGTTCCGATGTCACCTGGCAGCACGCACTTCCCGGGCCTGGGTGCCGATGCGGTGTCCGAGCTCCCGATAGGCGTCGAACTGGGCATGGTCGAACCACTGGTCGAAGGTGGGCTGGCGGGGGAAGGCCTTCTCCCTGAGGGCGTAACTGAGCAGCTCGTACGGCATGTCGGGAGTCGGAGTGGCCTTCACGCAGATGATCGTCCCCTTCGTGTCGGCCGGTGTGCCGGGCGAGAACTCGACCGGCTCGGGGTACTCGATCGTGCCGCGCACCACGCTGGTGGCGGAGAGCCTGGCGTTCAGCGCCGCCATCGGTGTCTCGGGCGGGAGCGGTGGGGCGCTGCCGGGTACCAGGTCCAGCAGGTTCTGCCCCTCGTCCTTGAAGGTGATCTTCACTCCGAGGTCTTCGTAGGCGAGCGTGACCGCCTGCGCGAGGGTGGTGGCCAGCGGCGGCGTGTCCCCTGGGGAATCGATGACGTAGATCGTCCGGCAGCGGAGCCGGAGCGTTTCGACCAGACCGAGATTGTGGAAGTGCCCGCCGTCCGTGCACAGCAGCAAGGGAGTGGTATCCGAGTACCAGCCCACGAGTTCCTGGAGTTGGTACCGCAGCCGCCGTACCCGTGGTAGCCGCGGCGTGATCCGGCAGGGCCCGTACTTCGCCAGTTCCGCGAGGTAGAGCGGGTTGGGGACCCAGGTGCCCAGCCGCACGTTGGAAAGGGCGAGCAGCCGCTCCATGAACATCGTCTGGGTGTCCATCGCGGAGGCGAAGGCCGCTCCTGACACGGCGACGGCCGACTGCACGGTCAGGTCGCGTCCGATCAGCGCGGGGGCCGTGTGCTGCAGGGTGTCGGTGCGGACCCAGCCCGTGTCGGGGCCACCGCAGTAGTCGGAAGCGAGGGTGAAGGGCACGGCGGGCGATTTGGGCGATGTGGACAGTGGTAAGGGTGATTGCTGCGGGCCGCGTCGACACACTCGCCAACCCGGCTGGAGCGGCTGACGTCGCAGCTCCCCGGGGCGAAACCGATGTGCTTGGCCGGTGATACGACCGACCACCGACCTGGCCGGCCGGCCGGCATACGTCCGTCTCGGCCACCGGTGCCTTAGACGGCGGCCCCGGGTGTTCGGCCTGACTGCGGCGGCTCGGGAGCCGGACGGTCACACCGGTTCCGGTGTTCGGACGGTGGAAGCGGTCGCCGCTCGGCAGGCGCGCCGCCCAGGGGGCCGGTGCAGCTGGTTCGCCCCGTCCTCCCCCTCGCGGTCGACTTCCAGATCCGGCGTCTGCGGAGGCTGATCGACCCCGAGCGCGAGGTCGGACGTTACGACGTGGTCGGCTATTGAGCGAGTCATGCTTCTGAGCGCGCTTCCATCTCCCAGGGATACTGAGGGGCATGGAGCTGCGTGGGGACAAGGTCGTGCTGCGACCGGTGGCCGTCGGCGATGGAGAGGTCCTTGACAGGATCGTGCGGGAGCCGGAAGTCGCGGCGTGGTGGTCGCCCCCGGACGACTTCGAGGGCATGCTCGCCGTTGTCTTCGAGGGCGAGGTCATCGGAGCGATCCAGTTCGAGGAAGAAGCCGACCCCGAGTTCCGGCACGCCGGCATCGATATCTTCCTGACAGCGCGCCATCACGGGAAGGGACTCGGCACCGACGCCGTACGCACCCTGGCTCGGTTGCTGGTGCACGAACGCGGCCATCATCGGCTGACCATTGACCCCGCCGCGGCCAACACCGCGGCGATCCGCAGCTACGGCAAGGTCGGGTTCAAGCCCGTGGGGATCATGCGCGCTTACTGGCGCGACCACCGGACGGGCACCTGGCAGGACGGACTGCTTATGGATCTGCTTGCCGAGGAGCTGATCTGACCGGTCGGCACCAAGTACACCAGGCGTGACGTGATGCGGGCCGCACAAGTTCTTCGGCTGTGCAGACGAAGTGGGCCCGTGCGGCCTTGTCCCATGCTGCCTTCACCGGCATCTCCCGTGCACGTCTCGGCGGCTTGATCGAGGAGTTGGCCCCGGCATGGCAGACGCGACGGGAGTCTGCGCTGCAGGAGCGATGCGGCGGAGACCGTCGGCGTGCCGCCGGGGCCGGACGCAAGCACGAGCTGGTCTTCACCGACCGGATGCTGGTCACACTGATCCACCTGCGCACTCAGCTCCCGCACGCCGCACTCGCCGAGCTGTACGACGTAGGCCGTTCCACCGTCACCGAGGCCATCGGCGAGATCCGCCCGCTGCTCGCCGAGCGCGGCTTCGCCGTCCCCGACCGGCCCGGCCTGCGACTGCGGACCCTGGCCGACGTGTTCGCCTACGCGGCCGCGGAGGGGATCAAGCTGCGGATCGACGGCACCGAGACCCAGGTCCGCCGCCCGAAGGCCCATCGACCCGGCCGCTGCGCGTTCGTCTCCGGCAAGAAGAAGCAGACCACCATGAAGACCACCACGATCAGTGATGGCCAGGGCCGCACCCTGTGGTCGGAGCCGACCGGCCCGGCCGGATGCACGATCAGACCGCGATGCGCACCGAGGGAATCGCCGAACAGCTTCGCCTGCACCCGACGGTGAAAGCCGAGGTCGACGAGGGCTACCGGGGCCTGGCCAACGAGTTCCCCGACCAGATCAGCGCCCCGCCGAAGAAGCCGAAGGACGATGCCCCACTCGGCGAGCGGTACGCCTGGCGTGAGCAGCGACGCCGCCAGTCCTCACGGCGGATCTGCGTCGAGCACGCCAACGCCGAGCACAAGCAGTGGCGCCCGCTGCAAAGATTCCTCGGGCGCCGCGAGCACTATCCGGCTACCCATCGGGCCATCGCCACCTTGGTCTCTGACCGCGCCGCCCGACGGGCCACCCGCCACAAGCCGAGCACCGAACTCGTGCTCGTCAGCATGACGGCCTGCTGACTCACCCCACCAGCCGAATCCCCAGGTCAGCACGCCCAAACCTCAATAGCCGACAATGCCGTTACGGCGCAGGCCACATCTACGACCGTGCCCGCCGCATCGGCGAGGCCGCCGCGGTCCGCGACACCCAGGCCCGGCACATCAGCGCAGTGCTGCAGAGCTTGCACCGCACTCCCGCTCCACCGGAGACCACGCCCGCCGCCCCGGTCACACCACCGTTCCCGGCCACCGTCCCGGCCTCGCACGCCCGCTGACACCCCCTCAACCAGGTTCCAGGAGCACCCCTTCGGCTACCACCGGCCTGGGCGCGGCGTGTCGGCCCTGGTCGGGCCACCGCGTCCAGGCCGAACCCGGCGCTGTTAGGTTCCGGCGCAGTTGGTGAACGTCGCCCGGGTGCGGGCGCTGTAGATGCTGGCGCCCCCGTTGACGTCATACTTGAGGGGCACGGCGATGGTGTCGTCAGCGGTCCACGGGAAGCCTTGGGTGTCGAAGGTCCAGGTTCCGGTGGCCTTGGCGGCCAGTTCGGACAACGCGACCCACCCGTACTGGCGTGGGGGCACGTCACGGTCAGCTTGTTGCCCATTTCCTGCTTGAGGTCCACCGTGGTCGCACCGTTGACCTCGGCGGTGACTTCGAGCGTGAGCTTGGCGAGACCGATGCCACTGGCAGACAGGCTTCCCCCCAGTTTGAAGCCGATGGTGTTGCTCCACCCCGTGGAGGTGTTCAGCGAGAACTCCCACGGGATCGTGGTCGAGGTGTCGTTGAACCAGATCGGTGAGACGCACATCTCCGGCAGCGTGAACGGCGGTGTCTGGCCGGTCGTGGACCACGAGCAGGTCGAGGTGTCCTTGTTGCACCGGGCGGCCGCGTAGTCCACGGCCATGTTCCACGCCCCCGCGGACCTGCCACCACCAACCTGACGACCCATCAGGGGTATGTTCGATAATGTCCCCTCGGGCATCTCGAAGCGGAGTCACCGCCAACCGCCCGGCGCCGCCACTCACTTGGCCGGAACTGGGGGAACGGTTCTCGTGCGGCGATCACCGAGACCGGAGGATCACCGGGCTGTCGCCCGTTGTGATCGCGGAACCCGTCGCCGAGGTAGGCCCGTCATGGCACGAACGGCACCGGGCAAGGCTGGGGTCCAGGCCGCGGAAGCGAGCTCTTGGCGCTGGTGCAAAGCACCGGCTGGTCTTCATCGACGTCCCGGTCCAGTCGGCGGCACGGACCGCGGTGACCCTCCCGGCCGGGTCGAGCTCGTACTCCTGCCGCCCGCTGCCGGCGTCGTCGACCGCGGTGAATTGGTCACCCGGCGGAGGACGTTGAGGCGGGCTGCGGCCGTGTCCGTATCCATGGCACCCGCCGCGCTCTCCGTCGCGGCCCCACCATGCGGTGCGGGTATGCCGGCCATCGGAACAACATGGCCGAACACCCCGCGCGGCGCCACGTTTCCTGCTTGGCTGTTGCCGTGAGTGACGAGGTGTACGCCGCGATCGAGCGGCTGGCCCTGGGCCTGTGGGGTCCCTCCGTGATCCCGCCGCGGGACGCCCCCGCCGAACAGTGGGCCGCCCTGGCCCTGCGGGTGGCGGAGACCGTGACGGCACGGCCCCGCCCCGAGGGCCCGGGCGCTCCCCCCGCCGAGGCGGTCACCGCCCTGGTCCTGCGCCCGGGCACGGAGGCTCGGCCCCTGTGGCAGGTCGCGGACGAGTCCCTGATGGTGAGCCGGGCTCTCGACGACACCGCTCACGCGTACCAGGGCGAGGACGACGCCGAGCTGATCGGACTCGCCCGGAGCCTCCTCGACGGCACCCCCGAGAGGGCCGCGGCGGACGGTTCGGGCCCGGCCGGTTTCCGGGTGTGTCCCCCGGTGGTGCTCTCCCGCTACGGATCCTCCGACGCGGACACCGACGACGACACCGACCGGCGGACCCTGGAGACCGAATGCCGCAGCGAGCTCCGCGACGGCACGGACCGGCTGCGCCTGCGCCGGGCGCGCTCCGCCCTCGGCCTGATCCTGCTCACGCGGTACGAGCGCACGTCAGGTCCGGAGGATCTGGACGAGGCCGTCGAACTGCTGGAGCAGGCCGTACGGTTCGCCGCCCCCGACAGCCTCGAGGACACCGCCCACGGCGACCTCGCCCGCGCCCTCTCCCTCCGGTTCGTCCGCTCGGGCGATTCCTCCGATCTCGGCCCGGCCATCGAACACGCCATGGCGGCAAGCGTGTTCGACCGGACCGGAGCACCGGTGGGCGACCGTGCCGCCACCTGGCAGGCCGTACTCGGCAACGCCCTCTGCATGCGCTACGACGCCCTCGGCGCGCCGAGGGACGTGGAGAACGCCGTCCACGCGTTCGGCGAGTCCCTCCGCCGCCTCCCCGCCGAGCACCCCGACACGCCGGAGCTGCGCTCCCATCTCGGGGCCGCGCTGCTGCGCCGTCACGAGCTCACGGGAGCGGCCGACGACCTCCGCGCCTCCCGCGCGCTGCTCGGCGGAACTCGGTGGGCCTCCGAGCGGGCGGCGGCGCTGCACGCCGAGTTCCTGCGCAGCGGGGACCTCGAGGCCCTCGACGGCGCCGTGGCCGACGGCATCGCCGGGGTCGGGCAGCTGCCCGACCGCCGGCTGCTGCCCGGGGCACTGCACGACCTGGCGGCCTACTGCCTGTCCCGGCACGAGACGCTCGGCGTCCGGTCCGACGCACAGGCCGCGCACGACCTGCTGACGGTCGCACGACGGCTCTCGCGCGCGGGAACACCCGCGTACGCCCTCCTCCTGGTCGGTCTCGGGCGGGCGCTCCTCGCCCTCTTCCCGGGCATGGGGATCGACTCGCTGACCTCGGCGGCGGAGCTGTTCGAGGAGGCGGGCGGGATCGCCGGGACGGCCCCCGAGCTGGAGGCCGAAGCGGTCGTACTCCTTTGCGGGACGTTGCGCCGGCTGGGCCGTTTCCTCGATGACCCGCCCCTGCGTGGGGCGAGGGCCGACGCGCTGGACGCCAGGCTCGGCGAGCTGGCGAACCGGCTGCGCGCGGTGGCCGCCGCAGACGCGTACCCGTCCGTCCTCCTCGAACGCGCCCGCCTGCGGCGCGTCCTGGGGGATCCGGCGGGCGGCGGCGAACTCGCCCGCCAGGCGCTCGACGAACGGCTCTGGGAGCTCCTCGCCGAGCCGGATCCCGGCCACGCCCACCGGTCCGCCCGCCGGAACCTCGACGCGGCCTGCGAGCTGGCCGCCTGGCTCCTGGAGGACGGGGCTCCCGACCGTGCCTTCGCGGTCGTCGAATCCGCCCGCGCCCTCGCCCTGCGCGCCGCCACCGAAACGGTTCCGGTCGCACGGCAGTTGGGCTCGCTCGGCCTGGACGGGCTGCGTGCCCGGTGGCTGCGGGCCGTGGAGCCGGCGTCGCGCGGAGAGGCCCCCGGGGGCGCTGCTGTCCTGCGTGCTGCCGGCTCGGCCGCTCCGGCCCACGCCCCGGTGCCCGCGGAGCTGCGTCCCCTCGTCCTCGAAGCGCTCTCCGGTGCCGCGGACACCGACCCCGTCGTCGGCGACTTCACGGGCACGACGACGCAGGACAGGACGGCCGAGCTCTGCCGGGAGATCGGCGCGGACGCTGTGGTGCACCTGCTCCCCGGCGACGGGGAGCGGTCCGGCTGGGCGCTGGTGCTGCACCGGGCCGGCCCGGTCTCGGCCCTGCGGCTGCCCTCGCTTCATGTGGGGGCCGACGCGTTGCGCACCTTCGTGGGCGCCCACGACCACCTTCTGCGGTACCCCCGCAGCGGCCCGGCCGGCTGGGGGCGGGCCCTGCGGGCCGTCTGCGACTGGGCGTGGACGGCGGCGATGCGCGACCTGGCCGGTCACCTCGTCCCAGAGGACGGTGTGGGCCGGAGAGGGGTCCCCCGTGTCGTGCTCGTCCCCACCGGAGTGCTCGGCCTCGTCCCCTGGCACGCCGCGCGGCGCAAGGTGGGACTGCCCGACGGTACCCGGGGCCACCGGTACGCCCTCGAAGACCTCGGTATCAGTTACGCGCCGTCCGCCCGGGCCCTGGAGTGGTTCGCCGCTCGCACCCTCGCCCCTCTCGACGGCGGCGGCCTCGTCGTGATGGACCCGCTCCGCGACCTTCCCCACGCCCGCCGGGAGGCGGCCGACATCCACCGCTGGCACTACGCCAAGGGAACGCGGCTGGGCAGCTCGGGAGAGCCCGGCAGCAGCCCGGCCACTCCGCGGGCCGTCCTCGACGCCCTGCACCCCGGTGCCGGCGGCCCCCGCCCGCCGGTGGCCCACTTCGCCTGCCACGCCAGGACCTGCGTGCCCGCCGCCGACTCGCACCTGCTGCTCGCCGGCGGTCAGCGCCTGAGCGCCGGCCGGCTGCTCGCCGACGGCACCCGCGCGACGGGCCCCGGGCCCGGGAGCCTCGTCGTCCTCTCGGCATGCGCCACGGCCGTACCCGGCGCCCGCTACGACGAGGCCCTGAGCCTGGCCACGGCCTTCGCCTCGCGCGGAGCCGCGGCCGTCGTGGGGTCGCTGTGGGCCGTGGGCGACGCCGACACCGCGCAGCTCATGACCGAGTACCACCACTTCCTGAACCTCGACGGACTCGCGCCCGCCGAAGCCCTGCGCCAAGCGCAGCTGCGCATGCTGGAGCGTGCCCGACGCCGCGGTGCCGGCGGCGGCCCGGCGGCCCGGACCCGGGCCGAGGACCCGGCGCGCTGGGCGGCCTTCGTCCACCACGGCCGGGGACTGCCGCTGCCCGGTGACGCCGCACGCGGGCCCGGCCCGGAGGACCGGGTCGCGTTCCGCCCGGCGGGACCCGGTACGCAGGTCCGTCAGCCCATCCTGGGCAGGCTCCCCGGCTCGGGCAGAGCCGAGTACGCCTGGAAGTGCCCGGAGCCCGGGTGCGCGCGGGAGACGACCGGCGACGCGAAGGCCCCGTACGACGAGGACTGCTGTCCGGACCACCCCCACCAGGCCTTCGAGCCGGTGCTGCCCCGTGGGTGATCTCGTCAAGGGGATGGTGGAGCCGCTCGCCAAGCGCTGGACGGCTTCGATGAGCGGGCCCCTGCTGCTTCTGTGGCTCTCAGGGGCCCTGATCCACCTGCACCAGCGCGGCGGCCCGGGACACGCCTGCGCGAAGCCCGGGTACTTGGCGCGGGCGGGGTGCCAGGTCGCGAAGCAGGGAGCGCCCGGCGCCGTCGTGCTGACGGCCGCGCTCGCGGCGGCGGTGCTGTTGTCCGGTGTCGCGCTCTCGGCCGTCGCTTCCCCCGTGCTGGAGGTGCTGGCCGGGAGGTGGGGCACGTCCGCCCCGGTCGTCGCGTACGCGCGGCACCGCACCGCCCGGCACGCACGGCGCCGCGCAGTACTCGACGCCCGGAGCCGTGCGGCTGCCGCGCCGGCCCGCTACGGTCCGCAGGCGCAGGTCACCTGGCAGGCGCAGAGTGCCTGGCGGCGCGACCGGGCGTTGCGCAGCTGGTCCCACTACCCCAGGCGCGCGGCGGACCTGCGGCCGACCTCGGTCGGGAACGCACTTGTCGGCGTCTGCGAGCAGATCCGGCGCGACTACGGCTTCGAGCTGCCGGTGTGCTGGGGTCCGTTCGTCGAATGCCTCGACACGGCCGCCCGTGACCGCCTGATGGCCTCGGCCACCCGCGTGCTCGGCAGGACCCAGGCCCTGATCTGTGCGGTCGCCGCGGCCGGGTGGGGCCTCCTGCTGCCCGGACTCGTTGCGAAGTCCCTCTGGGTCGCGCTCTGCGCCGTCTGCGCGTGGGGCGCGAACAGGGCCCTGCGCTCCGGGACGGAGGCCTACTGCGCCCACGTCTGCGACGCCTTCGCCGTGCACCGCATCCGCCTCTACCGGGCGACCGGCATCGAGCCGCCCGCGACGACGACGGACGAGCCCCGGTCCGGGAAAGTCCTCACCGACGCCCTGGCCATGCGGCTCGCCCCCGGCGAATCCCGTCCCTTCCGCTGGCCGGACACGCCCTGACCGGCAGCCCAGGAGGCACCGCCAGCTGTCTTCGGCTCGTTCCCGAGGCTGCACACGCCGCCTGAGAGACGCAGCGTTCGCACCGGACGCGAGGACATCGGCGGCGCGCCCCGCATGGTTCGAGCTGAGCCCGAATTGATCCATGACGTCACCGGGATACTTCGCGGCATCTGCGGCAGACAGGTTGTCCGCCGCCGCCAGTTGCATGGCGGCGCGTCCGTTGGCGATGGACTGGGTCTCGGAGGCCCGGGGGCGCCGGTCACCGGGCGTTGACGCCGGCCGTCCTGGGTGCCCCGGCCCTGACCAGCAGGCCGGCGGCCAGGGCCGCCAGCAGCAGGGCGCCGGCCGCCCACCAGAGGGTGTCGGTGTAGCCGTGCATCAGCTGCTCGGACTGGTTCTCCTCCGACGAAGCGGCCAGACGGGCGCCGATGAGGGTCACGAGCAGTGCCGCGCCGATCGACTCGCCCACCTGCTGGGCCATGACGACGACCCCCGAGGCCGCGCCGGAGTGCTGCGGGGCGACGCCGGAGGTGGCGGTGGCGAAGAGGGGTCCGGAGGCCAGACCGCTGCCGAAACCGGCGAGGACCATGCCGGGCACCACATGGGGCCCGTAGGCGCTGCCGGAGTCGAGGGCGGCGAGGAGCAGCGTCCCGGCGGCGGCGGTGACCAGTCCCGACACGATCAGCACGCGGGGCGCGGTGCGGTGCTGGAGGCGCGCCGAGACCTGTGTGGCGGCGAGGACGGCCGCGGCGGCCAGCGGCAGGAGCATCACCCCGGTCATGCCCGGGGCGTATCCGAAGACGTACTGCATGTAGCCGGTGAGCGTGGGGAGCAGCGCCAGGAACCCTGCGCCGGTCAGGCCCATCGCCAGGGCGCAGCCGAGGCGGTCGCGGTCCCCGCCGAGGTACCCGGCCGACGGGGCACCGGACGTCCTGGTCCGCCGCCACAGGAAGGCCGCGAGCAGGAGGACGCCCACCGCGAGGAGGCCCAGGGCCGGGGGAGTGGTCCAGCCGAGCTGCCCGGCCTCGTCCATGCCGTAGACCAGGGCGGCGAGTCCGGCGGAACCGAGCAGCACGCCGAGCAGGTCGGGGCGGGCACCGCCGCCGGGCGGGCGGCCCGGCAGCAGGGTGGCCGCGCCGGTCAGCGCGAGCGCCGCCAGCGGGACGGAGGCGTACTGCGACATCCGCCAGGACGCCAGCTCCGCGAGCCAGCCACCCGCGAGCAGCCCGAGCGCCCCGCCGCCGGCCGCGACCGCCCCGTAGATCCCGAAGGCCCGGGCGCGTTCCCTCGGGTCGGTGAAACCCGTGGACACCAGGGACAGCGCGGACGGTGTCAGCAAGGCGGCGAACGCGCCCTGCAGGGCGCGCGCCGCGATCAGCAGGCCGGGGTCGCCGGCCGAGCCGCAGAGCGCGGAGGCCACCGCGAAGCCGGCCATGCCGGTGATCAGGGCCCGCTTGGCGCCGACGAGGTCGCAGAGGTACCCGCCGAGCAGCAGCAGCCCGGCGAAGGCGAGTACGTAGGCGGTGACCGGGTTCAGTGCGTCGTCGGCGAAGCCGAGATCGGCCTGGACGGTCGGCAGGGCGGAGCTGAAACCCATCACGTCGAGCAGTACCAGCAGCTGCGTCAGGGCGATCACGCCCAGCCCCCACCAACGTCTGGGGTGCGGGGCGGCCGGGTCGGGGAGGGCGGTCGGGGGCGGCCCGAAGCCCTCCGCGGGGACGGACCGCGCCGCGGCCGGGGCCGTGGGCGCGTACGGGGGCGCGTACGGGGGCGCCAACGGGGGCGGCGGCGCGGGGACCGGCTGGTGCTGGCGCGGCACGGAGGGGAGGCGGGGGTCCGGCGGCGCGGCGGGCTCCGCAGCGGGTGTCTCGGGGGCCCAGTCCAGCAACCTGGCGGCGCGGCGGCCGAGTTGCGCCAGTACCGTGCCCGGCAGCCACTCCCCGGCCTGTTCGACCGCCGTCCGGTCGGCGATCTCCTGGGGGGTGGGCCGGGCGGCCGGGTCCTTCTCCAGGCAGGCGCGTACGAGCCCGGTCAGCGGCTGCGCAACGCCGGTGAGGTCCGGTTCCTCCTCGGCGACCCGGAAGAGGTGGGCGTTCAGTCCGGAGTCGGCGGCGCCGAAGAGGAGCCGTCCGGTGGAGGCGTACACGAGGACGGCACCGAGGCAGAAGACGTCGCTGGCGGGCGTGAGTTCGCGGCCGCGGACCTGTTCCGGGGACATGAAGCCGGGGGAGCCGATGAGCATGCCGGTGCGGGTGTGCAGGCTGTCCCCGGTGAGGCTGTCCATCGCCCGCGCGATGCCGAAGTCGATGACGCGGGGGCCGTCGACGGTGACCAGTACGTTGGACGGCTTCAGGTCACGGTGGATCAGGCCCGCCCCGTGCACGGCCCGCAGGGCGACGGCCAGCCGGTTGGCGAGGGTGTGCACCGAGTGGTCGGGCAGCGGCCCGAAGTCCTCGGCGACCACGGTGCGCAGGTCCGGCCCCGGGATGTACTGCGTCGCCACCCACGGCACGGCGGCCTCCGGGTCGGCGTCGAGGACCGCTGCCGTCCAGTCCCCGCCCACCCGCCGGGCGGCGGCCACCTCGCGGGCGAAGCGCCTGCGGAACTCGGGGTGCCCGGCGTGCTCGGCCTGCACGACCTTCACGGCGACGGTGCGCCCGCCCTCGGAACGGCCCAGATAGACCAGGCCCATGCCGCCCTCGCCCAGCCGGGCGATCAGACGGTAGGGGCCGATGTGGGTCGGGTCTGCTGCGATCAACTGGTCCACGGGGACGAAGTATGCCAACTGCCGGGCCGGAGTGGACCCGGGCTCCGGACACCGGAGGAACGCCCCGCATTCGGCCCGGGTCGTCGAACCGCTGTTGGCCGGGCGGGTCAGGGTTCGGTCATCACCGGCGGGCCGAGCGGCTCACCGGGCTCATCCCCGAGTCACGGTGCCTGAACCGGCTGCCGGCCCGTCGTCTCCGGCGGTTCGGGCCCCTCCGCGGTCGGCGGCAGCTCGGTGATGAAGGTGCGGATCTCTTCGGCCTCGGGCACGGCGAGGGCGGTGTACAGGTCAAGGGCCTGTCGGGCATGGTCGTGGGCGGCGTCGGTTCGGCCGAGGTCGCGGTGGACGTGCGCCAGGCCGGCGTGGGCGCGGGCCTGTTCGGGGCGGTAGCCGGACTCGCGGGCGAGGGTCAGCGCCGTGTCGTGTTCGGCCGCGGCCCGGGCGAGGTCGCTCAGGGAACGGGCGGCTTCGGCCAGGGCGTTGAGGGATTCGGCCTCGTCGCCGGGGAAGTCGAAGCTGCGGCTCAGCTCCAGGGCATCGTGATGGTGGCGCCGGGCCTCGCCATAGCGGCCCTGCCGTTGGTACAGCAGCCCGATGTTGTTCAGGACGACGATCTCGCCGATGCGCGATCCGTTCTCGCGGTGCAGCTGGAGTGCCTGGCGGTGATGGTCGTGGGCGTCCTCGAATCGCCCTCGGCGCTCGTGGATGATGCCGAGTTCGGTCAGTGATCTGGCTTCGCCGGCGCGATCGCCGAGTTCGCGGAAGAGCGCGAGGGACTGCCGGCAGTGGTCGTGGGCCCGGTCGTACTCCCGGCGCCGGGAGTGGAGGGTGCCGAGGTTCTGCAGGGCGCGGGCCGTGGCGCCCCGGTCGCCGGCGTCGCGCGAGAGGTCCAGGGCGCGCAGGTAGCAGTCGGCCGCTTGCTCGTAGGCGCCGTGCCACCAGTAGTGCACCTCGCCGAGGTCGAGGAGCGTGCGTGCCTCGGCGGCCGTGTCACCGCTTCGTCGGCTCGTCCGGAGCGCGAGGCCGTGGAGGTCCAGTGCGTCGGTGTGGTGGGCGTGGCCCAGCAGGTACCGGTGCAAGGTGGCGGCCAGTCGGCTGGGGTAGGGGCGCCAGTCGTGTTCGGCGGCGTGCCGGGCGACCGCCATGAGGTTCGCGCGTTCTGCGTCCAGCCACCGGATGGCATCGGCCTCGTCCAGCAGGAGCGGGGCTTCCGCGGCCGGTGCGGGGATGAGTGGTCTGCGGTTCTTGCCCTCGGGGTAGAGGTGGTCGACGGCCGTGCTCGCGGTGTGGAGATAGTGGTGGAACATTCGTCCGACGGCGTCGCGCCGGACATCGGAGGGTTCCTGGGCGGCCGCGGTGGCCAGGGCGTGTTCGCGCAGCAGGTCGTGGAAGGTGTAGCGGCCCGGCTGGTGCTGGGCCAGGACGTGGGCGTCCAGGAGGTCTTCCAGGAGCGTCTCGGCCTCCTCGCTCGGGAGGCCGGCCAGCGCGGCGGCCGCCTCGGGGCCGATGTCACGGCCCGGCTGCAGCCCCAGGAGCCGGAACATGCGCTGCTGATCGGCGGTCAGTTGCTGGTAGGACAGCGTGAACGCGGCGGCCACGCCTCGCTCCGACGTGGCCAGCTCGGACAGTCTGCGGCGCTGGTCGCGAAGTCGGGCGGCCAGATATTCGACGGTCCAGCGGGGGCGATGGTGCAGCCGGGCGGCGGCGATGCGGACGGCCAGCGGCAGGAACCCGCACAACTGGAGCACGTCGAGGACGGCGAGCGGTTCGGCGGCCGCCCGGTCGCCCACGATCGCCGTGAACAACTCCACGGAGTCCGCGGCAGGCAGCACTTCCACGGACAGGGCGTGTGCCCCGTCCAGGTCGGTCAGCCGCCGGCGACTGGTGACGAGGACGAGGGTGTGGGAGGCGCCGGGCAGCAACTGGCGCACCTGGTCGGCGCCGAGGGCGTTGTCCAGCACGGCCACCACGCGACGACCGGAGAGTTCGGAGCGCCACAGCGCGGCGCGGTCGGTGACCGATGCCGGGACGTGTGCCGCGGGTACGCCGAGTTGGCCCAGCAGGATCTCTAGCGCGGCACCGACGTCGAGCGGCTCCTGACCGGCGGTGTGCGCCTGAAGGTCGACGAACAGTTGCCCGTCCGGGAAGTGGTCCGCGAGGCGGTGTCCCGCATGGACCGCGAGGGTCGTCTTGCCGACCCCGGCCATCCCGTCGATCGCCGCGATCGTCACGCTCCCGCTGTTGTTGCTCGTCCACAGGCGGGCCAGCCCGTCGAGCTCGCCCTCGCGTCCGGTGAAATCCGGGACGTCGAAGGGCAGGAAGTTGACCCGCCGGGTCTTCGCCGGCACGGCAACCGGGGGCTGCAGGGCGGGTTCGTCCCGCAGGATGTCCTGTTCGAGCTTGACGAACGCGCGGCCGGGGTCGAGTCCCTGCTCCTCCGCCAGGGCCGCCCGGAAGTCCCTGGCCACGTGCAGCGCGTCGGATTGGCGTCCTGCGCGGTGCAGCGCGAGCATCAGCCGGCAGCACAGACGTTCCCGCAAGGGGTTGGCCGCCGCGTGGACGGTCAGTTCGTCGATGAGGTCGTCGTGACGGCCCAGGGACAGTTCCAGGTCGGCCAAGCGCTCGACGGCGGTCAGCCGCTGCCCGTTCAGGCGTGTTCTGGCGCTCTGGACGTAATGGGCGGTGACGTCGGCCAGCGGCTCTCCCCGCCACAGCGCCAAGGCGGTACGAATCCGGTCCACGGTGTCCCGCGGGTCGTCAGAGGTGGCCGACGCCTGGGCGATCAGGCTGGTGAACTCGTGCAGATCGAGTTGTCCCGGCTCGGGAGCGATCACGTACCCGGCCGGCCGGGTGGACAGCATCCGGTCGGCTCCCGAAGCGCGCAGCATCCGTCGGATCGCGGCGATCGTGGTCTGGATCTGCGCGCGGGCGGAGTCCGGCGGCAGCGGCCCCCACATCGCGTCGATCAGGCGGTCCGTACTGATCGCGACCCCGGCGTGCAGCAAAAGGTACGCGAGTACCGCTCGATGACGGGGTGCCAGCCCCGGCGACTCCGAACCGGGGGCCAGGGTCACCACCGGGCCGAGGATCGTGAACCGCATACCGTCACTCCGGGGGTCACCAGCGCGTGCATCGAAGAAGCATCGGGAATGTATCAAGATCCACCGGCAGGGTTGCCGGCATGCCAGCACTCCACACCATCGAGCCGGAAAAGGCGACCGGTGAAGCCGCGACCCTGTTCACCGCCACGCACCAGGCCCTGGGAGTCGTCCCCAACCTGGCCAAGGTGATGGCCAACAACCCAGCCGTGCTGAAGGGATACGTGGACGTCGTTACCGCCCTGAGCGCGGAGGGGACCTTGTCGGCGGGGGTGCGCGAGCGCATCGCGTTGCTGGTGGCGCAGGAGAACCGATCCGACTACTGCCTGTCCGTGCATGCGTTCCGCGGGACCAGAGTGGCCGGGCTGACCTCGGCCGAGGCCACCCGCGCGCGGCGGGGCGAGGCCGACGACCCCTGGGCCGCGGCTGTCCTCGACCTGGCCGCCGTGGTGGTCCGGAACCACGGAGCCGTTTCCGACGCGCAGCTGGCGGCAGCCCGGCACGCCGGCCTCTCCGACGGGCACGTCGTCGAGGTCATCGCCCACGTGGCGCTCGGCGTGTTCACCAACTACCTGGCCACGGCGTCGCGCATCGACATCGACTGGCCGCTCGTGCGCCACACCGACTGGGAGCACGCGAAGACCTGAACGTACGCGATGACACGTCAGGGCCGGACCGCCTGAACCGGCCCGGCGATGACACGTCAAGGCCAGACCGCCCGAACCGGGCCCCAGCCGGCGCCCGAAGGAATGCGAACCATCCCCACCGAGGAGTCCCACATGATCACCGCCGTCCCCCTCACCGAGGTCTCGACCGAAGACGCCACCGCCTGGCACGCGGTCGTGGCGGCCTCGCTCGCCGGCGATCTGCCCGAGGAGCCCCGGCCCACCTTCGAGCAGGTCCACGCCCGACTCACCGTCACCGGGCGCGACAACCGACGACTGCTGTGGCTGGCCACCGCGGCCGACGGCGCGGTGCTCGGTGTGGCCGGGCTGCGGCTGTTCACCTCGCCCGGTCAAAGCCACCTGGCCGAACTGGAGCTGCACGTCGCCCCGGACGGACGGCGCTCGGGAGTGGGCTCGCACCTGCTGGCCACGGCCGTGGAGGCGGCACGGGCCGAGCAGCGTCGCAGCCTGGTGGCAGCCGCACCCGGTGACGGACCGAGCGGCGCCTTCTGCGCCGCGCGCGGCTTCCGGCGCGTACTGGCACTGGACCACCTGCTTCTCGACGTCGCGCACGCCGACGATTCCGGTGCCGACGCCGAGCACCCCGGCTACGAGCTGGCCGGCTGGACCGGCACGGTTCCCGACGGGCTGGCCGGGGCGTTCGCCGCGGCCAAGAACGCGATGAACGACATGCCGACCGGCGACATGGACTACGGCAGCCAGGCCTGGACCGCCGACCGGGTCCGCGCCATGGCCGAAGTGCTGGCCGACCGCGGTGACCTGCTGCTGACGACCGCCGCGCTCCGCGACGGGGAGGTGGCCGGGTACACCGAGATCGTCATCCGGGCCGGGGAGACCCACCGGGCCCTGCAGTACGACACCGTCGTGGTGCACGCTCACCGCGGCCACGGGCTCGGGCTGTGGGTCAAGGCCGAGATGGTGCGCAGGCTCCGCGCCGAGCACCCCGGAATCGGGGAGATCGAGACCGACAACGCACAGGACAACACGCACATGCTCGCCGTGAACCGCCGACTGGGCTTCCGCTTCCACCGCAGCACCCACGAATACCAACTCGACCTGCCCGCCAACTGACCGCTCCCCTCTCCTTCCGACCGCTCCCCGAGGAGAACGTCCGATGAAGAAGTCCGAGACCCCCGACCCGACCGCCGCCGTCCCGGCCGGCACGCTCCGTACCGACGGGACGGCGGTGGCCGCGAAGCTGCTCCCCGACACCGCCCGTGCCGCACCGCCGAGCCGCGAACAGATCTCCGGCATTGCCCACACCGGCCACCCGATAAAATCTCCGCTCGACGACGACTCGGTCAGCCGGCTGCTCGAACGCGGCCTCCCGCGGGGCGACGAGCGGGTGCTCGACCTCGGATGCGGCACGGCGGAATGGCTTCTGCGCGCCCTTGCGGCGCGCCCGCACCTGCACGCCGAGGGCGTCGACGTCTCCGAAGTCGCCCTGACGCAGGCCCGCCGGGCAGCGGGCGGACTCGGGGTCGACGAGCGCTTGGTCCTCCACCACCGGGAGGCCGTGGACTTCGTCTCTGCACAGCCGTTCGACTTGGTGATCAGCGTCGGCGCCACGCATGCCTTCGGTGGTCTTCTCCCCACCCTCGCGGCGGCCCGCAAGCACCTGGCCCCCGGAGGCCGCGTCCTGATCGGTGAGTCGTACTGGGAGCGTGCCCCTTCGCCGGCGGCCGTCGAGATGTTCGGTGACCTCGACGACCTGGCGACCACGGTGGACCGCGTCGTCGCCGACGGATGGACCCCCGTCCACGGCCATGTCAGTACCCGCGGTGAGCTGGACGCCTACGAGTGGGCCTGCTGGGGCTCGCTGGCCTCATGGGCCCTGGACCACCCAGATCATCCGGCCGGCGCACAGGTGCTGGAAACGGCCGCCGCTCAGCGTTCGCAGTGGCTGCACGGGTACCGGGACAGCTTCGGGTTCCTCTGCCTGGTCCTGCGTCGAACATCTGATTGATCGCAAATGACGGTTACGACATGTCACGGCCGGTGGTTCTTCGCCGGTCTCGGTAACGAGTAGCCGCACGATAGGGCTTGGGACGTGCTGGCCTGGCGGTCCGGCTTGGGCGTGGATCAGCAGGCCGTCGCGCGGAAGAGGTCGAGTTCCGTGCTCGGCCTGCTGCGGGTTGGGCGCTTTGCGCTGCGGTCGGAGACCAGGGCGCCGATTGCGGCGATGGCCTCGGGCAGGTCGTCGCGCTCGCCGGTCCAGCGTTGCAGCGACCGCCACTGCTTGACCTCTGCGTTGGCGTGCTCGCCCATGATCCGCCGTTGGGATTGGCAGCGGCGCGCGTGGTCGTAGAAGTTGCGCTCGGACGGCCCGGCGTCCGCCGCTGGTTTCTTCGGCGGGGCGCTGACCTGGCCGGGGAAGTCGCGGGCAAGGCCGGCACAGCCGGAATCGACTTCGGCTTTCACGTTCGGGTGCAGCCGCAGCTGCTCCTCGATGCCCTCAGTGCGTACTGCGGTGGCATCGTGCATCCGGCCCGGGCGGATCGCCCCGAGCCACAGCTCCCGGCCCTGCTCGTCGCAGATCATCGTGGCCTTCGGTGTTCTGCTTCTTCTTGCCCGACACGAACGCCTTACGGCCCGGCCGCCCCGCCTGCGGGCGGCGTACCTGCACCTCGGTGCCGTCGATCCGCAGGCTGATCCCCTCAGCCTGGGCATAGGCGAACACGTCCGCGAGGGTCCTGAGCCTGATCCCGGGCCGATCCGGCACCGCGAAGCCGCGAGCGGCCAGCAGCGGGCGCACCTCGCGACCGCCCGGCCGATCGTGGAGGGCGAGACTCCGAACAGCGCGCCGCGAGCACCCTGTGTGACAGCGCCCAGCGCAATACCACCAAGGTCACCAGCACCCGGTCCACGAAGATCCCGCACAGGGCAGAATCAGAGCAGGCCGCGCGGGCCCAACTTGACTTCACACTCCAGATGATCCCGCGCGGCTCTTCGCCTTCCGGCACCAGGGCGGCTGCCGGAGCCTGACCGCCGATACCCCGATCATTCAGGCCCGGGCCGGTGCACCCATTCCTGGTCGAGGATGCTGAAGACTTCGGAGTCACGCCAGCCGTCCCGGATCCGCGCGGTGTGCCGGTGTCGGCCCTCGTGGGCCATGCCGAGCTTGCCCAGCACCCGGGCCGATGCGACGTTGCGAGGATCGCAGGTCGCATAGATCCGGTGCAGTCCTCTCAGCCCAAACCCTCTGCCGAGAAGTTCCCCGCCGATGGCTGTGCCCACGCCTCGCCCCCACACCCGAGGATGGACGAGGTAGGAGATCTCGCCCTGGCGGTGGGCCAGGCTACGGACCTTCAGCTCGCCGATACCGACGAGTTCACCGTCGAGGCAGGCCGCATACACGAATCTCGTCTGCGGGGACTGCAACCGGGCATCCACCGCGCCTTGGACGAAGTCCCGCGTCTGTTCCTCGGTGTTCGGCCCCCACGCCTGGTATCGGCAAGCCTCCGGCAGGCTGGCGAAGGCATGTACAGCGTGGCAGTCACCGACAACGAGATCGCGCATAGTCACCGAGGTTTTGATCACGAGCCGATCCTGTAGGCCAGGGCCGCCAAATACCAGCACTCAAGTCGCGGGGCTTCTACACGATCAAGATCGCGTCATTATCGTGCGGCTACTCGTAAGGTGCCGAGATCCGGCGCGGCTGCGAGGTGGTCGGGCTGAGCCCGGACGAACGGGGGGTGAGCGTCGAGCTGGGCGACGGCAGCGAGCTGCGTGCGCGCTTCTTCGTCGGCTGTGACGGTGGGCGCAGTGCGGCGCGCACTCACCGCGCTGGCCGTCCCGCTTCGGCGACGCCACCCGGCAGGCCGAGCGCTACTGCGTCGACCGGGTGTTCCTCGCCGGGGACGCGGCGCACATCCACCCGCCGACCGGCGGGCAGGGACTCAACCTCGGCATCCAGGACGCCTTCAACCTCGGCTGGAAACTGGGCGCCGTGGTCGTCGGCCGGGCCCCCGGAAGGACTGCTCGACAGCTACCACGCCGAACGGCACCCGGTCGCCGCCGACGTGCTGGACAACACCCGCGCGCAGATCCAGCTGATGTCGACCGAGCCGGGCCCGCAGTCGGTGCACCGCCTGCTGGCGGAACTGATGGACGTCGAGGAGGTGAACCGCCACCTGATCGAGAAGATCACCGCCATCGGGGTCCGCTACGACTTCGGCGAGGGCCACGAACTGCTCGGCCGACGGATGCGCGACCTGCAACTGAAGCGCGGTCGCCTCTACGAACGGATGCACACCGGCCGAGGTCTTCTGCTCGACCGGACCGGCCGCCTCTCGCTCGCCGGCTGGGAGGACCGGGTCGACCACGTCATCGACGTCGGCGAGGAACTCGACGTGCCCGCCGTACTGCTGAGGCCCGACGGCCACGTGGCATGGGTCGGCGAGGACCAGCGGGAACTCCTCGGGCGCCTGTCCTCGTGGTTCGGCGCCGCAGCCGGCTGAGCGCGCGGATCGGGAGCGGTGGCCGCCGGAAACCTCGTTCAAGAGTGTTCCTCGCAGGCGTGAGGGCAGCCGATCGCACCTGGTCAACGGCGACCTGTGCTACGCGGGTGTGGCCGGTGCGATCGGCGAGGACCGTGTCGCGACCTGGGTCGACTGGTTCATCGGCAACAGCCGCTCGGCGCGGCTGCGCCCCTGGATGCCCTGCGTCGGCAACGGCGAGACCGAGAAGGGCAACGGCCCCCTGGGCCTCACGGGTTACCAGACCTACTTCACGCTGCCGGGCGCGACGACCGCCACCGACCCCGAGACCCGTGGTCTGTGGTACGCCTTCACCGTCGGCGCCGTCCGTTTCATCAGTCTGGCCAACGACGACGTGGCGATCGTGGACACCGGCGACATCTGTCTGCGCGGATACTCCGGCGGCGCACAACGCCGCTGGCTGGAAAGGGAGTTGAAGTCAGCGCGAGCCGCCACCGATATCGACTGGATCGTCCTCGCTGCCGGTCCGCGGCACCCTGCCGAACGATACCCGCACCCCGATTCCGGTCTCCACCACGACCGATGTCGCCGACACCGCCAAGGGCACCGTGCGCATGATCATCGGTGGCGGCCATACGAGCGTGCGCCCGGAGACTCCGGGCGCACGCTTCGGCCCGATGGCGCGGCAAGGCCGGCGTCGGGGTGACGGCGCCGCCCCAGGGGCGGGCGCCCTCAGTCCCGGTGCCCGAGGGCCTCCTTGACCTCCCGCACCACGCGGGCCGCGTCCTCGGGGTTGTGCACCACGTCCGTGTGGTTCATGTCGATGACGAGGACCTCGCTGGCCGAGTAGTGCTTGTGCACCCAGTCGTCGTAGCCCGACCACAGCGTCCGGTAGTAGTCGACGAGGCTCTCGTCCTGTTCGAAATCGCGGCCCCGCAGCCCGATGCGGTGCAGCACCGTCTCGAAGTCGGCCTTGAGGTACACCATGAGATCGGGTGCCTTGCGGTACGGCAGGCCGTCGATCTCGCGCATCATCTCGTTGAGCAGCCCCTCGTACACCCGCATTTCGAGGGAGCTGATCCGGCCCAGGTCGTGGTTGACCTTGGCGAAGTACCAGTCCTCGTAGATGGACCGGTCGAGGACGTTGTCGCCCTGCTTGTACGCCTCCTTGATCGCGGCGAACCGCGTCTGGAGGAAGTAGAGCTGGAGCAGGAAGGGGTACCGGTTCGCCTGGATCTCCTCGGGGCTCGCCGTGTAGAAGAGCGGGAGGATCGGATTGTCTTCGACGCTCTCGTAGAAGACCTCGCTGCCCAGCTCCTTGGCGAGCAGTTCGGCGACACTGGTCTTGCCGATTCCGATCATGCCTCCGACGCAAAGCACCGGCATACCTCACTTCTCCCTGGGGGTCATCTGTCCGTCGGCGGGTGGGCTGGGCGCCGCACGCCGCCGAGACACACTTCGGCGGTCACGCGATGCCCGGGATCTTGGTGATCGGCGTCATGTGGTCCCCGTCCGGACCGGGGCCCTGACGCGGGTGGCTCTCCTCGGCCGGCGGGGTCCGACCGCTCCGCGGCCGCCGCGCGGGGTGACGGGCCACAGCCCTACGGCCGACTTGAATCTTAAATGACGATTCACCGCCGTCGGTCGGGGCGCCGGACGGGCCGCCCCGCGCGGCCCTCGTTTCAGAGGCCGGTGGTCGACGTCCTGGTGACCAGGTCCCATTCATGACGCCGGACGGTGTCGGGGGTGGTGCGTCCGGCGAGGATGTCGCAGAGGAGTTCCGCGCACGCGCGCCCGTACGCGGCCGGGCGGAGGTCCACGGCGGTGAGGGGCGGGTTGACGTTGCGCGGCGCGGGTCCGTCGACGCAGGACGCGACCAGGAGGTCGGCCCCCACACCGCGGCCGAGGGCTGACGCGGCCCGCAGGACTCCGGGGGCCGCGCCGTCGGGGGCGCAGATGACGGCGTCGATCGAGGGGTCGGTGCGGAGGAGGTCGAGGGTGGCCGCCTCGGTGTCGGTGGGGGTGGCGGCGAACGGCACGGTGTGAAGGACGACTTCGGTGCCGTGTGCGGTACCCCACGAGGCGGCGGTCGCCCGTAGCGCTTCGGCCCAGGCGGACGTGCCTCCGGGGGCCAGGAGGGTCGGGCGGCGGGCGCCGCGGTCGCGCACGTGGTCGAGGAGGGCGGTGAGGGAGGCGGCGTTGTCGCAGACGACGGCGCCGGTGGGAGTGGGGGAGGGGCCCAGGTAGCGCTCGCCGGTGACGACGGGGACACCCGCTTCGAGCAGCCCCGGGACGGCGGTGTCGTCGCTCTCGGGGTCGATGACGAGCAGGCCGTCGACGCGCGAGGCCAGGCGGCCGGCGCCGCCGCCGGCCGGGGCCAGCAGGACGGTGTCGAGGCCCTCCTCCTGGGCGCGCTCGACGGCTCCGAAGGCCAGGGTCATGTAGTAGTCGAGCCGGGTCGCGGTCCTGGGCAGGTGGAGGCCGATGGCCCCGGTGCCGGCGCGGCGCAGTCGCTGGGCGGCGCTGTTGGGGCGGTATCCCAGTGCGTCGGCGACCGCGCGGACCCGGTCCCGGGTGGTTTCCGCGACCCGGCCGGAGCCTTGGAGGGCGTCGGAGACCGTGCTCTTGGAGACGCCCGCGGCGCGGGCGACGTCGAGCAGCGTCACGGTGCGGGGGGTCGGGGTGATCACGTTTCCGCATTCTAGACGTTCGGGTCCGGCCTTGCCGGAACGTTCCGGCAGGGTCTACATTCATGGCACGCCGTATGCCGGAACGTTCCGGTAAGGCATGTCCGGCCCGCCCGCTGTGCCGCGCTGCGGCCCGACCCGATCCGACCTGATCCGACCCGTCGGCGAACCTGTCGCCGAAGCCCCTGACGGGGCTCTTTTTCGCACCAGAGGACTGACTGGAATTTCAGTCAGCAATCCGTTGCCCCTCGATTCGAAAGCAGTCCGCTCGTGAACGCGTTCGCACTCCTGACCTCCTACGGATCCCCGCTCGGTTCCCCCGGCCGCACCCGGCCCGCCGAACGCGAGCGGCTGCGCGTCGGCCTCGTCCAGATGCGCTGGCACGCCGACCCGGCGCGGCACGACGACCACCTGAGGGAGGGCGTACGCCTGGCCGCCGCCCAGGGCGCCTCGGTCGTGTGCCTGCCGGAGCTGACGCGCAGCCCGTACTTCTGCAACACGGACGACCCGATGGCCGACGGCGCCGCCCGCCACCTCGAAGACGTCGAGACCGGCCCCACCACCGGCCTCGCGACCGAACTGGCCACCGGGCTGGGCATCACCGTCCACGCTTCCCTGTACGAGCGCGCCGAGGACGGCGGGCTGGGCTACAACACCGCCGTCTGCGTCGGCCCCGACGGGAAGCTGATCGCGCGGACCCGCAAGAACCACATCCCCGCGTTCCCCGGCTACCGCGAGGACCTCTGCTTCCGCCCCGGTGACGGCGGCTTCCCCGTCATCGAGCACGAGGGGGCCCGCTTCGGGTTCCCGACCTGCTGGGACGAGTGGTTCCCCGAGCTGGCCCGCGCCTACTCCCTGGCCGGCGCCGAGATCCTCGTCCACCCGACCGCGATCGGCTCCGAGGTGGACCTCCCGGACTTCGACACCCGGCCCATGTGGGAGCACGCCATCAGCGCCAACGGCCTCGCCAACGCCCTGTTCATGATCGTGCCCAACCGGATCGGGACCGAGGGCCGGTCGACCTTCTACGGCTCCTCGTTCATCTCCGACCCGTACGGCCGGATCGTGCTGCGCGCCCCGCGGGACCGCGAGGCCGTCCTCGTCGCCGACCTCGACCTGGACCAGCGCCGCGACTGGCTGGAGTTCGGCCTCATGCGCACCCGGCGCCCCGAGCTGTACGGGGCGCTCACGGAACGGCTCGACGCCACGGCCGTCTAGCGCGGTGGGAGAGTGCTCGGCCCGGCCGGCGGGGCGGGCAGCGGCGTCAGGGAGGCGTACTCCAGCGGTGCGGACGGGTCGACGGACACGTTCAGCGGCGCCGGCTCCGCCCCGGAGCGGACCAGGAGATCGCCGACGGCCGCGATCATGGCGCCGTTGTCCGTGCACAGGGTCAGGGGAGGAACGTGCAGTTCGATGCCGGCCGAGGCGCACCGCCGTTCCGCCAGGGCCCTGACCCGCGAGTTCGCGGCGACGCCGCCGACCACGACCAGCGTCTTCACGTCGTACGCGCGGCAGGCCGCGAGGGCCTTGCGGGTCAGCACGTCCGCGACCGCCTCCTGCAGCGCGGCGGCTCCGTCGGCGACCGGCGGCTCCTCCCCGCGCCGGCGGTGGCTCTCGGCCCAGCGGGCCGCGGCCGTCTTCAGGCCGGAGAAGGAGAACGCGTGCGGGTCGTCCCCGGGCCGGGTCAGCGGGCGCGGGAAGGCCACAGCCCTCGGGTCGCCGTCGCGGGCGGCCCGGTCGATGGCCGGCCCGCCCGGATACGGCAGGCCCAGGATCCGGGCGACCTTGTCGAAGCACTCGCCGGCCGCGTCGTCGAGGGTGTCCCCGAGATGCAGGATCGGCTCGCGTACGAGGTCCCGCACGAGCAGCAGCGAGGTGTGGCCGCCGGAGACGATCAGCACCACGCACGGGTCGGGCATCGGGCCGTGCTCCAGGGTGTCGGCGGCGACGTGTCCCGCCAGGTGATGGACGCCGTACAGCGGCACCCCGGCCGCGTACGCCAGCGCCTTCGCCCCGGCCAGCCCCACCTGCAGCGCGCCCGACAGCCCGGGTCCCGTGGTGACGGCCACCGCGTCGATCTGGCCCATCCGCAGTCCGGCCCGGTCGAGGGCCTGCCGGACGACCGGGCCGAAGGAGTGCAGGTGCGCGCGGGCGGCGATCTCGGGCACGACGCCACCGAAGCGGACGTGCTCGTCCATGCTCGACGCCACCACGTGCGCGAGCAGTTCGCCGTCACGCACGATCCCCGCGCCCGTCTCGTCACACGACGACTCGATCCCGAGCACCACCGGAGAGCCCACCACAGAACCCCTCTTCTTGCAATTAGCGAGTTATTGCATAGAGCTTGCAAGAAGAATAGGGCATGGGCCGCCGGCGGCAGCGGAGACGTTTCCGCTGGTCAAGGCCCGACCCTCCCTGAGCGTGGGGTCGGGCCGGGTCGGACACCCGTCGGGTGTCCGACCCGGCCCTGCCGGATCAGGATTCCTCGGTCGCGAGATCCGCGCGGATCCGGCGCGCGGCCGCGACGAGGTTCTCCAGGGAGGCACGGGTTTCGGGCCAGCCGCGGGTCTTCAGGCCGCAGTCGGGGTTGACCCAGAGCCGTTCGGCCGGGATGGCCGCGAGTCCCTTGCGGAGCAGCGCGGCCGCCTCCTCGGCGCCGGGAACGCGCGGGGAGTGGATGTCCCAGACGCCGGGACCGGCCTCGCGGGGGTAGCCGTGCCCGGCCAGCTCGTCGGCGACCCGCATGTGGGAACGGGCGGCCTCCAGGCTGATGACGTCGGCGTCGAGGTCGTCGATGGCCCGGACGATGTCACCGAACTCCGCGTAGCACATGTGCGTGTGGATCTGGGTGTCCGGCCGGACACCGCTGGTCGTGAGCCGGAAGGACTCGGTGGCCCAGTCGAGGTACTCCGCGTGGTCGGCGGCCCGCAGCGGGAGGGTCTCGCGCAGGGCCGGCTCGTCGACCTGGATGACCGAAGTGCCCGCCGCCTCCAGGTCGCCCACCTCGTCCCGCAGGGCGAGTGCCACCTGGCGGGCGGTGTCCCCGAGGGGCTGGTCGTCGCGTACGAAGGACCAGGCGAGCATGGTGACCGGGCCGGTCAGCATGCCCTTGACCGGCTTGGCCGTCTGCGACTGGGCGTACGAGGTCCAGCGCACGGTCATCGGCTCGGGGCGGGAGACGTCCCCGGCCAGGACCGGCGGGCGGACGTAGCGGGTGCCGTAGGACTGCACCCAGCCGTACCGGGTGGCGACGTAGCCGGTGAGCTGCTCCGCGAAGTACTGGACCATGTCATTGCGTTCGGGTTCGCCGTGCACCAGGACGTCGATCCCGGCCTTCTCCTGGAAGGAGAGGACCTCGCGGATCTCGTCCTTGATCCGTTCCTCGTAGCCGGCCGTGTCGATCCGGCCGGCCCGCAGGTCGGCGCGGGCGAGGCGCAGCTCGTCGGTCTGCGGGAACGAGCCGATGGTGGTCGTCGGCAGGAGCGGCAGGCCCAGGTGGGCGCGCTGGGCGGCGGTGCGCCGCGCGTAGGGCTGCGCCCGGCGCGCGTCGGCTTCGCCGATCGCGGCGGTCCGGGCCCGGACCGCGGGGTCATGGGTGAGGGCGGAGCCCGCGCGGGAAGCCAGGTCGGCCCGGTTCGCGGCGAGTTCGGCGGCGATCGTGCCGGTGCCCTGGGCGAGGCCGCGGGCGAGGGTGGTGATCTCGGTGGTCTTCTGGCGGGCGACGGCGAGCCAGCGACGGATCTGCGGGTCGATGTCACGCTCGGCCGCGGCGTCCAGCGGGACGTGGAGGAGGGAACAGGAGGCGGCGACGTCGACCCGGTCGGCGAGGCCGAGCAGGGTTCCGAGGGTGGCCAGGGACTTCCGGTAGTCGTTGATCCAGATGTTGCGGCCGTTGACCACGCCCGCGACGAGCCGCTTGCCGGGCAGCCCGCCTACGGCCGCGAGGTCGGCGAGGTTCGCGGCGCCGGCGTCGGTGAAGTCCAGCGCCAGCCCCTCGACGGGGGCGGCGGCGAGCACCCGGAGGGCGCTGCCGAGCCGGCCGAAGTACGAGGCGACCAGCAGCTTCGGACGGTCGGTGGCCGCCCCCAGCTCGCGGTAGGCGCGGGCGGCGGCGTCCAGGTCGGCCGGGGTGCGGTCCTGGACCAGGGCCGGTTCGTCCAGCTGGACCCACTCGGCGCCGGCGGCGCGCAGATCGGCGAGGACCCGGGCGTAGACGGGCAGCAGCCGGTCGAGGAGGGTGATCGGCCGGAAGCCGGCGGCCACGCCCGGGGCGGGCTTGGCCAGCAGGAGGTAGGTGAGGGGTCCGACGAGGACGGGGCGGGCCGTGTGCCCGAGCGCGAGGGCCTCCTTCAGCTCGGCGACCTGCTTCGTGGAGTCGGCCGTGAAGACGGTGTCGGGGCCGAGTTCGGGGACCAGGTAGTGGTAGTTCGTGTCGAACCACTTGGTCATCTCCAGCGGGGCGACGTCCTGGGTGCCGCGGGCCATCGCGAAGTAGCCGTCGAGGGCGTCTTCGGCGACCGCCGCGCGGTGCCGACCGGGGACGGCGCCGACCATGACGCTGGTGTCCAGGACGTGGTCGTAGTACGAGAAGTCGCCGGTCGGCACCTCGGTGATGCCCGCATCGGCCAGCTGCCGCCAGTTGGAGCGGCGGAGGCCGGCGGCGGTCCGCCGGAGGGCGTCGGCGGTGACGCGGCCCTTCCAGTAACCCTCGACGGCCTTCTTCAGTTCGCGGTTCCGACCCTGACGGGGGTAGCCGTACACAGTGGCTCGTGCTGCCGCGGCCGCGGGCTTCGCTGTCACGGAACTCTCCTTCGCGAGATGTGTCCTGGACGTCCCGGTGAGGGGACGCGGACGCGAAGGAACGGCAGAACGCGCGGACCACGGCGCGGGGATGCACCGCGCGTGCCGCTCGTCGTGTACGCCGACCCGCCCACGAGGTCACCGGGATCTCCGCACGGGAATCGTCCGCGTACGGGCAACGGGCAGGTCTTCGGACTCGCGGGCACGCCTGCCGGTCTCCCGGCGGGCCCCTACTGGCCGTCGCTTCCCAGGACCGTTGTCCGGTCCCAGTGCGTATGACGGCGGTCGTTCCCGCTCACCGCTGCGGGGCAGTCCCGGATTCCCACCGGGTTCCCTCTTACGACGCATCCCGCCTGGCGGACGGGGCGAACCAGCTGCACCGGCCACCCTAGGGCGGAAGATCGCCCAGCGGCGAGCCCCGTCCATCATCCGGACGGCGAAACGGGACGGGACGCGGGCCGCAAGCCCTCCGGCCGCATGAGACATGCCGCTTTCGGCGGAATGCCCGGTGACGTGCCGTCGGCGGGCCATCCTGTGGGCTGTTGCACGGTCGTGTCAGGAGTCCGTGGGTGTACCGATCGCGTGAGCGGCTTGATGACCGGATCCGGCGCGAGCGCCGGGCGGGCCCCGGGGGCGCGGGACGGGCACCGGCTCGCAACCATGCCGCCGCGGTGGAGCACGGCGCCCCGTGCGGTGAGCGGGAGCGGACGTCCGCGTCCCGGTCCACCGGGCGATCGTGATGGCGGGCGGCAGGGAGGGGGAGCGGGCGAAGCGGGCGCCCAAACCCGACCCGTTGCTGCGCCTGGAAGCCGAGCTGGGCCGGATCGAAGAGCGGCTGCGGGCCCTGGCCGCGGCCAGGGCCCGGATCGAGGGCCTGCTGGGTGCGGTGGTGGCCATCACCCGGGAGGTGGAACTGCCGG
Source organism: Streptomyces sp. NBC_01276 (assembly GCF_041435355.1). GTDB lineage: Bacteria > Actinomycetota > Actinomycetes > Streptomycetales > Streptomycetaceae > Streptomyces. Next base: position 7,425,531 of record NZ_CP108442.1, read on the forward strand.
CGGTGCTGAACCGCATCGTGACCACCGCCATGGAGCTGGTCGGCGCCCGCTTCGGGGCACTCGGCGTACTGGACGACTCCGGAGAGCGTCTGGCGCAGTTCATCGCCGTCGGCCTCTCCGAGGAGGAACGCGCGGCCCTGGCCGACGTGGGGTTTCCCGGCGGTCTGGGCGTACTCGGATACCTGATCCGCCACCCCGAACCGCTGCGGGTCGACGACATCTCCGCCCATCCGTCCTCGGTCGGGTTCCCGCCCGGCCACCCACGGATGAGCACCCTCCTCGGCGTCGCCATCAGCGTCCGCGGCGAGACCTACGGAGACCTCTACCTCTCCGAGCGGGGTGACGGGCGCGCCTTCGACGTCCACGACGAGAACATCGTCGTCGCCCTCGCCAGCGCCGCCGGCATCGCGATCGACAACGTCCGCCTCCTCGAACAGGTCCGGGCCTCCTCCGAACAGTTCCAGCGGCTCTTGCTGCCGACGCTGCCCGACCTGGGACCCTTCGCCGCCGCCGCCATCTACCGGCCCGCCGCCGAACCCAACGCCCTCGGCGGGGACTGGTACGACGCCATCCCCCTGCCCGACGGCGCGGTGGCGCTCGTCATCGGCGACGTGGTCGGCCACGATCTGCAGGCGGCCGCTGCCATGGCCGCCATCCGCAACATGCTGCGCTCCCTGCTGTTCGAACTGGGCGGTCCGCCCAGCGCGGTCCTCACCCAGCTCGACCGGACCCTGCAGGCCATCACCGACACCCCGGTCACCACCACCGGGCTGGCGCGCATCGAACCCGCGGGGGGCGGCTGGCGGATGCTCTGGAGCACCGCGGGCCACGTCCCCCCACTGCTGATCACTCCCGGTGGCCCGCCGTACTACCTGTTCGCCGAACCCGGACTCCCACTGAACGTCGACAGCGAGCAGCACCGCCCGGACCGCACCCACCCGCTGCCCCCCGGCACCACGGTGGTCCTGTTCACCGACGGCCTCGTCGAACACCCCGACCACCCCATCGACGAGAGCCTGGACGCACTGGCCGAGCTGGCCGCCGTGCACGCCTCCCTGCCCCTGGAGGCCTTCGTGCGGGCCCTGGCGGAGGGGCATCCGAGTGACGGGCACGACGACATGGCCGTACTCGCCCTGCGCATCCCGGGCTGAAGCCGCCGGCAGGCATCGGGGACACGTGTGAGCGGCGGCGTGGCGGAGCCCGCAGGGGTGCAAGATGGACAGACCAGCGAGGGACGAGAGCAGGGACAGATCTCCCGATGACCGACGCGTGGCGGCACAGGCTCAGGAGCGCCGGCGCGACGGCCCTGAAGAGCGGTGCCGTCGCCGCGCTGTACTACGCCGGGGGTGAGCTCGGGCTGCTCCAGCAGCTCGTACGCGGTCAGGTGTCACCGCTGTGGCCCCCGACCGGCATCGCCCTGGCCGGGCTGCTCCTGTTCGGCCCCCGGATCTGGCCGGGCATCGCGCTCGGAGCGTTCCTGGTCAACATCTCGCCCGGGCCGTCGCTCGCCGTCGTCCTCGCCATCACGGCGGGTAACACCCTCGGCTCCCTGTCCTCCTACGCGCTCCTTCGCCTCGTCGGCTTCCGCACCCGGATGAACCGGTTGCGGGACGCGCTCGCACTGGTCTTCCTCGGCGCGTTCGCCGGCATGCTCGTCAGCGCGACCGTGGGCATCGGTACCCTGCACCTGGCCGGCGCTCTGCCCGTCGGCGGGTTCTGGCCCTCGTGGTGGGTCTGGTGGACCGGCGACGCGATGGGCGTCCTGCTGGTCACACCGGTCCTGCTCGTCCTCAGCTCCGCGCGCCGGCCGAGGGGCGTGCCGGCACCGCGGTGGGCGGAGGCATCGCTGCTCGTGGCCGCCACGATCGCCGTCGGCCTCCTCGAAGCCTCCCCCACACCTCTGATCTTCCTCGCCTTCCCCCTGCTGACCTGGGCGGCCTTCCGCTTCCAGCTCGCCGGAGCCGCACCCTGTGCGCTGGCCGCATCCGTCTTCGCGATCTACGCCGCCACGCATGGGACGGGCCCCTTCGCGGGCCAGACCCTGCTCACCGCCATGGTCTCGCTGCAGGCGTTCAACGGTGCCGCCGCGCTGACCGCGCTGCTGCTCTCGGCGGCCGTCACCGAGCGGAACCAGACCCTGGAAAGGGTCGAACGGGCTTGCGGGCGACTGGCCGAGATGGTCGCGAGGACCGCGCCGGACACCGACAGCCTGCCCACGGTCGCCCGCGAGCGCGCCCGCGAGCGCGAGGAGGAGGGGGACGGCGGACGGTGACGCCTGCCGCACGCACCGCTCGACGCCGCGGCGCCGGAAGACCCAGAGCCCTGCCGCCCCGGACATCCGGGGCGGCAGGGCTCTGGGGTGGGTGCGTACGGTACGTCGATCAGCCGAGGGCCGACGCCGGCTGCGGCGCCGTGGTCCCGGCACCGGCGGGATCGGTGCGGTGGGACAGGAGCCTCTGGGCGAGGACGCCGAAGACGATCCCGAACACGAGCCACATCACGACCTGGACGGTCACCGACGCGACCCGGAACTCCCACAGCAGGGCCGCGGGGAACTCGGGCTTCACGGCGTCGGTGTTGTCCGGGAGCACCAGGAAGGCCAGCGCCGTGGCGACGACGAAGCCGCCGCCCGCCGCCAGCGTCGCGTTCCAGTTGCCCAGGCGCGGTGCCAGCCGCCGCCCCAGGATGATCGCGCCCACGCCGAGCAGGACGCTGAGCAGGATCATCAGGAAGAACAGCGTGGTGCGCTGCCCGATGGTGTCCGGGTTGCCGACGGCCGGAGGGCTGGCCGGGTACTTCAGGAACGGCACGAGGTAGACCAGTGTGAAGGCGCCCGCGGCAGTGAGCGCGGCCGTTGCCCGGGGGCTGAAGCGCCCGACGCGGTTGAGGGCGAAGGAGAAGGCGAGGGAGGCGATGCCGCCGAGCGCGACCCCGTAGACCAGCACACCGGTGGCGAGACCGACGGTGGACTGCACGGGCCGGCTGACGAGTTCTTCCTCTTCCCCGGCAGCGGCCGGGGCATCGTCGCCGCCGCCGTGACCGGCGTGACCGGCCGCGGGGGCGGCTTCCTTGGCGGCCGTGGCCTCTTCGACGGCGATGGAGCCGCGGACCGGGGGCTCACCGACCACGTAGGCGACGGCGAAGGCGAACAGCCCGGCGATCAGGCCCGCGAGCATGCCGCGGACCAGCAGACCTCTGACAGTGGAGGCGTACATGGTGCGAATGCCTCTCAGTGGCAGGGGAAGCCGAGCAGGTGGCGGCCGTCGTGCACCCACTCGTGCACGCCCTCGCCGGAGAACACGGCGGTGGCACCCTGCTCCGCGCCGACGAAGTACAGGGCCACGAGCATCAGGAGACCGACGAACAGCGCCCAGGGCAGCACGGCCTTGACGGGCAGCGGAGCCGACGGGGAGAGGGCGGGGGCGGGTATGGCAGCGGAAGCGACGGCCTCGGCCATGGTGGAACCTCCTCGGGGAACAACGCGTCCCATGTGGTGGTGCGGAACGACGGTCCGAGGGTCTGACTCGCCGCGGCCGGCACCCCCCGGGGGGAGTGCGGACGCAGCACACAGTGGCGCGACCATGCCGGATTCACACCGGACTTCCGTCTCGCCGTCGTCGCTATGTGCAGATGTCGGCGTGACGCTACCGCCTGCGGCCGGTCCGGCCAAGGGGATGAGTTCCTGATCACAGGGATGACCGGCGCGAGCGACGGCGCGGCGCCCCACCCGGCGTCCGGGCGAGGTCAGGGCGTCGACGGCCCGGCCCAGGTCCGCGCAGGGCATCACGATCATGTGGTTCTCGGCCCCGCCGGAGCACTGGGCGCGCTTGCCGTGCACGGCGGGCAACAGCCGGGCCGGGCCGTCCCGTTCGCCCTCGACCAGTTGGAGGAAGCGCAGCAGCACGCCCTGGAGTCACTCCCGGTCGCGGGCCACGGGGTAGGGGATGAAGGTGCTGCTGTTCTCGTCGACCGCGAGCGTGCGGCCCAGGGGCGGGACGGCGCGCTGCGGGCAGTCGAGTCGTTCGCACAGTCGGCAGCCCATGCCGATGGGAGTGGCGGCCGAGGCGTTGTCCAGGTCGAGGCCGTCGGAGTAGACGAGCCGTGACGCGTGGCGGATCTCGCAGCCGAGGCCGATGGCGAAGGTCTTGCCGGGCTCGCCCCAGCCGCCGCGGTGGCGGGTGACGGTGCGTGCGGTCCACAGGTGGCGCTGTCCGTCGGGCATGGCGGCGATCTGTACGTGGACGCGGCCGGGGACGGCGAACGCCTCGTAGACGTTCCACAGCGGGCAGGTGCCGCCGGCCCGGGAGAAGTGGAACCCTGTGGCGGACTGCCGCTTGGACATGTTCCCGGCCCGGTCCACGCGGACGAAGGAGAACGGCACCCCGCGCAGCCTGGCGCGCTGCAGGGTGCTCAGGCGGTGGCAGACGGTCTCGTAGCCGATGCCGAAGTGGTCGGTGAGGCGTTCGATGTCGTAGCGGAATTCCTCGGCGGCGGCGTGGAAGGCGCGGTACGGCAGGACCAGGGCGGCGGCGAAGTAGTTGGCGATGCCGATCCGGGCCAGGGCGTGGGCGGGGGAGCCGGGCTCGAAGTCCTCGGTGGCCAGCCGGTCCAGCTCGCCGCCGTACTCCAGCAGGGCGAGCTGCGTGGCCATCCGGAACGCCTGCTGGCCGGGCCGGAGCCGGCCGGACAGGTGCAGGACGCGCGTGCGGGCGTCGAAGCGGTGGAGGTGGTCGGCGTCGGAGGCGGGGCGGGCCCCGGGGCGGTCGGCGTCGGACGCGAAGCGGATCCCGTGACGGTCGCCGAGGCGGCTCGAAAGCGCCCTGACGACCTCACCGGTGCGGATGCCGACCTCCTGGGCGAGGTCCTCGGCGGCGAGGTCGGTGTCGTGCAGGTAGTTCCGGCGGCGGTAGAAGAACTCGCGGATCTCCTCGTGTGGTGAGCGCGGCGTGGCCGGGCCGCCGCCGCGTCCGTCCGCGGTGTCCGCGAGCCGCTCGGTCAGGAGCTGGGCGCGTCGGCCGAGGTCCAGCAGGACGGAGGCGACGGCGGGCATCCGGGTGGCGAGTTCGGCCAGGTCGGAGGGGGAGACGCGGGCCTCGGCGACCTCGTTGGCCAGGGCCTCTCGCAGATCGGCGACGAGGCGGCCGGTGTCGCGCTCCGAGAAGAAACCCGGGTCCACGCCGAAGGCCTCGGTGAGCCGCAGCAGGACGGGCACGGTGAGGGGCCGGGAGTCGTGCTCCATCTGGTTCAGGTAGCTCGGCGAGATGGCCAGTACGCGTGCCAGGTCCGCCTGGCTCATCCGGCGTTCCTCGCGCAGCCGCCGCAGCCGCGCTCCCGCGTACGTCTTGCCCACCCCGACCCCCTCGGCCCCGCCCCGGGTTCAGAGTACGCACGCTTCTGCCGTTGCCGACCCTTCGCAACCTTGGCAAATCCGCCGCGGAAGATTCGCAGAAATTGGCAGCCGTCCCTGATTGATGGCACTGCGTGCCGCTGCCAGAGTCTGTCCTGCGGCCGCCGGACCCCGGCAGCCGAGGCGGACACTCCGGGTGCGACCCGTGCCCCGACGTCGGAGATCCCGGCAGTTCGGCCTCGGCTGACCTGCGGCATTGCTCAGTTCCGCCCTCGGGCTCGGCGGATGCGACCCCAGACAACGGCACAGAGTGCCATCGACTCGCCGTGAGGGGCGGGTGCGTTGGCAGGCGAAGCGACTCAGGGAGACGGTGACGGTCATGGCAGACACGAACACGACGGCGGCGGCGGCCGAGCGGCTGGAGCAGCGGTGGGCCACGGACCCGAGGTGGGCGGGCGTCCAGCGCACGTACTCGGCGCGGGACGTGATCCGGTTGTCCGGGAGCGTCCGCGAGGAGCACACCCTGGCACGACGCGGCGCCGAACGGCTGTGGCGCCGGCTGCACGATCTCGACTACGTCCACGCGCTCGGCGCCCTGACCGGTGGTCAGGCCGTCCAGCAGGTGCGTGCCGGCCTGCAGGCCATCTACCTGTCCGGATGGCAGGTGGCGGCCGATGCCAACCAGGCCGGGCACACCTACCCCGACCAGTCCCTGTACCCGGTCAACTCCGTTCCCCAGGTGGTGCGCCGGATCAACAACGCGCTGCTGCGCGCGGACCAGATCGCCACGGCCGAGGAGGCCGGCGACACCACCGACTGGCTGGCCCCGGTCGTCGCCGACGCCGAGGCCGGCTTCGGCGGCCCGCTCAACGCCTTCGAGCTGACCAAGGCGATGATCGCGGCGGGCGCGGCGGGCATCCACTACGAGGACCAGCTGGCCTCTGAGAAGAAGTGCGGCCACCTCGGCGGCAAGGTCCTGGTCCCGACCTCCCAGCACATCCGCACCCTCAACGCCGCCCGCCTCGCCGCCGACATCGCCGACACGCCGACGCTGATCATCGCCCGTACGGATGCGCTCGCGGCCAACTTGCTGACCAGCGACGTCGACGAGCGCGACGCGCGGTTCGCCACCGGTGAGCGCACCGCCGAGGGCTTCTACCGGGTGCGGAACGGGATGGCCCCCGTCATCGCCCGCGGCCTGGCCTACGCCCCGTACGCCGACCTCATCTGGGTCGAGACCGGCACCCCCGACCTCGCGCAGGCCCGCGAGTTCGCCGAGGCGATCCACGCGCAGTACCCGGACCGGATGCTGGCGTACAACTGCTCACCGTCCTTCAACTGGAAGGCGGCGCTGGACGATGACCAGATCGCCAAGTTCCAGCGGGAACTGGGCGCCATGGGCTACAAGTTCCAGTTCATCACGCTCGCGGGCTTCCACTCCCTCAACCACGGCATGTTCGACCTCGCCCGCGGCTACGCCGAGCACGGCATGACGGCCTACGTCGACCTCCAGGAGCGCGAGTTCGCCGCCCAGCAGCAGGGCTTCACCGCCGTCAGGCACCAGCGCGAGGTCGGCACCGGCTACTTCGACCTGGTCTCCACCGCGGTCAACCCCGCCTCCTCCACCACCGCGCTCACCGGCTCCACCGAGGAGGAGCAGTTCCACTGAGCCGGTCGGGCCCGGCCCCGTGCGCGCCCCGGCCCCCGTACGCGTTCCGGCCGCGCGGGGGCCGGGCGGTTCCTCCCCGCCCCCGTCTCCTCTCACAGCCCAGGAGTACCCCCCCGATGACCACCAGTGCCCCTGCCCGCGCCGTGCGCGTCCTCGCGGCCCCGGGCGACCGCCACGACGAGATGCTCACCCCCGCGGCCCTGGACTTCCTCTCCGCACTCGCCGAGGCCTTCGGCGACCGCCGGCAGGAGCTGCTCAAGGAGCGCCGCCGGCAGGCCGTCCGCCTGGCCTCCGGATCCCCGCTCGGCTTTCCCGTGGCCACCGCTGCCGTCCGCGGCGACCTGACCTGGCGGGTCGCCCCGCCGGCCCCCGGCCTTGAGGACCGCCGGGTGGAGATCACCGGACCGCCCGAGCGGCGCATGACCGTCAGCGCCCTCAACTCCGGTGCGCAGGTGTGGATGGCGGACTTCGAGGACGCCACCGCGCCCACCTGGGACAACATCATCGGCGGCCAGCTGAACCTCCTCGACGCCTGCCGGGGCCGGATCGACTTCACCACCTCCGAGGGCAGGCGGTACCGCCTCGGCGAGAACCTGCCCGCCATCGTGGTGCGGCCCCGAGGCTGGCACCTGACGGAAGAGCACCTGGATTTCGACGGCCGGCCCGTGCCCGCCCCACTGGTCGACTTCGGCCTGTACTTCTTCCACTGCGCGCAGCGGCGGATCGACGCCGGACACGGCCCGTACTTCTACCTCCCCAAGCTGGAGAACCGCTACGAGGCGCGGCTCTGGAACGACATCTTCGTCTTCGCCCAGGACCTGCTCGGCATTCCCCACGGCACGGTCCGGGCCACCGTCCTCATCGAGACGGTCACGGCCGCCTTCGAGATGGAGGAGATCCTCTACGAGCTCCGCGACCACTGCGCCGGTCTGAACGCGGGCCGCCGGGACTACCTGTTCAGCCTGATCAAGACCTTCGGGCACCGCACCGACTTCCAACTCCCGGACCGGGCCCGGGTCACCATGACCGCACCGTTCATGCGGGCCTTCACCGAGCTGCTCGTCCGCACCTGCCACAAGCGCGGCGCCCACGCCATCGGCGGAATGTCCGCCCACGTCCCCGGCAAGGACCCGGAGGCGAACCGTGCGGCCCTCGCCGAGGTGCGCCTCGACAAGGAGCGCGAGGCACTGGACGGCTTCGACGGCTCCCGGGTCGCGCACCCCGCCCTGGTGCCCGTCTGCCGCGAGGTCTTCGACGGGGTCCTGGGCGGGCGCCCGCACCAGCTCGACCGCACCCGCGAGGACGTACGGGTGGAGGCCGCGGACCTGCTCTCCGTACGGCGGATCAGCGGCCCGCCCACCGAACACGGCGTACGCACCGACATCGCCGTCGCGCTGCGGTACTTCGAGGCCTGGCTGCGCGGCCGGGGCGCCGTGGCCCTCGACGGGCTGATGGAGGACGCCGCCACCGCCGAGATCGCCCGGGTCCAGATCTGGCAGTGGCTGCGCCACGGGGTACTGGACCGCGACACGGTGCAACGGGTGCTCGACGAGGAGCTCGCCGACCTCGGCGCCACACACCCCTGGGCCGCCCTCGACGAGGTACGGGGGCTGTTCGAGCGCACCGCGCTCGCCACCGGACTCCCGCTCTTCTTCACCCCCGACGCCTACACCCGTCACCTCGTGCGCATCCCGGAGGTACGGTCGTGAGCGCCGCCCTCCGCAGGGTCGGGATCGTCGGCGGCGGCCGGATGGGTGCCGGGATCGCCGAGGTCTGCGCCCGCGCCGGTCTGGACACGGTCGTCCGCGAAGCCGACGCCACCGCCGCCCGGGCGGCCCGTGAACGGGTCGCCGTCTCGCTCGAACGCGCCGTCCAGCGGGGCAAGCTCGACCGGATCTCCGCCGAGGACGCCCTCACCCGGCTCGTCTTCACCGGCGAACTCGACGACCTCGCCGACCGGCAGCTGGTCATCGAGGCCGTCCCCGAGAACGCCGACGTCAAGACCGAGACCTTCGCGGCCCTCGACAAGATCCTCGCCGATCCCGGGGCGATCCTCGCCACCAACACCTCCTCCCTGCCCGTCATGCGCCTGGGGATGGCCACAGGACGCGCCGACCGCATGGTGGGACTGCACTTCTTCAACCCGGTGCCCGTCCTGCCCCTGGTGGAGGTCGTCCCCTCGCTGCACACCTCCCGGGAGACGGTGGAAACGGTGGAGAGGTTCGCCCGCGAGGTCCTGGGCAAGACGGTGATCCGCTCGCAGGACCGGGCCGGCTTCGTCGTCAACGCCCTCCTCGTCCCGTACCTGCTCTCCGCCGTCCGGATGGCCGAGTCGGGTTTCGCCACCGCCGCCGACATCGACGCCGGCATGGAGCTGGGCTGCGCCCACCCCATGGGCCCGTTGAGGCTGGCCGACCTCATCGGCCTCGACACGGTCGCCGCCATCGCCGAGTCGCTCTACGACGAGTTCAAGGAACCCCTCTACGCCCCGCCGCCGCTGCTGATGCGGATGGTGCAGGCAGGGCTGCTGGGCCGGAAGACGGGCCGGGGGTTCCACGCGTACGACCGGGACCGCTGAGGGACCCGGTGCTGCCGCCGGGCTGAGGGGCCCGGCAGCGGGTGGTGGAAGGGGGGTGCGGCGGAGTGGTGTCCGCCGCACCCCCCTTTCGCGTCGCCCGCGCTCCCGCGCGGACGTCCCGGCGATCAGACCAGCGATGCCAGGGCCACGGACGAGGCGGACGCTCCGGAGCCCCGGTCGTCGTACGAAGGGAGGCGGGCCGGGGTGGCCGCGGGCGGTTCGGCGTCGGTCAGCAGAGCGATGAGCATGGTGCGCGCGCGGGCCACGCGGGAGCGGACCGTACCGATGGGGCACCCGACGGCGAGCGCGGCCTCGGCGTAGGGCAGGCCGAGCAGCTGGGTGAGGACGAAGGCCTCGCGGCGCTCGGCGGGGATCGCGGCCAGGAGCTCCGCGAGGGCGACGCCGACCTCGAAACCGGGAAGGCCGTGGGGCTGGCTCTGTTCGGCGGCGCTCTGCCAGTCGTCGCGGTCCGACAGCCGGGGGCGGGCGGCGGCATGGCGCACGCTGTCGACGACGGTGCGCCGGGCGATGGACAGGAGCCAGGTGCGGGCGGAGGAGCGGCCCTCGAACCGGGGCAGCGCGGCGAGTGCCCGCAGGAACACGTCCTGGGTGAGGTCTTCGGCCGCCTGGGGATCCGAGCTGAGGTACGCCACGTACCGCCATACATCGCGGTGCAGGGCCCGGACGAACCGGTCGGCCTTCGCGGGGTCGCCGTCGCGCGCGGCGAGGGCGAGTCGGGTCACCGCCGCATCGGAGTCCGGCGTGTGCCGGGCCGCCCTTTCGCGGACGGGACGGGGCCGGGTGGGCAGGGGCAGGGCAGGAGTCATCGCCACAGGTCCTTAGGGGCAAGGTGTCCGGCACCGCGCGCGGCGGGGCCGGTGAAGGGAGTACGGCCGGCCGGAGGGCATGGCCGATGCCCGAGGGGCGACGGACAGGAGAAGAACCGTCAGCGCACGCTCGGGGAACCGGCTGTCACAGGACAGCGGTTCCCGCCGGCGGACCCCGTGAGGTGATGGCGTGGACGAGGAACAACTGCGGGAGCGCGCGTGCGCGCCGTACCCGGCGTACGCGCACGCGCGGCGGGACCGCGGCCGGGGCGACGCCGATGAGCAGGCGCAGCGGCGTCCAGAGCCGGCCTGCGACGGCGCGCAGGACGCGGAAGGCGCCCTTCTCCCCGTGGGCCAGCCACAGGCCGCAGAGCAGCGCGGCCAGCAGGTGGGCGGCGAGCATTCCGGCCGGTGACATGCCGGCCATGGCGTGACCACCCATGAGGGCGCCGGTGGCCGCGGAGGCGGCGCCGGCCATGCCCGGCATGTCATGCATCCCGGGCATGTCATGCATCCCGTGCATCCCGAGCATGTCGTGCATGCCGTGGGCGGCGGCCCCCTGGAGGGCGGCGCCCGGCGGAGGTTGGGACACGAGACCGCCGAGCCCCGCATCGCTCACGACCTTCAGGGCGTCCCGGGCGGACGGGGCCGACGCCGTGCCTTCCCCGCACATCAGGTAGGCGGCCCATTGGCGGGCGAACGAGGTGCCGGACGGCAGGGAAGGGTGCAGGACCGACTGGGCCAGGGAGAAGCCCGAGTGGAGCGCGGCCTGGACGGCCACGGTCGCCGCGATGACGGCGAGCGGCCCCCGTTCACGGCCCGCGAGGGACCAGGCCGCGGCCGCCGTGCCCACGAACGCGGCGGACATCGCCCACCAGGGCACGGCCGTACCGGACATGAGCACGTGGCCGACGGTCGAGAGCAGCACGCAGACGGCTGCGAACATCGCAGCCCGTCCCGCTCGTAAACAGTGACCTGGCGTCATGGCGGGTTCATCCTCGCACCGGCCTTCCGGGCTCCGCAGGGGGGTGCGCACTTCCTGACAAGTTCCCGAGCACACCTGCGGCGCGCCTCGAACTCCCCTCGTCCGGTGTGGCGCAGGGCACAGAAGGGAGCGGGAACCGTGGTGCCGGCCCGTCCGACTGCCTTCCCGGTCGGTCGTGAAGTTCAACATCGGGGAACGGGGATTTCTGTGGCGGCGGAGGGGACGAGGGCAGCCACCGCCCGGGCGCCGGGCACGCGGGACGGGCAGGCTCGCCACCTGACCGCGCTGCTGACCTGCGCCATGGCGTTCTCGATGCTGCAACTGTTCCTGCTCGGTGCGCTGGGGCCCCGCCTGGTGGAGGAACCGGGCATCTCCCCGGCGGTGTTGGGACTGGCGACCACGGTCGGCTTCGGGACGGCCGCCGTGTTGTCCCCGGCCGGCGGCCGGATGGTGGACCGCGTCGGGCCCCGGCGCTCGCTCGTGCTCCTGCTCGTCCTCTCCGCGGTGGCCCTCGCCCTGATCGGCGCCGCCCCCGGCGCGGGCCTGCTGCTGGGCGCGGTCGCGCTGGGCGGAATACCGCAGGCCCTGGCCAACCCCGCGACCAACAAGGCGATCCTGGCCGCCGTCCCGTCGGCCCGGCGGGGTGCGGTGACCGGCCTCAAGCAGTCCGGTGTCCAGCTGGGCGCGTTCGCCGCCGGGCTGCCGCTCGCCGCCCTCGCCGGCGGCCTCGGCTGGCGGGGCGCGGTGTGGACGGCCTCCGGGGCGGCCTTGCTCGCCGGGGCGTGGGCGCTGCGTGCGCTGCCCGCCGACCCGCCCGTCCCGCCGGCCCCGCCCGTTCGCACGTCGTACGTACCGAGGGGGATGGTGGCCTGGCTGGCGGGATTCTCGCTGTTCCTGGGAGCCGGGATCGCTTCCGTCAACACCTATCTCGCCCTGTACGGGGTGCGCGGCCTGGGGATGGGCCCCACCCCGGCCGGTGGCCTGGTCGCCGTCCTCGGCGTCGCGGGCGTACTCGGCCGGGTCGGGTGGTCGAAGGCCGCCCGCCCGGGACGGGCCGAGTGGCTGCCGGGTCTGCTGGCCTGCGGTGCCGTGGGCGCCGCGGCTCTCCTGGCCGGCGGGTCGCTCGCCCGTCCGCTGGTATGGGCCGGCGCCGTCGCCGTCGGAGTGTTCGCCGTCTCCGGCAACGCCGTCTCGATGGTGCTGGTCGTGCAGCGCGCCGCTCCGGGCCGGGCCGGCCAGGAATCGGCGCTCGTCGCGGCCGGGTTCTTCGCCGGATTTGCCATGGGCCCGCCGCTGTTCGGCTTCCTCGCGCAGAGCGGGCGGTACGGGTCCGGCTGGCTGCTGGTCGCGGTGGAGTTCGCCGCGGCGGGAGCGGTGGCGTTCCTCTGGGCCGTACGGGACCGGCGCGCGCGGACGGGGAAGGAGGCATGACCCCCGGCGACCGGGCCGGACGGGCGCTCGCGGCCGTCATCGGCCGGGTGACGGTGACCGAGGCCGAGGCGGGCGCCCGCTTCCCGCTGTACGCGGACCCGGTCGACGGGCGGTGGAAGACGACCGGCCGAGGCTCGTGGACCGGCGGCTTCTGGGCCGGACTGCTGTGGTTGCGGGCCCGGTACACGGGGGACGGGGCACACCGGCGGGCCGCCGCGGACTGCACCGCCCGACTCGCTCCGTGGGCGGAATCCGACACCGCCACCCGGGGACTGATCTTCTGGTACGGGACGGCGCCGGCCCTGGGCACACCCGAAGCCGTCGCGCTCCGGGCGAGGGCGGCCCGCGCCTGTCTGGACTCCTACGACCCCGGGGCGGGGATCGTGCCCTGGGGCGCGGCGCTCGGCGGCCCCCGCCTCCTGGCCCGCGCGGACGCCGTACCGGGGCTGGTGCCCCTCCTGGCCGCGGCCGGACCCGAAGGGGCCGTCGTGGCCGCGGCCCACCTCCACCGGCACCTCGACCTCGCCCTCGGCCCGGAGGGCGCGGGAAGCGGCCGCCGGCCGCGGCCCGCCTGGACGTTCGACCCGGCAGCGGGCTGGTCCCCCTGTGCGGATCCGGCACCGGGGTGGAGCCGCGGAGAGGCGTGGCTGCTCCTGGCCGTGGCCGACGCACTGCTCCGGCCGGAGATCGCCCGCCACCGGCCGGAGCGGCTCGCCCTCGCCGCGGAGCAGTTGCTGGTACAGGCGCGGGCACTGACCGGGCCGCTCGTCCCGCCCAACGAGGCGTCCCGGCCGCGGGGGCCCGTCGACACCTCGGCCGCGGCGATCACCGCCGTCGCGCTGCTCAAGCTGTCGCGCGCACGGGCACCCCGGGCCGAGGTGTGTGCGCGGCGGGCCGTGGCGATCCTGAGCCGACTGACCGGGGCCCACCTCAGCGAAGCGGGTCCGGGCCGGCCGCCGGGAATGCTGCTGGACGGCTGCTACGACGCCGCCAAGGGCCTGGCGGTGCGTCACGAACTCATCTGGGGCGACTTCTTCCTGGCCCTCGGACTGGCCGCACTGGGCGACCTCGTCGACATCACCCGCGTGTAGCGGCCCCGTGGGCCCGGCCGTAGCCGCGCAGCACGCGGCGGGCCACCGAGGTGATGTGCAGCTCGTCCGGGCCGTCGAGGATGCGGGCCGCGCGTCCGCCGCGGAACAGCGACGGCAGCGCCGTGTCCGGGCCGAGCCCGGCAGCGCCGTGGACCTGGATGGCGGAGTCCGTGACCTGCTGCAGCATCCGGGCGGCGGCGACCTTGGCCAGACCCACCTCGGTACGGGCGTCCCGTCCGGCCGCGATCAGCGCTACCGCCTCGTGGACCAGGGGCCGGGTGGTGCGCAGCGCGAGGAGGGAGTCGAAGACGTGCTGCTGGACCAGCTGGTGGTCGGCGAGCGGCCCGCGCGATCCCCGGCGGGTGGCGGCGCGTTCGGCCATGAGGTCGAAGGCGCGCCGGGCCTGCCCCAGCCAGCGCAGGCAGCGCAGCGTGCGGCCGAGCGCGAGCCGTTCACCCGCGATGGCCAGGGCGTCGCCACCCGCGCCGAGGAGGTGGTCGGCGGGCACGCGGACCCGGTCCAGTTCGATCTCGTACTGGCCCGCCGCCCCCAGTACGCGCAGTTCGCGTACGACGCGGAAGCCGGGTGAGCCGGTCGGTACGAGCAGCAGGGAGAGGCCCTCGCGGTCGCCCGCCGCCCCGCCCGTACGCGCCATGACGGTGACGAGATCGGCGCCGGCGGCTCCGGAGGTGAACCACTTGCGGCCGCTGATCACCCAACCGCCGTCCGCCCGGGCCTCGGCACGCGTGCCGGTGAGGAGCGGGTCGGTGCCCGGTACGTCCGGCTCGGTCATCGCGTAGCAGGTGCGCATCTCGCCCGCGACCAGACGTTCCAGGTACTCCTCGCGCACCCGGGTGCCGCCGTGGCGGTTCAGCATGGTGACGTCGAGCAGCGGGGCGGAGCCCAGTGCGGCGGGACCGTGATCGCTGGCGCCCTCGGCCTCGGCGAGCGCCGCGTACGCACGGAACGTCAGGCCGCCGCCGCCCAGGTCCGCCGGGAGCGGCAGGGCCCACAGCCCGGCGGCACGCGCCTCGGCCCGCAACTCCGCCAGGGCGGCGGCCGCTTCCCTTCCGCCCGCGTCCAGCACCGTTTCGGACGGGATCACCCTCGTACGGACGAACCGTTCGACCTCCTCCCTCAACTCGGCCGCCCCCGGTTCGGGTTGAACCGGTCCGGCGTACTCCGTGCCCGAATCCGTCACTGTGTTCCTCCTCGTTCCCGGGAACCCATGGGAACTGCTGTCCGACTCCCTGTCCGAGGAACTGGTCGGGTGCGCACCCCCCAGAGTTCCCGCGTTCCGTTCGACCTGGGCGACGGCCACCGCCGCGCCGGGAGAGGAGAGGCATGGCGTCCCCCGCAACCACGCAGACGGTCCGGCCGCTCGACACACTGGCCTTCGGCACCTCGGGGCCCCCGCAGATCACCGACGTCGTCGCCGCACACCTGCGGCTGCTCGGAGCGCGATGCGACGGGCCCACCGACGACGGCCCACCGGGCCGCGTCACGCTCTCCGGCGCGGGCTTCGACCCCGCTCGCGCGACCGTCACCTGGGCGAAGCCCGGCAGCGGGCTCGTCGACGAGGCGACCGTGCAGGCCGCGACCGGCATGATGGCGGTCCACGGACGGCGCGACGGCAGCCCGCGCGGCCTGGCCGCCGACTACGCGGCGACGGCCACCGCCGTCCTCACCGTCCAAGGACTGCTCGCCGGCCTGGTCGGCCAGGCCCGCGGCGCCGGGCCCTCCCACATCACCACCGGTGCCGACCGGGCCGGGCTGCTCGCCGTCTCCCAGTACCTCGCCGCCGCCGGGGCCGATGAGGGCGAAGCCGCCGAACTCGGTCCGGGAGGACCGCCCTTCACCTCGGCCGAGGGCGTGCCGTTCGAGTTGGAGACCCTCGATCCGGGTGCCTGGGCCGCGTTCTGGCGGGCCCTGGGAGCCCCGGCCGACGCGATGCGGGCGGGGTGGCGGCCGTTCCAGTTCCGCTACGCCACCGCCTGCGCCCCCTTCCCCCGGGTCCTCCACTCGGTGACCCGTTCACACCCCCTCCCACGGATCCGGCGGGCCGCGGTGCTCTCCGGCGCCGAGGTGTGCGTACTGCGCACCCTGGCCGAACGCGCCCTGGAGACGGACGGCGCCGCGCCCTGGTCGCTGCGGCCACTGTCCGGTGGCCCCGCGCCGTCGCGCCCCCGTACGACGGTTTCCCCCTCGGCCGGCCGACCGCTGGCCGGGCTGACGGTGCTGGAGGCGGGCCGTCGCATCCAGGCACCCCTCGCCGCGCACCTGCTCGGCCTGCTGGGGGCCGAGGTCATCCGGATCGAGCCGCCGGGCGGGGACCCGCTGCGCGGCATGCCGCCCGCCTGCTCCGGGATCTCGGCCCGCTGGCTCGCCCTCAACCGGGGCAAGAAGGCCGTCGAAGTGGACATCAAGGCCGAGGCCGACCGCCGCCGGCTCCGGGAGATGGCCGCGGAGGCCGACGTCTTCCTGCACAACTGGGCACCGGGCAAGGCCGCGGAGTTCGCTCTGGACGCCGACGACCTCGCGCGGGTCAATCCGGCCCTGGTCCACGCGTACACGAGCGGCTGGGCCGAACGGCTCCAGGACGCCCCCATCGGCACCGACTTCATGGTGCAGGCCCGCACGGGGGTGGGCGAGGCGGTCCGCCCCGAAGGGGAGCCCCCCGCGCCCTCGATGATGACCCTGCTCGACGTACTGGGGGGTCTGCACGGTGCCGAAGCCGTTCTCGCGGGGCTGCTGCTGAGGGAACGCACCGGCCACGGCGTACGGGTGGACTCCTCGCTGCTCGGCGCCGCCGACTCGCTGACCGCCCCCGCCCTGCGGCGGGTGGCGCGCGGGGAGGCCGCCAGGCGGCCGGCGGGATTCCGGCACCCGCTGCCGACGGCCGACGGCTGGCTCGCCCCCGCCGACGAAAACGCCGGGGCCGCGGCCGCGTACGACCTGCGCGACCTCTCCACGAGCGACGCGGTCGACCGGCTGAGTTCCCACGGCCTCGCCGTCACCGCCGTCACCACCGACCTCCGCGACCTGCACCACGACGCGCGCTTCGCCGGCTCGGTCGGCCGTGACGCGCACGGTGCCCCCGCCGTCACCGCCCCCTGGAGCCTCGTATGACCGCCGACCGGCCCGTACTGCGCGACCTGCTGCCCGCCGATCTCCGCCGCTCCTGGGTGGTCGACGGCACCTGCCCCGACCTCGACGTCTACAGCCTCTTCCGGGCCCGCCAGATCGCCGGCCTGCACCGCACGGCCGTCCTGGATGCCAGGGGAAGGCTCTGCTACACCGCCCTGGACCGCAAGGTGCGATGTCTGGCCACCGGCCTCAGAGACCTCGGCATCCGCGAAGGCGACGTGGTCGGAGTGCAACTGCCCGACGACCGCAACGCCGTCATCGCCGACCTGGCCTTGGCCGCGCTCGGCGCCGTCGCCCTGCCGTTCCCCGTCGGCCGCGGCACCCTGGAGGCCGAGTGCCTGCTCCGCCGGGCCGGGGCCGTCGCCGTCATCGCCGCGGTCGAGCACCGCGGCTTCCACCACGCGGCCGGCCTGCACACGCTCGCGCGCGCACTGCCCGCCCTCCGCCACGTCGTCGCGGTGGGCCCCGGCAGCGCACCCGGGGGAACGACCTCGTGGTCGGACCTCATGCGCCGCGACCCCGGCGGATTCGTCCCCGCCCGCCCGGACCCCGACAGCGCCGCCCGGATCCTGGTCTCCTCGGGATCCGAAGCCGAGCCGAAGATGATCGCCTACTCGCACAACGCGCTGGCCGGCGGACGCGGGAACTTCCTCGCCTCGCTCATGCCCGACGGGACCCCGCCGCGCTGCCTCTTCCTCGTACCGCTGGCCTCCGCCTTCGGGTCCAACGGAACCGCCGTCACCCTCGCCCGGCACGGCGGCACCCTGGTCCTGCTCGACCACTTCTCGCCCGGGGCCGCCATCGAGGCCGTGCGCGAGCACCAGCCGACCCACGTCCTCGGCGTGCCCACCATGGTGCGCATGATGCTCGAACGCATCGACGCAGCGAGCGAGCGGCTGCCGGCCCCCACCGCCCTCGTCCTGGGCGGGGCTCCGCTCGACGAGGCCACCGCGGCCGCCGCCGCGCAGGCCTTCGGCTGCCCCGTGGTCAACCTCTACGGCTCCGCCGACGGCGTCAACTGCCACACGGGGCTGGCCGACACCGTGCCCCCGACCGACGCCGCGGGCGTCGTGGCGGGCCACCCCGATCCCCGGGTCGCCGAGATCCGCATCGCCGACCCCGAGACCCACGATCCGCTCCCCGACGGCGACATCGGGGAGATCGTCTCCCGGGGCCCCATGACCCCGCTGTGCTACGTGGGCGCGCCCGATCTGGACGCCCGCTACCGCACCCCCGACGGGTGGGTCCGTACCGGCGACCTCGGCTACCTCGACGCCGACGGCGTGCTGCACGTCGTCGGACGCCTCAAGGACATCGTGATCCGCGGCGGCGCCAACATCAGCCCGGCCGAGGTCGAGCGCGAACTCCGTTCGCACCCGCAGGTCCGGGACGTGGTGTGCGTGGGCGTCCCCGACCGGCTGATGGGGGAGCGGCTGGCGGCCTGCGTGGTGGCGCGGGGCCCGCAGGCTCCGACGCTGGACTCCCTCGGCGTCCACCTGGGCGCGCGGGGGCTGGAGCGGCGCAAGCACCCCGAGCGTCTCCTCGTGGTGGAGGAGGTGCCCCTGACGGCGGCGGGCAAGCCGGACCGGACCGCTCTGCGGGAACGCCTGGCCGGGAGCCCGCCGTCGGCGCGGAACGGTCTTCCCTGGACGCCGCCCCTGGCCCAGGCCGGATGACCGACGAGCCCGGCAGCCGAGGGCTGCCGGGCTCTCGCGGCGGGTCGCCCGGATCAGGAGCCGCCCGCGGCCTTCTTCAGCTCGGCCGCCGCGTTGCGGTAGACGGGCAGCAGATCGAGGTCCTCGGCCGGATAGTTGACGATCTCGACCTGCTTGGCGCCCGAGTCGGGCAACACGGTCCCGGTCGACATGTGGGCGTTGTCCAGGACCAGGGACGGCTTCTTCGCGGAGAGCCCGGCCAGCTGCGCCGGGGTCACCGCCTCCGGCCCGTAGGTACCCACCGTGGTGGCGCCCGCGAGCTTCGCGGCCCAGCCCGTGAAGACCTGGGCGACCACGGAGGGGCCCTTTCCGCCGGGCCACCCGGCCTGCAGTTCCTTGGTGAGCCTGCCGTACTCGCTGTCGAACCCGGACTTCCACTTCGTGGCCGCATCCTGCGTGCCGAAGAGCGCGCCCAGCTTGTCGACCTCGGCCCTGACCTTGGCAGGGTCGTTGTCGAGGTTGACCTCGACCAGCTTCGCCTTGGAGCCGGCGGCCTCCTTGATCTTCGCCGCGTACGGCTCGAAGGGCGCGTAGAGCACGAAGTCCGCCTTGGCGACGGCGGCGAGGTCGGAGGGCCTGGGGTCGTAGTCGGGGGCGTGGTGGACGGACTGCGGCACGATGACCTTGACGTCCTCGGCCCCGGCGGCCTTGGCGAACGCGCCCTCCCAGGTGGTGGTCACGACCACCACGGGCCTGTCCTTCCCGGGGGCCGGAGCGCCGCCCTTCGCGGGGGCGCCGGCGACGGCCTCCGGGCCGGTGCCGGCGCCGTCGCCACAGCCGGCGAGGAGGGCGAGGGCCGTGCTCAGTGCGAGGAGGGAAGAGGTTCGGACGCGGGTGCGCGCCATGAGCTGATTCTCCGTTCGGGAATGAAGTGGACGGCGAGGACGAGCGCCCCCGCCGTCAGGACGAGTACCGGGCCGGGCGGCCAGTCCAGCCACAGGGCCAGCAGGAAGCCGGTCGCGTTGACGGTCACGCCGATGCCGACCGCCCAGAGGGTGATCGACTTCAGAGAGCTGCCCAGGCGTCGCGCCGCGAGTGCGGGCAGCAGGGTCAGGGCGTCGACGAGCAGGGCGCCGGTGAGCTTGATGGCTCCGGCGACGGCGATCGCGACGAGCACCAGGAGGGCCGCGGTCAGGGCGCGTACGGGGACTCCGGAGCACTGGGCGAGCTCGCGGTCGTAGAGGAGGAGGCCGACGTCGTGCCGCCGCCACCAGAACAGGCCGGGTACGACGGCGGCCAGGACGCCGAGCACGACGAGGTCGGGCGTGCCGACGGAGAGGATCGACCCCCACAGCAGGGCGAAGGCCCCGGACGCGTTGACCCCCGACACGGCGAGGAGCAGCAGCGCCGCGGCGATGGCGAGGCTCATCAGCAGACCCATGGCTCCGGACAGGCCGTCCGGGGTACGGGCGAGCGGGGCGACGCCCGCTCCGGCCAGGGCGCAGGCGACGAGCGCGCACAGCATGGGGTCGAGGCCGGTGAGCAGACCGACCGCGATGCCCAGCAGCGCGACGTGCATCATCGCGAAGCGGACCGGCATGATGTCGAGCCCGACGATGACCACCCCGATGACCGGCAGGCCGATCGCGGCGAGCAGCAGCGCGAGCCCGGCCCGCTGGACCGGAAGCAGCTGCAGCAGCGCGCCGAGGTCGGCGGTGGCGAGGGACACCGGGGTCACCGGAGCTCCCGCAGCCGGCCCGCGGCCATCTCCAGCACCCGGTCGCAGCGGTCCGCCAGAGCCCGGTCGTGCGTCACCACGATCAGGGTGACCGGCAGTGCGGTGAGGACGTCGGCGGCCTCCGCCTGCCCGTCGAAGTCGAGGGCGGCGGTGGGCTCGTCGGCCAGCAGCACCTGTGCGCCCGCGGCGACGCAGCCGATCGCGCGGGCCAGGTACATCCGCTGCAACTGCCCTCCGGACAGGGTGTGCAGGGGGCGCTCGACCAGCGCGGCGACGCCCAGCCGGGCGGCGGCCTCGGCGGCGTCGTCCGGCGCGGTACTGCCCGCGAGCAACTCGGCCCCGAGCAGGGGGAACCGTCCGGCGGCCGGCTTCTGGGGGATCCAGGCGCAGGCCCGGCGGCGCCACGCCCACTCGGCGGCCGAACCGGTGGTCCGGCCGCCGACCCGGATCGAGCCCGTCACCTGTCGGTGCAGACCCAGGACCGCACGCAGCAGGGTGGTCTTGCCCGAACCGTTGGTCCCGGTCAGCGCCACGCGCTCACCGGCGGCGATCTCCAGGTTCACCTCGGAGACCGCCTCCACCCGGCCGTGCCGGCAGGCGACCGCCCTCATGTGCACATCGAGCCCGCCCATCCCACGCCTTTCCGTCGGTCCGTGCCGTGCGGGGCAACAGGTGTCCGCCGCCCACGTTCCAGTAGTCGGACGGCGATGGGCCGCAGTTCCCGGCGGGCCGGACATCGTCGCGGGTGAATCCCCTCCGACCCGCCGGGCCCCGGCATCCGCCGCCGGAGCGTTCGCACCGCCGCGGCGAGGTCCGTCGCCGCCGGACCGGTGGCGTTCAGCTGCCGGGCCGGATCGCGATCGCGATCGTCTCGACCGGTTCGCTGTGACGGAAGTGCAGGACGAAGCGGACGACCTGACCCGGCTGCCATCGTTCCTTCACCTTCACCATTACCCCCACCCCGAAGGGGGACATCTCCACCGCCCCTCCGGCCGGGATGCGAACGGGACCGTCCCTGTCCATGGAGTCGGCCCCGGTCCCCGTGCTCCGGTGCCGGCTCAGCACGGCCCGTTCCACGGCCGTGGAGGTCACGGACACCAACTCGTCCTCCCCGCCACCCAGGTTCGAGATCCTGAAGAACGCCGCGGTGTCCTCCCTGCCGGCGTACGGAACGAAGACGCGGCCGTCGTCGACCGCGATCCGGGGCGGGGTTCCGGCAGCCCCCGAGGCGGCCCAGGCCGTCAGACAGCACAGGCCCACCAGGCACGCGATCACCGGAGCGGCCGCGGCCAGGTACGCCTCGCGCAGACGCGGGCGCGCGGCCCAGCGGCCCTCCGTCGCTTCTCCTCGAACGGATTCGGTCATCGTCCACTTCCCGTCCGGGCGGTGCGGGCCCGCGCCCCGGCGGGCCGGCCGGCGGGGTCCCGGCCGCGCAGCCGCAGGCTGTTCCCCACGACGAGCAGCGAGCTCGCCGACATGGCCGCCGCGGCGACCATCGGGTTGAGCAGACCGACGGCGGCCGGCGGGACGGTGACGAGGTTGTAGCCGAACGCCCAGACCAGGTTGACCCGGATGGTCGCGAGGGTGCGGCGGGCCAGCCGGACCGCGTCGGCCACCGCCTCGACGTCACCGCGTACGAGGGTCACGTCCGCCGCACCGATGGCGACGTCGGTCCCGCCGCCCATGGCGATCCCGAGGTCCGCGCCGGCCAGTGCGACGGCGTCGTTGGCGCCGTCCCCGATGACGGCGACGCACCGGCCCTCGTCCCTCAGCCGTCCGACGAGAGCGGCCTTGTCCTCCGGCGCGCAGCGGGCATGGAGGCGGGCGATCCCGAGCGACGAGGCGACGGCCGCGGCCGGGGCCTCGCGGTCGCCGGTGGCGAGGATCGGCTCGACTCCCAGCCGCCGGAGGCGCTCGACGGCCCGGTAGCTTCCCGGCCGCGGCACGTCGCCGAGCGCGACGAGCGCCTGGGCGACGCCGTCGACCCGTACCAGGACGGGCGTGAGCGCGGCGGCCTCGGCGGCGGCCAGCGCCCGGGCCAGGGACTCGGGGAGATCGTCGCCGGGTGCGCACACCTCGACGGTACGGCCCTCGACCACACCGCTGACGCCCGCGCCGGGGACGGCCCCGAAACCGGTCACCGGTGGCAACGCCCTTTTGGGGACGCTCCGTTGGGCGTGGGCGGCCAGGGCCCTCCCGAGCGGATGCTCGGAGCCCTGTTCGACCGCGCCGGCCAGCCGGAGCACGTTCTCCCGGCCCAGGCCGTCGGGGACCGTCGTCAGCCGGGCGACGGTCATGTGCCCGGTCGTGAGGGTGCCGGTCTTGTCGAACACGACCGTGTCGACGTGCCGAAGGGCCTCCAGGGCCCGCGGTCCGCTGATCAGAATGCCCATGCGGGCGCCACGGCCCGTGGCGGCGAGCAGGGCGGTGGGTGTGGCGAGGCCGAGGGCGCAGGGGCAGGCGACGACGAGGACGGCGACGGCGGCGGTGACCGCCGGCTGCGGGTCCGCACCGGCGCCGAGCCAGAAGCCGAGCACGGTGACGGCCGACGCCAGGACGACGGGGACGAAGACGCCCGCCACGCGATCGGCCAGACGCTGAGCCGCCGCCTTTCCGGTCTGGGCCTCGGTGACCATGCGCGTGATGCGGGCGAGCCGGGTGTCCGCGCCCACCGCGGTGGCCCGCACGACGAGCAGCCCGCCCACGTTCACCGCCGCGCCGGTCACGGCCCGGTCCGGCCCGACCTCGACGGGATCGCTCTCACCGGTCAGCAGGGACAGGTCCAGGGCGGAGCTGCCGGAGACCACGACGCCGTCGGTGGCGACGCGTTCCCCGGGCCGGACCACGAATTCCTGCCCGACGGCCAGCTGTTCGACCGGGATCCGCCGCTCCTCGCCGTTCTCGCGCACGGTCACGTCCCCGACCGTCAGGGCGGACAGCGAGCGCAGCGCCGCGCCCGTACCGCGCCGTGCCCGCGCTTCCAGGAACCGGCCGGTCAGGACGAACAGCGGTACGCCGACCACCGCCTCCAGATAGACGTGGGCGACCTCGCCCCCGGCCGAGGGGAGGAGGGTGAAGGGCATCCGCATTCCCGGCAGGCCCGCGCCGCCGAGGAACAACGCGTACAGGGACCAGAGAAAGGAGGCGGCGACTCCGAGCGAGACCAGCGTGTCCATGGTGGCGGCCGAATGCCGCAGCCCCCGCAGCGCGCGGACGTGGAAGGGCCAGGCGCTCCAGACGGCCACCGGTGCGGCGAGCACGAGGCACAGCCACTGCCAGTTGCGGAACTGCAGGGCCGGGACCATCGACAGGGCCATGACCGGCGCACAGAGCAGGACGGTGATCAGCAGCCGGTCGCGCTCGCCGCGGTCCTCCTCCGGCGCGGCATCCGCCGCCTCCCCTTCCGCCCGTCTCCGGGGCTCCTCCGCGGGCACGTGGAGTCCGGCCGTGTACCCGGCGCGCTCGACGGCGGCCACCAGTGCGTCCGCCGTGACGCCGGGCGGATGGAGCACCCTCGCCCGGCCGGTGGCCAGGTTGACGGTGGCGCTGACCCCCTCGATCCTCCCGAGCCGCTTTTCGACGCGGTTGACGCAGGCCGCGCAGGTCATGCCGCCGACGGTGAGGTCCGTGGTGGTGCAGACGGCCGCCGGCTCCGGTGTCATCGGCCACCGTCCGACCGCGTGCCACCCGTGCCGTCGTGACCGTGCTGCCCCGGGCCGCCGCCGACGCCGCCCACCGGGGCGGTGCCGCCCCCGCCGGAGTGCATGCCGGGTGCGACCGGGCCCGCGGCGGAACCGACCGCGTACGAAAGGCAGAACACCACCGCCAGCAGGGCCAGGAACCCGGTGAGCGCCGGTGGTGGTACCCACCGCCGCGGCGGGGGGCCCGTCTCGCCGGGGGATCGCTGAGGTCGCGCCATCGCCACTCCCTGCACGGGCGCGCTCCGGCGCCCCTCGCTCGTCCGGTCCCGCGCTACGCGGACCGTTTCGGAGGCGGCATCCCCTGGTCCCGCGACGCCTTCCCCCTGAGGGGTCGTTCCGCGGCGTCGACGAGTTCCCGGATTCGGCGGACGCCGACCGGCAGCGGTACGCCCGGCGCGGTGCGGGGAACCTCAGGCGGGGCGGACGGCGGGGAGGGTCAGGGATTGGTCCAGGCGTCAGGGGTCCGGGTCAGCGCGGACACGTCGGCGGGCAGGTCGCAGGAGGCGACATCGGCGAGCGACACACCGTCGAGGATCTCGCGCACATTGGCCCGGAGCGCGATCCACAGGGGGAGCAGCGCCTCGGCCGGGCCGGTGTAGGAGAGGTCCGGGGGGCGGACCCCGCGTACCGAGACGAGCGGTCCGTCCACGACGCGGATGACGTCCGCGATGCTGATGGACCGGGCGGGCCGGGCCAGGCGGTAGCCGCCGTTGCCGCCGCGCCGGCTGAGCACCAGACCACCTCGGCGCATGTCGTTGAGGATGCCTTCGAGGAACTTGTGCGGGATGTCCTGGGCGTCCGCGATGGCTTCGGCCTTCACCGGCCCGCCGTCCTGTGACGCGGCGAGCTGCAGCGCGGCACGCACCGCGTAGTCCGCCCTGGCTGAGATCCGCATGCGGACATTATCCCGTACGGCTCGGGCCTGCGTCCGCCACGGGTGGGCCGCCCCCCGGCTGCCGGCCGGGTGCTCGTGCCCGGCAGCCGGGGACCGGGTGGGGCCGTCTCCCGGGGTGGCCGACGTCAGTGGAAGGCGGCCGCCACCGCGCGGTGGGAGCCGTTGAGGTAGTGCTCGCCGATGGAGCGCAGGCGGTGCGCGGCGGGATGGTGCGCGGTCAGCACGCGCGCGTTGCGCCAGAAGCGGTCCAGGCCGGGGGCGTCGGCGAGCTCCAGCACGCGCGCGGTGATGTGCAGGGCGGCCTTCGACGTCACCGTCTCGGCCGTGGCGACCAGGGCGCAGACGCCCGCCGGCTCCTCGGCATCGAGCCGCGTGCCCGGGTCGAGGGCCTGGGCCATCACCTCCGTCGCCCGGTCGACCACGGCGGTGGCCGTCTGGGCGGCGGAGGCGAGTTCCCCGTACGTCAGGAAGAGGTCCGGGTCCGCACCGGGCAGCCGGTACGCGCGACCGCCCCTGCTGAGGTCGCGGGCTTCCGTGAGCGCGCCCTCGACGATGCCGAGGCCGACGTGGCACAGGGCGAGCCGGAGCGCCGGTCCGGCGAGCGCGGTGAAGGGCGGGGCCGACTCCTCGTCGTGCGGCCGGCGGCCCAGCACCTGTCCCGGTGTGACGGCGACCCGGTCGAGGACGACCTCGCCGGCGCCGCCGACGCGCTGCCCGAGGCGGTCGTGGACGGGTTCGACGGTCATGCCCCGCGCGTGGGACGGGATCCGTACGACCAGGACGTCACCGGTCACGGGACAGGTGGCGTCGAGCACGATCTGGTCGGCGACGGTCACCGCCGTCTCCACGAACCGGCGCCCGCTCAGCACGTAGCCGGTGCTGCGCGGCCTCAGCGTGAGGTCGGTTCCATCGGTGTCGTCGCCGGGCCCGGGAGCGCGTACCGCGCCGGTCCACAGCCACTGTTCGCGAACCGACTCCTCTTCGAGGGCGGTCGCGTGCCGGTGCCCCGCGTAGAAGCGTCCGCTCCACGCGTGTACGTAGTGGCGGGCGAGCACGTCGCCGACGGAGCTGTCCGCGGTGGAGATCTTCCGTATGACGCTGCATCCGGTACGCCAGTCGGCCCCGCGGTCCGACGAGTGCGGGGTGAGGGCGGCCGGCAGCCCGGCCTCGCGCAGCCGGGCCGCCTCGTCGTGCGGCGGCTTGCCCGCCCGGTCGCGGGAGATGGCGTCCGCCGAGAGGTCGTCCGCCACGTCGCGGGCGGTGCGCAGGAGCGCGCGGCGCCGTTCGTCGGCTGACCGCCGGCCGACGGCGGTGCCAGGGGGGATGGCGGTGGTCATGTCGGCTACTCCGGAACGTCGTCGGGCGGTTTCGGCCGGTCGCCGAATCCCCACCTTTCCCATCGGATTGATAGGGATATTCGCCCGAAGTCGCCGTCCGGGCAAGGGTGCGACCGGATGATGGACAGTCCGGTCTCGCGATGGAAGACGACGTGGGGTCAGCGGCCCCGACCGCGGCCGCGTCTGCCCCCCGCCCCCCCGCCACCCCGGGCCCTGTCCGTTCAGGCGCAGCCGGTCCGCTGAACCGGTGTTCAGCTCGTCCTGTCGCGGATCACGTTGCGGTGCTCCTCGTAGACGAGCCGGGCGTCGGCGTCCGGCATCGCCGGGGTCGTGAGGCCGCAGGCACAGGTCACCACCGTGAGATCGCGCGGAGCGTCCGTGCCGTACCTCTCGGGGCCGGTCCGTGCGGCCCCCGGCGGCCTCTCGTAGCGGAGGCGGTGCGGGGTCCGGGCAGCGGCCGGGGCGATGGGGGAGCCGGTGTCGTCGGGGGTGAAGCGGTGATCGCTCATGGGCCCAGTGTCGCCTGCCGCGCACGGGCGAGGGGCGCACGCGCGGCAGGGCACAGCGGCGGCGTCACCGAGTTGTACGCGGCCCGTCCCGGCGGGGTGCCCGAGCCCGGGGTGCCGTCCGGGCCCGGGCACCGGGCTCAGGCGAGGTCGAACCGGTCGAGGTTCATCACCTTGTCCCACGCCGCCACGAAGTCACGCACGAACTTCTCTCCGGCGTCCGCGGACGCGTAGACCTCCGCGACGGCCCGGAGCTGGGCGTGCGAACCGAAGACGAGGTCGACGGCGGTGGCGGTCCACTTGACCTCGCCCGTGGTGCGGTTCCGCCCTTCGAACACGTTCTCCGTCGCGTCCGACACCTTCCATTCCGTACCCATGTCCAGCAGGTTGACGAAGAAGTCGTTGGTCAACGTCTCCGGCCGGTCGGTGAGGACGCCGTGCGCGGACCCCTTGAATCCGGTGTTCAGGACCCGCATGCCGCCGGTCAGGACCGTCATCTCGGGTGCGGTCAGGGTCAACAGGGCGGCGCGGTCCAGCAGGAGCGTCTCCGGCGACAGCTTCTCTCCCGCCCGGAGGTAGTTGCGGAACCCGTCCGCCCTGGGTTCCAGCACACCGAACGACTCCACGTCGGTCTGCTCCTGCGAGGCGTCCGTGCGCCCCGGTGCGAACGGCACCGTGATGTCGTGCCCGGCGTTCTTCGCCGCCCGCTCGACGGCTGCGCACCCGCCCAGGACGATCAGGTCGGCGAGCGAGACCTTCTTCCCGCCGGCCTGCGCGCCGTCGACGTCCTGCCGGATGCCGTCGAGGGTCCGCACCACCTCGGCCACCTCGGGCAGGTCGTTGACCTCCCAGTCCTTCTGCGGCGCGAGCCGGATCCGCGCGCCGTTGGCCCCGCCGCGCTTGTCGGTGCCGCGGAAGCTGGCCGCCGACGCCCAAGCCGTGGCGACCAGTTGGGAGACGGAGAGTCCCGAGGCGAGGATCTTCTCCTTGAGGGCGGCGACGTCGGCGTCCGAGACGAGCTCGTGGTCGGCCTCGGGGACCGGGTCCTGCCACAGCTGCGGCTCGGGAATCCAGGGGCCGAGGTAGCGGGACAGGGGCCCCATGTCGCGGTGCAGCAGCTTGTACCAGGCCTTGGCGAACGCGTCCGCGAGCTGCTCCGGGTTCTCGTGGAAGCGCTTCGCGATCGGCCCGTAGACCGGATCCAGCTTCAGCGAGAGGTCCGTCGTCAGCATCATGGGGGCGTGCCGCTTCGACGGGTCGTGGGCGTCGGGCACGGTGTCCCGGGCCGCCGGGTCCGTGGGCGTCCACTGATGGGCCCCGGCCGGGCTCCTCGTCAGCTCCCAGTCGTACCGGAACAGGTTGTCGAGGTACCCGTTGTCCCACTTCGTCGGCGCGGTGGTCCAGGCGCCCTCCAGCCCGCTGGTGATCGAGTCGGCGCCCTTGCCGCTGCCGCAGGTGTTCCGCCACCCGAGGCCCTGCTGCTCCAGGGGGCCGGCCTCGGGCTCCGGACCGATGCACCCGGGGTCGCCCGCGCCGTGGCACTTGCCGAAGGTGTGGCCGCCGATGATGAGTGCGGCCGTCTCCTCGTCGTTCATGGCCATGCGCTTGAACGTCTCGCGAATGTCCCGGGCGGCGGCGATCGGATCCGGGTTGCCGTCGGGCCCTTCCGGATTGACGTAGATCAGTCCCATCTGCACGGCGCCGAAAGGACCGGAGAGCTGCCTGTCGCCGCTGTAACGCTCGTCTCCGAGCCAGGTGTCCTCGGGTCCCCAGAAGACCTCCTCGGGTTCCCAGATGTCCTCCCGGCCGAATCCGAAACCGAACGTCTTCAGTCCCATGGATTCGATGGCGCAGTTTCCGGCGAACACCAGGAGGTCGGCCCACGAGATCTTCCGGCCGTATTTCTGCTTGACCGGCCAGAGCAGGCGCCGGGCCTTGTCGAGGCTCGCGTTGTCCGGCCAGCTGTTGAGGGGGGCGAAGCGCTGGGCCCCGGCCCCGCCCCCGCCCCTGCCGTCCTCGATGCGGTACGTGCCGGCGGAATGCCAGCTCATCCGGATGAAGAGCGGTCCGTAGTGGCCGTAGTCGGCGGGCCACCAGTCCTGCGAGTTCGTCATCACCTCGAAGACGTCCCGCTTCAGCGCGTCGACGTCCAGGGTCGAGAACTCGCGCGCGTAGTCGAATTCCTCACCCATCGGATCGGACAGGGGCGAGTTCTGATGGAGAACCTGGAGGTCCAGTTGGTCCGGCCACCAGTCCCGGTTCGCCCGTGGGCGGGTCGGGGAAGGGGTCGGGGCGGGGATGACTGGGTTCTCGCTTTCGCTGCCGGACACGTCCGTCCTTCTTTCCTGTCTCGGTTTTTCCCCCCGCTGGCTGCGTCCGTATGGTCGCGCACCGCAGACCATGCCGCACGGGAACACGCAGGGGCCCCGCACAACGAGCACGCGAAGCCGAAAGACGGAATCCGGCCGTGCTCATCGGTAAACTGCTGCTTCCCCCGAGCCTGAACAGGTGAACCGATATGAGTGACCTGCTGGAGCGACTGCGCGGGCGAGGCTGGCGGATGACGTCCCAGCGGCGCGTCGTCGCGGAGGTCCTCGACGGCGAGCACGTGCACCTCACGGCCGACGAGGTGCACGCCCGCGCCGCCCGGCGGCTGCCCGAGATCGCCCGCGCGACCGTCTACAACACCCTGGGCGAGCTGGTCGCCCTCGGCGAGGTCGCGGAGGTCTCCACCGACGGCCGGGCCAAGCGCTACGACCCCAATGCCCACCACCCGCACCAGCACCTGGTGTGTTCCGGCTGCGGCACCATCCGTGACGTCCACATGACCGGCGATCCGCTGGCGGGCCTCCCGCGGGAGCAGCGGTTCGGCTTCACGGTCTCCAGGGCCGAGGTCACCTATCGCGGGCTGTGCCCCGCGTGCGCTTCCGGTCCGCCGCGGGGCTGAGCGGGAACGTCACGGGCGGACCGCCCGGACGGTCCAGGCCGCGGAGCCGTAGAGGACGCCGTGGTCGGTCCCGTGGGCGGCGAGGGTGGTCCTCAGGCCGTCGGCGGCGCGCCCGCGGCCTGCGGCGTCGAGGTCTTCGAGCATCCAGCCGAGCATGCCGAGCGTGAACCGCTCCGCGTCGTCGGCGTCCTCGCCGAACCACATCGGCTCTTCGTGGGCCTCCAGCCGGACCTGTGTGAAGCCGGCGGCGCCGAGGACGGCCCGGATCCGGTCCGGGTCCGAGAGCGCGAACGGCCCGGGGGAGCCGGGCTCGGGCGCGGGCAACGGGCGCCCCGCGGCCAGTGCCCCGGTGAAGGAGAGGAACCACTCGTTGCGGCTCAGGGGTTGCCAGACCGACTGCACGAAGCGCCCCGCGGGGCGCAGCGCGCCGCCGATGTTGCGGAACGCGGCGACCGGATCGGCGAAGAACATCGTCCCCATGCGGCTCACGGCCACGTCGAAGGCCGCGGCGGGGAAGGGGTGGACCTGGGCGTCGGCCCGGACGAAGTCGGCGTTGTGCAGCCCTTCGGCCGCCGCTCGCTCCCGTGCCACCCGCAGCATCGCGGCCGACAGGTCCACGCCCAGGGCCCGGCCTCCGGTTGCCGTCCGCGCGGCGTCACGGGTGATCTCACCGGTGCCGCAGCCGACGTCCAGCACCTGGTCGGCGGCGGACACGTCGGCCGCGGCGAGGAAGTCCGGGCGGTAGGCGCGTAGCGCGCGGTCGAACCGGTCGGCGTGCTCCGCCCAGTACGCGCCCTCCCGCCCGTCCCAGGCGCGGGCCTGCTCGGCGTTGGAGGGATCGACCCCGGGAACGCTGGTCATGGACACCACCACCTCACCATCACCTATGATCCCAAATTACTACCAAAGGGATGATTCGCCCCGTCCTGGCCCGCCGCGGGGGCCCCTTCCTCACTGCTCCTGCGGTGGTTTGCCGTCGGCCGCGGAGACCTCGACGAACTCCACGTGCCCCTTGCCGTCGAGGCGCAGGACGGGGACGGCCTTGTTGCGCGGATTGCCGTTGTTCTGGAAGGAGATGAACCCGCTGGCCCCGGCCACCTGCTGGGTGCCGTCCATCTGGTGGAACATCCGGGCCACCGCGTCGCCGACGACCTGACCCTGCCAGCGGGCCGCCATCTGGATGCCGTGCGCCGCGGCGAGCACCGCGTCGTGCCCCATCAGGGCCCCGCCGTCGTCCCGGGTGTCGCGCGGGAACCACTGGTCGAGCAGCCCGCCCGGCTGGAAGTTCTTCGCGGACGGCGCGGACACCGCCTGGGGCGCCGAGCGGTACATGTCGGGGTGGGAGAGGCCGGTGTAGAGCACCTCGATGTGCGTGTCGGCGGCGTGGGCGAGCTGCTCGGCGCTCAGGTTGGTCGTGTCGTCCCCGGTGAACACCGTGAACTGCTGGTCGGTGCAGCTGCGGTTGGCGAGCGCGTCGAGGAAGTGGGTGAGGTGCTGGCCGCGGCCCGCGAAGTACACCAGCTGGGGGCGCTGCTGGCACAACTGGCCGGGCATGTAGCGCAGTTCGTTCTGCCAGGCGCTGCTGACGGAGGAGTCGTAGGTCATCCGCTCGGCGACGAGCCGGTGCTTGTCGCCGTCCTGGAAGGCCTTGGTGAAGGCCGTGCCCAGGGTGGAGGCGTAGAGGTTCCCCTCCGCCACGTCCTGGATCACGACGGCGGTGGCGACGCCGCGCCGCTTGAGGTAGCCGGCCGCCGCGTACGCCTCGTCCTCGTTGGTGGGCGCGATCCGGACGAAGCCGTTGATCCCCTGGATGTTCGTCGCGGTCAGGGTGGCGCCCACCATGGCGATGCCGTGTTCGGAGAGACGCCTTATGGCCGCGAGGTTCTCGTTGTTGCTGGGGCCGAGACCGGCCACCGCGACGAGCCGGTCCGGGGAGTCCTTGCGGGCGATCAGCTCGTCGACCGTGTGCTTCCACTGGGTGGACTTGCTGCCCGGATTGGCGATCAGCAGACGGATCTTGGGGGTGGCCGCGAGGTCGCCCTGGTTGTGGCGGAACTGGGCGAGGTAGGCGCCCTGGAGCTCGTGCCGGACGCCCTCGGCCGAGTTGCTGTCGTCGGCGGTGCTCGTGAAGGAGGTGAAGTAGGCGACGCTGACGTACGGTTCCTTGTCCGCGTTGGCGAGGACCCGGCGGTTCTCCGCCTCGATCCTGCGGGTGACCGCGTCGAGGTGCGGGGCGAACACGTAGGCGCCGTCGGTCACTCCGACGCATTCGTCGTCCGGGCCCTGTTCGACGACCCCGTCGGCGCATCGGGCCTGGCGCTCCTGGAGCCAGCCGACCCCCAGCCAGAGCGCCGCGACCAGCGCGACCGCGGCGGCGGTGGCGAGGGCGACGCGGCGCACGACGTGCAGGGGCCATTCGAGTCTGGGCACGCGCTCAGCCCTCCCAGCCCGCGGTCTGGGGATCGCGCCAGTGGCGGTAGCGCTCCGCCTCGTCGTAGAGGGCCACGATGTCGTTCCTCCGCAGTTGGGACAGCTGCGCGCAGCCGTCGGCGATCAGGTCGTTGAGGCGCATGGCCGGGTCGGCGAGCGGATCGCTCCACACCCAGCGGGTGGTCACCAGGGTGTGGATCACCGACTCGGTGTCCATCACCCGTCCGGGCCGGCGCGGGACGAGTCCGGCGAGGAGCTCCACCGGGCCGCTGTCGGTGGGGAGGCGGTTCGGGGCGGCGGTGATCGCGTCGAACTCGGAGATCCACTGCGCGGCGGGTACGGCGGCGAAGCGCCGCGTCAGGTGCGCGGCGACCTCCTCGGTCCGCCCGCGGGCCAGCTGGTGGTACATCTGCTGCACCGGCTTCCCCTCGCCGCGGTAGTACTCGGCGAGGAGTTCGTGCGCCGCGTCCCACCCGTCGGGGCGGGCGGCCAGCCGCCACAGGAGCAGCCGGCGCAGCCACGGGTGCAGTACGGGGACGACGGCGACGGGCCCGGTCAGCAGCCAGCGGGAGCGGATCTCCCCGAACAGGGAGTCGTCGGGGCTGAGCAGCCGCGTGGCGACGGAGAAGTCCCGTGCGGCGGCGCATTCGGCGAGCGCGGCGCGCTGGGTGTCGTCGAAGTCGCGCAGGAGGTGGCCGAGGGCCGTGTCGGCGAGGGTGGCGGACTCCTCCCCGGAGCGCAACGGCCGGTCGGGCAGGGTGCGCAGCCAGCGGTCCTGCCGGGGGCCGGAGTCGGGGGGCGGCCCGGCCTGGCGCAGTACGTCCAGTACCTGGTGGACGGCGCGCGGCAGCCCTCCGGTCAGCCGGTGCACGAAGGAGGTGAGGCGGGTCAGCGGGGCCAGGTCGCCGTTCCCGCCGAGCTGGAGCTCTATCCGGATCCGCACCTCGTCCAGGTTGAGGTCGCGCAGGCGCAACGGGTACCACCAGGTGTCCTCGCTGTCGCGGGTGGGCCGGTGGGCGTTCCAGTCGGACAGGGAGGCCCGGTCGGGACCGCGCAGCTGCCAGGGCCAGGAGTCGCCGGTGGCCGGGCCCCAGCGGGGCAGCCAGCGGTTGGAGCTGGCGACGACGGTCAGCGGGTCGCTGGCATGGCCGGCCACGACCGTCTCGTCGTGCCGGGAGCGCACCAGCAGGTCGAGGAAGCGGCGGCCGTACCCGGTGTGGGAGTTGTCGAGGAGCAGCAGGTAGGAGCGGGGCATGAAACTGCGGGCCGAATTGCGTCTGAGGTCCTCCAGGAACGCGGAGAACAGGACGAGGTCGAGCCGCTCCTGCTCGTTCTCGTCACCCTCGTGACGCCAGAGGTTGAGCTCCACGAGGGCTTCCATGGGGTCCGCGCTGCGGGTCATGGGGTGGCGTCCGTACCAGTGGGCCCCGGAGGTCAGCCGGCTGCCCAGCCTGCCGCCGAACAGGCCGGGCATGGTGCGGCGGCCGCGCCGCAGGGCGTCCTGGAAGAGGGCGAGGGCGGCGGTCGAGGCGCCTTCGGGCATCCCGACCGCGCCCATCCCCACCTCGAAGAAAGCGGCCAGGTAATCCCCGTGCCGGGCCTCGTTCTCCTCCTGGAACCGGTCGAGCTGGCGCTGCACCGCGCGCCGGCCCTCGGCGAGGCTGCGCATGCGCAGCTCCTGGTCGGAGGCGAGCAGGCCCAGGCTGAGCAGCGGGAAGTGGGAGCGCCCGTAGCGGGGCAGCTTGCGTTCGAGCTGGCGGGCCAGGAGCCCGAGGGCGTAGCGCGGCAGCAGGGACTGGGCCCCGCCGAAATTGACGAAGGCGAAGGGGTAGTCGGGCCCGAAGTGCTCCATGAGCGCGCTGTGCGCCTCGCTGGCCCCGCTGCCCGCCGGCCCGAGGAGCATGGTCAGGGGCCGTTCGGCAGCCGGGTCCTCCTTCAGGCACGCGTCGACGAGCGACAGGATGCCGCTCCGGCCCCGCAGGCCCATGCCCGTGCCCGGCTCCATCACGTGTGATCCCCCCCAGGACGACGCTTCCGAGGAGTAGAGACTGCCATCCGGACCGGGAGTCAGACAGGGTTTTCCCCTCCTTGATTCGGTCCGGTCGCATCCGCGCAGGTGCCGCGGGGTTCCGGGCCCGGGGGAGGGGCCGGCGGCCGGCCCGTGACGAGGGCCCCGACGTGCGCGGCGTGGGCCGCTGACCGAGATTGGATGTATCCGTTCCACCTGCCCGAGGAGACGCCCGTGTCCGCGCAGACCCCCGGGGCCTCCGGCCCGACAGGTGAGCAGTGGGAGCTGCGCCACGGCGGCCAGAGCGCCGTCGTGGTGGAACTCGGCGGCGCCCTGCGCCACTACGAGGCGGACGGCCGGCCCCTGCTGGACGGGTTCGCCGCCGACGCCCCCGTCACCGCCGGGCGCGGGCAGCTGCTGGTGCCCTGGCCCAACCGGGTGGGCGGGGGCCGCTACCGGTTCGACGGCACGGACCTGCAACTCCCGCTCAGCGAACCGGAGCACCACAACGCGATCCACGGACTGCTGCGCTGGACCCCCTGGCGCCTGCTCGACCGCTCCGGCGACGCGCTGCGGGCCGGCACCACGCTCCACCCCCAGCCCGGGTACCCCTTCCAGCTGGAGGTGACCGCCGACTACCGGCTCACGGACGAAGGCCTGGAGGTCCTGGTCCGCGCCACCAACACCGGCACCGCGCGGGCGCCGTACGGCGTGGGGCAGCACCCCTACCTGACGGTCGGCACCGGCCCGGTCGACGCGGCGCTGCTCACCGTGCCCGCCCGCTTCCGGCTGCGCACCGACGACGCGGGTCTGCCGGTCGGCGAGGAGCCCGTCGAGGGCACGGAGTACGACTTCCGCACCCCCCGCCCCATCGGCTCGCAGCACCTGGACACCGCCTTCACCGGACTCGACCGCGACGGGGACGGCCGGGCCGTGGTCCGGCTGGCCCACCCCTCGGGGCGGCACGGTACGGACGTATGGCTCGGCGAGGGCACCCGGTGCGTGCAGGTCTACACCGGTGACACCCTGGCGGAGCCCGAGCGGCGCCGCGGGGTGGCCGTGGAGGCCATGTCCTGCCCGGCGGACGCCTTCCGCACGGGCACCGATCTGACGGTCCTGGAGCCCGGGGCCCGGCACGTGCTCCGCTGGGGCCTGAGCCCGTGGGGCAGCCCCGGCTGAACGGGACCGGACGGCGGCGACGTACCCGGCACACCCCCAGCGTCGGCGGGAAGGCGGCGATCCGATGGCCCGGCACCACGAACCCCCGGCCGGCCGGCGCATGAGCGCGCAGGACTTCCGGGCACTGTACGAGAGGCTCCGCGCGGCGGGCCGCTCCGGCCGGGATCCGGACGGCCGGCCCGGGGCGCTGCGCCACCTGACCCCCGAACGCGTCGCGGCGGCGGCCGCCGAGGTCCGGCTCGGTCACACGGTCTCCCTCGCCGCGCCGATCGGGACCCGGCCGGGTCCGGACGATCCCGAGCCCGCCGAGTACCGGGTGACCGGGCCCGCCCCCGGGGAGGCCGGCGCGGACGGTCTGCACTTCGCCCTCGACCGCTTCGCCATGAACGTCCACGGGGACGCCGACAGCCACCTCGACGCGCTCAACCACGTGATCTTCGACGGAGAGCTGTACGGCGGGGTCCCGGCGGGGGACACGGCGGTGGTCCCGGCGGGGGACACGGCGGTGGTCCCGGCCGGGGACACGGCGGCGCAGGGCGCCCGCCGGCTCTCCCTCGACGCGGTCCGCGACGGCATCGTGGGACGGGGCGTACTGCTGGACGTACCGCGGTCGCGGGGCGTGCCCTGGCTGGAGCCGGGGGAGCACGTGACGGCCGGGGACCTGACGGCCGCCGAGGCCGCCCAGGGCGTCCGGGTCGGCGCCGGGGACCTGCTGCTCGTCCGGGTGGGGCACCGGCGCCGCCGCGCGGAACTCGGGGCGTGGGAGGCGGCGCGGGCGAGGGCGGGCCTGCACCCGGACGCCCTGTCCTTCCTGGCGGAGCGCGAGGTCGCCGTCCTGGGCGGCGACGGCAACAACGACACCGCCCCCAGTGCGGTGGCGGACGTCGCCTTCCCCGTGCACGTCCTGGCGGTGCAGGCGATGGGCATGCACCTGATGGACTACCTGAGCTTCGAGGCGCTGGTCACGGCCTGTGAACGGGCAGGCCGCTGGAGCTTCCTGTGCGTGGTCGCCCCGCTGCGGCTGCCGGGCGCCACCGGGTCCCCCGTGAACCCGATCGCCGTGCTGTGACGGCGGTGCGCGCCGGTGCCGGCCCGGCCGGGTCGCCGTCCGGGGGAAGGGCGGCTACGTTCGAATGGGCGGACCCGCCCGGACTCCGCACCGCGGAGCGACAGGTTCTGGCGCGATGGCAGGACCGCGACCCCAAGGACGGTGGTCGACGTGGGCGACACTCCCCACTACGACGTCATCATCATCGGGACCGGCGCGGGCGGCGGTACCCTCGCCCACCGGCTGGCGCCGTCCGGCAAACGCGTCCTCCTCCTCGAACGCGGCGGCTACCTGCCGCGGGAGCGGGACAACTGGGACTCCACCGCGGTGTTCGTCAAGGGCAAGTACCGGGCCCCGGAGTTCTGGTTCGACAAGCACGGCGAAGCGTTCCCTCCCGAGGTCAACTACTACGTCGGCGGGAACACGAAGTTCTACGGAGCCGCCCTCTTCCGGCTGCGGCCCGAGGACTTCGGCGAGCTCCGCCACCACGGCGGCATCTCGCCCGCCTGGCCCCTGCGGTACGAGGACCTGGAGCCGTACTACACGCAGGCCGAGCACCTCTACCGCGTGCACGGGCGGCACGGGGAGGATCCCGGAGAGGGGCCGGTGAGCGCGCAGTACGCCTACCCGCCCGTCGAACACGAGCCGCGGATCCAGCAGTTGAGCGACGACCTGGAGAGGAAGGGGCTGCACCCCTTCCACCTGCCCATCGGGGTCGACCTCGTACAGGACGCCGACGGGCGGGCCGTTCCCTCCAGCGTCTGCATCCGCTGCAACCGGGTGGACGGCTTCCCCTGTCTGGTGCGGGGCAAGTCCGACGCCCAGGTGATCTGCGTGGAGCCCGCCCTGGAGTACTCCAACGTCGAACTGCTCACCCACGCCCACGTGGTCCGGCTGGAGACCGACACGACCGGTCGCAGCGTCACGGCCGTCGTCGTCAGGGGCGCCGACGGCTCCGAGAGCCGGTTCTCCGCGGACATCGTGGTCGTCTCCTGCGGGGCGGTCAACTCCGCGGCCCTGCTCCTGGCCTCGGCCAACGACCGCCACCCGCGCGGACTGGCCAACAGCTCCGACGTCGTGGGCCGCCACTACATGCGGCACAACAACCTGGCCCTGATGGCGGTGTCGAAGGAACCCAACGACACGCAGTTCCAGAAGACCCTCGCGCTGCACGACTGGTACCTGGGCGCTGACGACTGGGACCACCCGCTGGGCGGCATCCAGATGCTGGGCAAGTCGGACGCCGAGCAGATCCACGGCGAAGCCCCGCGCTGGGCCGGAGCGATCACCCCCGACATGCCGTTCGAGGTGCTGGCGCACCACGCCGTCGACTTCTGGCTGTGCGGCGAGGACCTCCCGATGCCCGACAACCGGGTCACCCTGGACCGCGAAGGCGCCATCCACCTCGCACTCGACGAGAAGAACAACACGGAGGGCCTGGAGCGGCTGCGGCACAAGCTCCAGGGCATGCTCGGGCACCTGGGCATGCACGAGCGGCACCTGCTGCCGCACAGCATCTACCTCCACAAGGGCATGCCGATCGGGGCCACCGCGCACCAGGCGGGCACCGTCCGGTTCGGCACGGACCCGGCCGCCTCCGCCCTGGACACCGACTGCAAGGCCCACGACCTCGACAACCTCTACGTGGTCGACACGAGCTTCTTCCCGAGCATCGGCGCGGTCAACCCGTCCCTGACGGCCATCGCCAACGCCCTGCGGGTCGGCGACCACCTCCTGGCCCGGCTGAACTGACCGCCCCGCCTCCTGGGCCGACCGGAGGAAGATCTTCGGCCGAACGGCCCAACCGGGGCCCGCCCGGCGGGCCCGTGGCGGCCGCCGCTGCTTGTGTGGGCCTTCGGTCGGTCCGGTCGCCCGGGACCGCGCATCGAGGAGGCAGCACGACGTGGATTCCACCGTGGGAGCACCGCAGGGTGTGATTCCGCCGCATCTGCTCAAGGGACAGAAGGCACTGGTCACCGGCGCCAACTCGGGCATCGGCAAGGCGACGGCCATCGGGCTCGGCAAGGCCGGTGCCGACGTGGTCGTGAACTACGTGGCCGACCGCGACTCCGCGGAGGAGGTGGTCCGCGAGATCACCTCGTACGGGGTGCGCGCGGCGGCCTACGAGGCGGACGTGTCCCAGGAGGACCAGGTCGTGGCCATGGTGGACCGGATGGTCCAGGAGTTCGGCACGATCGACATCATGGTCGCCAACGCCGGTCTGCAACGGGACGCCCCGTTCACCGAGATGACCCTCGCCCAGTGGCAGAAGGTGCTGGACGTCAACCTCACCGGCCAGTTCCTGTGCGCCCGTGAGGCGACGAAGGAGTTCATGCGGCGCGGTGTGGTCCCCGAGGTGTCCTGCGCCGCCGGGAAGATCATCTGCATGAGTTCGGTGCACCAGATCATCCCGTGGGCCGGACACGTCAACTACGCCTCCTCCAAGGGCGGCGTGCAGATGATGATGGAGACCCTGGCCCAGGAGCTCGCACCGCACCGGATCCGGGTGAACGCGGTCGCCCCCGGGGCCATCAAGACGCCCATCAACCGCGACGCCTGGGAGACCCCGCAGGCGCGCGAGGACCTGCTGAAACTGATCCCTTACAAGCGCATCGGCGACCCCGAGGACATCGCGCACGCCGTCGTCGGCCTCTCTTCCGACCTCATGGACTACGTGGTCGGCGCCACCCTCTACGTCGACGGCGGAATGACCCTGTTCCCCGGATTCGCCACCGGCGGCTGACCTCCCTCGCCCGTGCGCCGGTCACGGCACTAGCAGCGAAGGCACGCATGCACACCACGGTCCACCTGCTCGCCGACGCCCCCGCCCAGCTGCTCCCCGCCAGGGAGCTGATGGCCTTCACCCTCGCCTCCCACATCATCCTCGTGCCCATGGGCGTGGCCCTGCCGCTCATCACCCTGGTGATGCACTACCGCGGCCTGCGCCACGACGACCCCACCGCCCTGTTGCTGGCCCGGCGCTGGTCGGCCGTCATGGCGGTGCAGTTCGCCGTCGGCATCGTCACCGGCACCGTCCTCTCCTTCGAGTTCGGCCTGCTCTGGCCCGGCCTGATGGGCCGGTGGGGCGACGTGTTCGGCATCGGGTTCGGGGTCGAGGCGTGGGCGTTCTTCCTCGAAGCGGTGCTCATCGCCATCTACCTCTACGGCTGGCGCCGGCTCAAGCCCCGTACGCACTTCCTGCTCGGGCTTCCGCTCCCCGCCGTCGCGCTGATGGGGGCGTTCGGCATCCTGGCCGCCAACTCGTGGATGAACACGCCACAGGGCTTCTCCCTCGACCCCGAGGGCAACCCGGTCGACGTGAACATCTGGAAGGCCATTTTCACCCCGATGTTCGGGCCGCAGTACTGGCACTTCGTCGTGGGCATGCTGCTCACCGCCGGGTACGTGGTGGCGGGTGTCTACGCCGTCGGCTGGTTGCGCGGACGCCGGGACCACTACCACCGGCTCGGCTTCGCCGTCCCCTTCACCCTCGCGGCCATCGCCACTCCGGTCCAGTTCGTGCTGGGTGACTCCATCGCCCGGTCGGTGTTCCACAAGCAGCCGGTGAAGTTCGCCGCACTGGAGATCGTCTGGGACACCGGCACCCACGTGCCCGAGTACATGTTCGGCCGCCTCCAGCCGGACGGATCCGTCGTGGGCGGCATCAAGATCCCCCAGCTCGACTCCATCCTGGCCGGCTTCAGCCCGGACACCAAGGTGGTCGGACTCTCCTCCGTCCCCGCGAGCGACCGGCCCACGGCCCTCCAGGCGACCATCGCCCACTGGGCCTTCGACCTCATGGTCGTGATCGGATCCGTGCTGATCCTGCTCGCCCTCTGGTACGCGCTGGTCTGGTTCAGGCACCGCCGCCCGCCGGGCTCCCCGTGGTTCTACCGCGGCGCCGCCTGCGCGGGCGTCGCGTCGGTGGTGGCCGTGGAATGCGGCTGGGTCGCCACCGAGGTGGGGCGCCAGCCCTGGATCGTGTACCAGAACATGCGGGTCGCCGAGGCGGTGACCGCGACCCGCTCCACCAGTCTGTGGATCATGTTCGGCCTGGTGGTCGCGGTGTACGTGTTCGTCTTCGGCTCCTTCCTCGCCGTCCTCCTGAAAATGCGCACCCGATGGCGGCTCGCCGACGCGCGGCAGGCGGCCGACGGCCTGGCGGGGGCCCCGGAGACGGACACCCCGTACGGGCCCCGTCCCTCCGTCCCGGCGGGCGGCCCGCCCACCGCCGGCGGATCCGCCCCGACCGAGGACGGCCGGTCGTGACCGCCGGGCTCATCGCCCTCGTCCTGCTGCTCGCCGTGGCGGCGTACGCGTGCGCGGGCGGCACCGACTACGGGGCCGGATTCTGGGACCTGGTCGCCGGAGGGACCGAACGCGGCAAGCGGCCGCGGTGGCTGATCGACCACGCGATGGCCCCGGTCTGGGAGGTCAACAACGTCTGGCTGATCTTCGTCCTGATCATCATGTGGACGGGATTCCCGGTCTTCTTCCAGACCGTGTTCTCGGCGATGTGGCTCCCGCTCGCCCTGGCCGCCGTCGGCATGGTCCTGCGCGGCGCCTCCTTCGCCTTCCGCAAGGCCGCGCGGCGGCTCAGCCGGCGGCGGCTGCTCGGAGTCCTGTTCGCCCTGTCCTCGCTCGTCACGCCCTTCTTCCTCGGCGCGGCCGCCGGCGGGATCGCCTCCGGGCGGGCGGCGCCCGGCACGGAGGCCGAGGCGCACGTCTGGGTCAACCCCACCTCCCTCCTGTTCGGACTGCTGGCCGTCACCGCCACGGCCTTCCTCGGAGCGGTGTTCCTCGCCGGTGACGCGCGCCGCTTCGACGCGCCCGATCTGGTCGGCTACTTCCGGGCGCGGGCCCTGGCGGCACTCGCCGCGGTCGCCGTACTGGCCGTGATCACGCTGTTCGTCACCCGTACGGACGCCCCCTACGTCTGGCACGGCCTCACCCACGGCGTGGGGCTCGTCTTCACCCTCGTGGCCGGGGCGGCCACCTGCGCCACCGCGTGGCTGCTGACGCGCACGCCGGGCATCCCGGTCCGGGTCACGGCGGTGGCGGTCGTCGCGGGGGCCGTCCTCGCCTGGGGCCTGGCCCAACGCCCCTACCTCATCCCCACCTCGCTGACCGTCGCCGACGCGGCGGGCGCCCCCTCCACCCTGACGTGGCTGGTGTTCGTCACGCTGGTGGCCGTGCTGCTCGTCGGCCCGGCCGTCTTCCTCCTGTACTGGCTCGACACCCACGGAGAGCTGGAGGAACTCACCGACGCCGACCTGCGGCGCGGCGGTCCCGAGCCCGATGGGACGGCCGGTGGCGGCTGACGCCCGGCCCCGCGGACGGCGCCGGGCGCGGGGGTCCGGCCGCCCGTCAGACGAGGACGTTGACCGCGCGGGCGATGACGAGGCCCAGGATGGCCAGGGAGATGACGGACTGGACGGTCATGATGCTCTTGGCCCAGGGGGCGAGCGGCATGACGTCGGTGGGGCTGAACGCGGTCGAGTTGGTGAAACCGAGGTAGAGGTAGTCGATGTACTGGGGGCGCCAGTTCACCGCGCGCACTTCGGGGCTGAGGTGCTGGGGAAAGGCGAGTGCCGGGGGGTGGGGCATGCGGTGGGCCCGGGCGGCGGGTCCGCCGCTGTCGAGTTCGAAGTACAGCAGGGAGAACGCGAGGACGGTGGTGACCCAGACGATGCCGCCGGCCAGGAGGAGGGCCGAGGCGGACGAGGTCTCCTTCCCGCCGTGGACGAGGTCGTCGATCAGCCGGACGGTCGACCACGAGGCCCCGCACGCCATCACGACGACCAGGGTGATCGACACCGCGCGCAGGACGTCCGAGCGGCGGCTGATCCGGATGGGATCGGCCGAGACCAGCGCCACCAGGAGCAGTCCCTCGGCGAGGGGAAGCGCCCACCGGGGTCCCAGTCTCAGGTCGTCGGGCAGCAGGAGGGTCAGTACCGCCGAGACGATGACGGCCGCGGCCATCGGCCAGCGGGTCTCGGGATTCACCGCCGGTCGCGGTGCGGGCTCCGGTTCGTGCGGGTCGCTCATACGGTTCGCATCCGAGGGGGTGTGTCCGGTGAGGGGCGGACTGCTGCGAGGGGGCGGGGCGGGCGGGTCGCACCGGCCGCCGCGGTCACCCGACGCGGGGGAGCCGGGGTCGCGGGTCCTACCGTAGACCGGGGTGAAGGCGCGGCAAGGTGACCGACACGCTCCCCGCCAGCATCCCCACCGAGCCGTTCCGGCCGTCGCGGCACGTCACAATGGCCCGCACGACGGGGTGGGGCCGGACCTCGGCGCAGGTGTCCTGCGCGGGCCGGGAACCCCCGCGCGCCCCTCGGGTGTGAACGCCACCACGGAAGGCCCGCCATGACAACGAGTCAGATCCTGCTCGGCATCGGACTGGTCCTGGCCCTCGCCGTGGGCTGCCAGGTGGTCGCGAGCCTGCTGCGCCTCCCGGCGATCCTCCTGCTGCTGCCGACCGGGTTCATCGCGGGCACGCTGACCGACGACGTCAACCCCGAGAAGCTGCTCGGCCCCGCGTTCTCCCCGCTCGTCTCCCTCGCCGTCGCGGTCATCCTCTACGACGCAGGCCTGGGGCTCGACCTCCGTCACCTCAAGGGCCACACCCGCACGGTCGTGGTCCGGCTGGTCTGGCTCGGCGCCCTCGTCACCGCGGCGGCCGCGGCCCTGATCGCCGTCCCCGTCCTCGGCATGTCGACGGGCGCCGCCGTGATGCTGGGCGCGATCCTCGTCGTCAGCGGGCCGACCGTCGTCGGGCCACTGCTGAGGTTCGTCCGCCCGACGGAGCGCCTGCAGCGCGTCCTCGTCTGGGAGGGGTCCCTGATCGACCCGCTCGGCGGCATCCTGGGAGCGCTGGTCTTCCACGGCGTCCTGGCCAGCGGACAGTACGGCTTCCCCCGCCAGCTCGCCGCGTTCTGCGGCAGCGTCGGGGTCGGGCTCGCGGGCGGCGCCGTCGGAACGGCCCTGCTCTGGCTGCTCCTGCGCCGCCTCACCCTCGACGAGGCACTCGCCACGACGGTGCAGCTCGCCGCCGTGGTCTCGGTCGCCGCGGCCTGCGACGCCTACCGCGACGACACCGGCCTGATCGCCGCCGTGGTCATGGGGATCGCCCTGGCCAACCTGCCCGGCCTGGACATGCCCGCCCGCCGGTCCTTCTTCGAGACCCTGGTCTCGCTCGTCATCGGCCTGCTGTTCATCTCCATCTCGGCCACCGTCACCCCGCAGTCCCTGCGCCACGTGGCGCTGCCCGCCCTGGGCCTGGTCGCCGCGCTCGTCCTCGTCGTGCGGCCGCTGGTGGCGCTGCTCTGCACCGCCCGCACCGACGTCCCCTACCGGGAGCGCTGGTTCATCGGCTGGATGGCCCCCCGCGGCATCGTCGCCGCGGCCACCGCCTCGACCTTCTCCGTCTCCCTCGTCGGGGCCGGTATCGGCGGCGCACAGAAGATCCTTCCCGCTACCTTCGTCGTGATCGTCGCCACCGTCACGGTGTACGGCCTGACGGCGGTTCCCGCGGCCCGCCGGCTCGACGTCCGCCGCTCGGCCCGCTCCCGGCCGCTCCTGGTCGGCGGCGACCCCTGGGTGATCGAGCTCGGGCGCGCCCTGCGCTCCGCGGGCCTGGACGTGCTCATGTGGGCCGGCCTCGACCGCCAACGGCGCGGCAT
Organism: Streptomyces sp. NBC_01276; assembly: GCF_041435355.1. Taxonomy (GTDB): domain Bacteria; phylum Actinomycetota; class Actinomycetes; order Streptomycetales; family Streptomycetaceae; genus Streptomyces. Next base: position 7,469,732 of record NZ_CP108442.1, read on the forward strand.
CACCGACGCGGGCCTCGACCTGGCCCCGGGCGAACTGCTCGCCGCCGCCGCCGGCTCCGGCGCCGAACTCGAAGGCATCACGGACGTCCTGCTGCTCACCGACGAGGACGACTTCAACGCCCTCGCGTTCATGACCCTCAAGGAGACCGTGGAGGGACCCGTCCACCGCCTGGCACCACCCACCCGCGGCCACGGCGCCGTCGCCCCGTACACGGGCAGCGAGGCGCTGTTCGGGCCCGGCCTCAACCGGCCGGAACTGGCCCACCGGTACGCGGACGGCGCCCGCATCGTCGTCGTGCCGGCCGACGAGGGCGTCCCGGCCGGACACGACACGCTGTTCCTGGTGCGCCCCGACGGACGGCTCGCCGCCGCCACGGAGGCCGGACCGCCGACGCCGGGCGACGGCGACACCGCGATCCTCCTGACACCCGCGGCCCCGTCCCCGCCGAGGCCCGCGGCGTAGTCCCCGCCGTGGTCTGTCTCAGCCGCGCTGCCGGTCCAGCGCCTCGTCGAGGGTGCTCGCCGCCATGATGAGCGACAGGTGGGTGAACGCCTGCGGGAAGTTGCCCAGTTGCTCACCGCTGGGGCCCACCTCCTCGGCGAAGAGACCGACGTGGTTGGCGTAGGTGTGCATCTTCTCGAACGTGTACCGGGCGGGCCGCAGGCGGCCGGCGCGGGCGAGCGCGTCCACGTACAGGAAGGTGCAGAGGCTGAAGGTGCCCTCGGAGCCGCGCAGGCCGTCCGGGGAAGCGGCCGGGTCGTAGCGGTAGACGAGGCTGTCGGAGACCAGGGTGCGGTCCATGGCGTCCAGCGTGGAGAGCCAGGACGGGTCCCTGGGCGCCACGAAGCCGACCCGGGGCATGAGCAGGAGGGAGGCGTCCAGGACGGCGTCGCTGCCGTAGTGCTGGACGTAGGCCCGGGTGGACTCGTTCCAACCGCGCTCCATGACCTGGTACAGGATGTCGTCGCGGGTCCGCGTCCAGCGCTCGGTGTCGGCGGGCCGGCGGAACTCCTCCGCCAGCCGCAGGCCCCGGTCGAAGGCGGCCCAGCACATGATCCGGCTGTAGGTGAAGTCCTGGCGGCCGCCGCGCGTCTCCCAGATCCCCTCGTCGGGGCGGTCCCAGGAGCCGGCCAGCCAGTCCAGCGTCCGGGAGAGCACTTTCCAGCCCTGGTAGCCGGCCTGCACGGCGATCTCGTGTCCCTCGGACAGGGCGTAGAGCGCCTCTCCGTAGATGTCCAGCTGCAACTGGTCGGCGGCGGCGTTGCCCAGCCGGACCGGCGCCGAACCCCGGTAACCCTCCAGATGACCCAGGATCTCCTCGGTCAGCAGCGGTTCGCCGTCGACCCGGTACATGATCTGCAGCGGTTCGCCGTTCCTGCCCGCGGACTCGCGCAGCCGGTCACCGAGCCAGTGCGTGAAGTCGGTGGCCTCCTCGACGAACCCGAGGTCGAGCAGGGCGCGTACGGAGAGCGACCCGTCGCGGACCCAGGTGTAGCGGTAGTCCCAGTTGCGTTCGCCGCCGACCTGTTCGGGCAGGCCCATGGTGGCGGCGGCGACCGGGGCGCCGCTGGGCGCGTACGTGAGGAGCTTGAGGGTGATGGCGGAGCGGTTGACCATGTCGGGCCACCGGCCGCGGTAGTTGGAGCCGCGGACCCAGCTCTGCCAGAAGTCGGCGGCCTCCCAGAGCTGGTGGGTGATCCCGTCGACGGAGAGCGGCGGCGGGGTCTGCGCGTCGGCTCCGCGGACGGTGAGGACGACCGCCGCCGCTTCGCCCACCTTCAGCGTGAAGGAGCCCCGTACGTCCTCGCCGTCACGCTCCACCGGGAAGGTGCTCTGCAGGTGCGCGCAGACTCCCGGCGCCCGGAAGGCGGCGCCGTCGGGGCCCAGCTCCAGCCGGTGGGAGGCCCGGCCGTAGTCGAACCGGGGGCGGCACTCCATGTCGAAGCGGACGGTGCCGCGCACGGTGCGGACGGTGCGGATCAGGGTGTGCCGGACCGCCGGGGTGCGGCCGGTGTGCGGCGGCATCCAGTCGAGCACCTCGCCCACCCCGTCGGGGGACATGAAGCGGGTGACCAGGACGGCGGTGTCCGGGTAGTACAGCTGTTTGCAGCGGGCCTCCGGGTCCGCCGACGAGATCCGGAAGTAGCCGCCGCGATCGTGGTCCAGCAGGGCGGCGAAGATGCTGGGGGAGTCGAAGCGGGGCGCCGCGAACCAGTCGACGACGCCGTTGGAGGTCACGAGCGCGGCGGTCTGCAGATCACCTATGAGACCGTGCTCGGCGATGGGCGGATAGCGGTCCATGAGCATCCCCGGGTCAGGGTGGTCCTTTGGATTCACTATCGGTCAGCGCCACCCGAAGCGCCCGCCGAGCCGGGGACCGGCGGGCTTCGGCCCTGGTCCGCGCCGGTGCGCGCGGGCCCCGGACACCCGGCGCGCGCGGGGTCGGAGCGTGCCGTCGGAATGACGTTCCGTGACTCGCCGGGACGTCGCGGACCGTACGCGCCCGACATGACCCGGTGCCGTGATACGACCACCGTGAGGCCTGTCGCCCGACGTGTCCGGGTGGATCCCTGAGCTGAGGAGACGATGCGCATGTCGGCCGTACCCGCCGGGCCGCCCACCGCGACACCGCCGGACGCCTACGCCCTGGTCCGCACCCGCGGGTACGTGGTGCTGCTGGTCATGACGGCGCTCCTCGGCATCCCGGTCTCCGCGGTGGCCTTCGGCTTCCTCGCGCTCGTGTCCGAGCTGCAGTCGCTGACCTACACCGACCTGCCGAGGGGGCTGGGCTTCGACGGAACGCCCTCGTGGTGGCCGATCCCGCTCCTCGCCGTGGGCGGCCTGCTGGTGGCCCTGACCATCCGCTTCCTGCCCGGGGAGGGCGGCCACAGGCCGGCCGAGGGCCTGGTCACGAAGGGGCCGCCGACGGCGGCGGAGCTGCCCGGCATCGCGCTCGCGGCGATCCTGTCGCTGGGCGCGGGCGTGGTGCTGGGACCCGAGGCGCCGCTCATCGCGCTCGGCGGCGGCCTGGCGGTGTTCGCCGTCCGCACCGTGAAGCGCGGCCTCGACGCCGGCACCACCGCCGTCCTGGGGGCCTCGGGGAGCTTCGCGGCCGTCAGCACGCTGCTGGGCTCACCCCTGCTCGGGGCGTTCCTCCTGATGGAGGTGACCGGCATCGGCGGCGCGATGATGGGGATCGTCCTGGTACCGGGCCTGCTCGCGGCCGGCGTGGGCGCACTGATCTTCACCGGCCTGGGGTCGTGGACCGGCCTCGGCACGTTCTCGCTGGTCCTCGGCCACGTACCGGAGGCCGCCCGGCCCGATCTCGCGGGCTTCGGATGGGCGCTGGCCATCGGGGTGGCCGGGGCCCTGCTCGGAGCGGCGCTCCACCGGACGTCCCTGCTCCTGGAGGCCCGGGTCGAGCGCCGGCGGCTGCCGCTCACCGTGCTGGCCGGTGCGCTCATGGGCGTGGCCGCCCTCGTGTACGCCGAGACGACCGGCCGGGAGGCCTCCGAGGTGCTCTACTCGGGGCAGAGCGCCCTCGGCCCGCTGCTGGCGGGCCAGGCCGGATACGCGGTGGGGACCCTGGTGGTCCTGCTGGTGTGCAAGTCCGTCGCCTACGGCCTCGCCCTCGGCGCCTTCCGCGGCGGCCCGGTCTTCCCGTCGATGTTCGCGGGAGCGGTGGTCGGCCTGGCCCTGTCCCACCTCCCCGGGCTGGACGTGACGTCCGGTTTCGCGATGGGGGTCGGGGCGATGTGCGTGGCGATGCTGAAACTGCCGATGACCTCCGTGCTGCTGGCCACCATCCTGATGGGAACCGAGGGGATCACCGTGATGCCGCTCGTGATCGTCGCGGTGGTGGTCTCCTACGTGCTCTCGCTCAGACTCACTCCCGCCCCGCGGCCGGCCCCGACACCCGCGCCGCCCGCGCCGCCCCCGGCGTCCCCGTGAACGGTGCTGCGCCTTCCCGCCCGTCGGGACCCCCACGGGCGGGACCCGGGCTCGCTCAGCCCGGGTAGCGGGCGGAGGCCGCGACGAAGGGGGCCGCGTCGCGGGACACCGAGGCGACGAGCGCGACCCAGGAGCCGTCCGTGAACTCGATGTCCATGCGGCCCTTCTGGAGCACGCCCGTCGGCTTGGCGCGCAGGGCGGAGACGGCCGATCGGGGCGTCTCCCAGTACTGCTTCATCACCGGCGTCATCTGCCACAGCTGTGAGACGTCGCTCAGGGCGTACCAGCGCCGGTCCGTGACGGCCAGCACGCCCGTGACCGAGCCGCGCGCGCCGGCCCGGGAGATGACGAAGCGTCCGGCCGCGCTCTGCCAGCCGCCCTCCATGCTCGTCCCGTGCATCAACCGGTTGCCGAGGTTGTCCACCGCGTCCGGCATCCGGTCGATCGCGTTCGCCGCCGCGGCCGGCCTGGACCGGCGGGGGTCGAGCACGCGCGCCCTGACCAGCTGCTTCAGGGGCCCGGGCAGCCTTCCCTCGATCCGCCGCTGGAGTTCGGAGGGCTCGGGCGGCGGGAGCAGCGACTCGGGAGGGGTCGGCACGCCCGGCCCCGGTTCGTAGGAGCACCAGGCGATGAGCCGCTCCCCGGGTCGCAGGAACGCCTCGGCTTGTTCACGCCCGTCATCGGTCAACGGACCCGCTCCTGTTCGTCGTTCGGCCGGTCTGTCCGGCGCTCTGGATTCTGCCTCACCTGCCGCCTTCGATGATCACCGGGGCGGCGGTGCTCCCGGGCCCCGAGGGTTCGGACGATCGCCTATGGTCTGCGGGAACGTGACGGAGCAATACGGGACGAGGGGGATTCCGCGATGTTCGCAGTGGTCTACCGGTGGCGGCTCCACGAGGGCAAGGAGCAGCAGTTCATGGACGGTTGGCGGCGGGTGACCGCCGCGATCCACGCCCGGTGCGGCAGTTACGGCTCGCGCCTGCACCGGGCGGACGACGGTACGTGGGTGGCCTACGCGCGATGGCCGGACGCGGAGAGCCGCGAACGGTGCGCGGTGCCCGATCCGGAGGGCGTGGCCATGATGAGCGGGGCGATCGCGGAGCGCTTCCCGGAGACCCGCCTGCGGATCGTCGACGACATGCTCGCGGAGCCGGCCGGCCCCTCGGTGGCCGAGTCCAAGGGGCCGGCGGTCATGGGCGATCGGTGGGAGACCGCACGGTCGTGGGTCGAAGGGTGGGCCGTGGCCCGAGGGGCATCCGAGCCGGTGGACGTGGCCTGGGGGCTGCGGATCGAGATCGGTCGGCCGGCCCGGACGGTCCGTCACGTCCTGCTCGACGCCGACGCCGCGACCGCCCGCGGGCTCATCGGCACGGTCACCGAGCCCGGCACGTGCATCAAGGCGTTCCTCCCACCGGGCGACATGGAACCCTGGTTCCCGTCCGCATGGGAGCCCACCGATCCCTGCTTCCTGATGACCGTCGACCTGCGCCCGTCGCCCGTGCGCCCGCCGGACGGGTACGCCGTCACCGTCGAGACCGCCGACGGTGCCACCCTGGTGCGCGTCCTGAGCGCCGACGGGGAACTCGCCGCGTGCGGCCGGACCGGTCTGGCCGGTACGGCCTGCGTCTTCGACCAGATCGTCACCGAACCGGCTCACCGGCGCCGGGGCCTCGGGACGGTGGTGATGGCCGCCCTCACCGACGCGGCCGTCGAGAGCGGAGCGACCGTGGGCGTCCTGGGCGCGACCGTCCAGGGCCGGGCGCTCTACGAAGCGCTCGGCTGGACGTTCCTCTCACCGTTGTCCGGATTCGTCTACAAGCCGTCGGCGATCTCGCCGCCGAGGTAGATCCGGGGCGTCCTCCACGACGGTCAGGATCGCCGCTCCCTCGGCGGGGAGGATGTCACGCGCTGTCGCCGGCGCGGCCCGCGCGGCGGGAGCGCCGCAGCTCCAGGCCGACGGGGACGAGGGAGACGGCGACGATGAGCGCGATGATCGGCAGGAGGTAGCGGTCCACGTCGGGTACGGAGGAGCCGAGCGCGTACCCGGCCAGGACGAGGCCGGTGGTCCACAGCAGACCTCCCAGGACCTGCCAGAGGGCGAAGGTGCGCGCCGGTACGTTCAGGATCCCGGCCAGGGGGTTCAGCACCGTCCGCACGATGGGCAGGAACCGGGCCAGGACGATGGCCTTCGCGTGCCCGTAGCGCTGGAGGATCTCGGCCGCGCGGGCGGCGCCCTCGCCGATCTTGCGGGACCCGGCCCGGGTCAGGAAGGCGGGGCCCGCCTTCCGGCCCAGCAGATAGCCGGTCTGAGCGCCCGCGAGGGCGCCGGCGGCCGAGGCGAGCAGGACCCAGGGCAGCGAGAGGTGCCCGGTGGTGGTGGCCGAGCCGGCGCACAGCAGTCCGGCCGTGAAGAGCAGCGAGTCGCCGGGCAGGAAGAACCCGATCAGCAGGCCGGTCTCGGCGAACAGGACGACCGCGATGCCGGCCGTCCCGAACGCGGCGAGCAGGGACTGGGCGTCGAGGAGGTTCACGGCGAGGTGCACCGGCGCGGGTGCGGCGAGCTGTGCGAGGGGCATCGGCACGGTCCCATCGATAATGGTGGTCGGGGTGGGGCTCACAGCGGTGGGCGAAAGGTTTCCGGATCGCCGTGGAGGCGGCCGGCCCATCTCGGCGTCTACAGAACAGTAGTCGGTCTACCCCGCCGTAGACGACTCCGTGAGAGGAAACTTCCGTGGTGGACAGCGCGAGCGAACGCCGACCGGCCGGCGAGCTGGAGTCGAGCGTTCTGGCTGCCCTGTGGGCCGCGGGCCAACCGCAGTCGGCGGCGCAGGTCAGGGCGGCGATACCGCAGCCGCTGGCCCGGACCACGGTGGCGACGCTGCTCGCCCGGCTGTACGAGAAGGGCGTCATCGACCGCAGTCCGGGCGGGCGGGGCTTCCTTTACTTCCCGTTGGAGGACGCGCACGGAATGACGGCCCGCCGGATGCACCGCGAGCTCGATCAGGACGGCGACCGCAGCGTCGTCCTGGCCCGGTTCGTCGAAGGGCTCAGCTCCGACGACGAGGCGGAGCTCAGGCGGCTGCTGGAGGGAGGCGGACAGTGATCGTCCTCCTTCTCGTCCCCCTCGTACTGCCCTGGATCCTGCCGCCGCTCGCCCGGCGGGCGGCGGCCCGGGTGAGGCCCGAGGCGGCGCTCTGGACGGTCACCGCGGCCACCGCCGCGCTCGCCGTCGCGGTCGCGGCCTGCCTGGGCGTCCTGCTGCTGCCCCTCGCCCTGGCGATCGCGCCCCTGGCCGCCCTCCTGCACCTGATCCGGCCGCTCCAGGCCGGTCCGGCGCCCGTGGCCCTCGGCATCTCGGCGCTGTCCGCCGGGATCGTCGCGGTCACCGGCGTGACCGTGGTCCGGCGTGGGCTGTCCGAGGTGAAGCGCCTGCGCGGTGCCCACGGGGACGTCGCGCACCTCCCGCAGGTCGGAGGGCTGTGCGTACGGGAGGACTCCCGCCCGGACGCCTACGCCCTGCCGGGCCTGACGGGTCCGGGCCGGATCGTGGTCACCAGCGGCATGCTGCGTTCCCTGGACCCGCGCGAGCGCGAGGCGCTCCTGGCCCACGAACGCGCCCACCTCGCCGCGCGCCACCACCTCTTCCTCGCCGTCGCCCAGCTCGCCGGATGGTGCCACCCGGCACTGGCCGCCGTCGTGCCCCAGGTACGGTTCGCGGCCGAACGCGCCGCCGACGAGTCCGCCGCCCGGGTCACCGGCAGCCGGACGCTCACGGCGCGCGCGGTGGGGCGCGCGGCCCTGGCCGCCACCCGTGGCGGCCGGCGCCCCGGCGGATCCGTGCTCGCGGCGGGAGCGGTCACCGGGCCGGTCCCCGCCCGGGTGAAGGCCCTGCTCGGCCACGCCCCCGTCCGGTGGGTCGCCCCGGTGCTCCTGGCCGTGGCCCTGCTGTGCACGACGGCCGGGACGTCCGCCCTGTCCGGTGCCGTCTGGCTGCACCGGGGCGTGGAGATCGCCCAGGGGGAGTAGGACGCCCGGTCGGCCCGGATCGGGAGCCGAGAGCCGGGCCGACCGGCGGCGCACGCCGTCAGGCGGCCAGGACGCCGGTGCCCAGGAGGCCGAAGAGCAGGACGCCGATGACGATCCGGTAGACGACGAAGGCGTTGAAGGAGTGCTTGGCGACGAACTTGAGCAGCCAGGCGATCGAGGCGTAGGCGACGGCGAAGGACACCACGGTCCCGACGGCCAGCGGGAGCATGTCGACGCCGGCGCCGACGGCGTCCTTGAGCTCGTACAGGCCCGCGCCGGTCAGGGCGGGGATGCCGAGGAAGAAGGAGAGGCGGGTCGCGGCGACGCGTTCGAGGTCGAGGATGAGGCCGGTCGACATGGTGGCGCCGGAGCGGGAGAAGCCGGGGAAGAGCAGGGCGAGGATCTGGGAGCAGCCCACCAGCATGGCGTCCTTGAAGCCGGTGTCGTCCTCGCCGCGCTTGTGCCGGCCCATCTGGTCGGCCGCCCACATCAGGCCGCTGCCCACGATCAGGGAGCCGGCCACCACCCACAGGGAGGCCAGGGTGCTCTCGATGAGCGGTTTGGCCGCCAGGCCCACGACCACGATCGGGATGGTGGCGAAGATGACCCACCAGGCGAACTTGTAGTCGTGGTGGTAGCGCTCCTCCCGGTTGGTCAGGCCGCGCCCCCACGCGCTCACGATCCGCACGATGTCCTTGAAGAAGTACACCAGCACCGCGGCGATGGCCCCGACCTGGATGACGGCGGTGAACGCGACGACGGCCTTGTCGTCCACCGGAATGCCCATCAGGCCCTCGGTGATCTTCAGATGCCCGGTGGAGGAGACCGGCAGGAACTCGGTCACCCCCTCGACGATGCCGAGGATGGCTGCCTGACCGATGCCGATGGTGCTCAATGGGTCCGTCCCTGGGGTTGGCTGGATGGAGTGGCGGATGCCGGAGAGGGCCGGTGCCCCACGCCGCGTGCGGCCCGCGCGGCCCGCGCGGGTCGCCGGGGGCGTCCTGGTGGCGAGTGCACGGGATCCCCGTCGTCACGCCGCAGGGGACGGCGGGGGTCATGGGTGAAGGGGGCTCGTGGCACACTCGGGGAAGACCCTCGTCTTCTACGCGCGTGTAGAAGACGAGGGTGACTGTAGAGGATGACCGAGGAGGCGGCCAACATTGGACGGGCACGAACACGCCGGACCCGCGCACGAGGGGGACCGCCGCCTGGCCAACGGCAAACGCGAGGCCGAGGTTCTGGCCGTACTCCGGTCGGCCCCCGGTCCGCTCACGCCCCGTCAGGTGCTGGAGGACATGGGCGGTGACCTGGCGTACAGCACGGTCGTGACGATCCTGACCCGCCTGTACGACAAGCACGTGCTCACCCGGCGGGCGCACGGCCGCGCCTACGCCTACGCCCCCGCCACGGACGAACCGGGATTCGCCGCCCGCAGGATGCACCAGGCCATGGAAGAGGTGCCCGACCGCGAGCGGGTGCTCACGCGCTTCGTCGACGACCTCTCCAGCGGGGACGAGGCCTTGCTGCGCCGCCTGCTGGGCGGCGACCTCGACGCGGACCGGTAGGAGCGGGGCCCGCCGTGCACCTCGCCGTCTACCTCCCCCTGCTCCTCCCGCTGCTCGCCGCCCCCGGGGCCCGGTGGCTGGACGACCGCCTGCACCCGCGTCCGGCCGCGCTGCTCCTGGCCGGGGGCGCGTTGGTGCTCGCCGCGGGCAGTACCACCGTGCTCGGGCTCCTGGCCCTGGCGGGCCTGGTCCGCGTCCCGGCCGTCGCCCGACTGGCCGAGCTGTCACCGGCCGTGCTCCAGCGCGACGACCCCGCCTCGGTCTCCGTCGCCGTCGTCGCCGCGCTGCTCCTCCCGGTCGTCGTGGTGGCCGGTTCCCGTTTCGTGTACCGGCGGGTGCGGGCGGTGTGCGAGGCCGTCCTGGAGGCGGCCTGTTTTCCGGGGCAGGACCCGCTCGTCGTCCTGGAGGAACCGGCCGCGGACGCGTTCGCGATGCCGGGGCTGCCCGGCCGGATCGTCGTGTCCACGGGCATGCTGGCGTCCCTCGACGCCGCCGAGCGTGAGGTCCTCCTCGCCCACGAGCGCGCCCACCTGCGCGGCCACCACTACCTGTACACCGCGGCCGTCCAACTGGCCGTCACCCTCAACCCGTTGCTGCGACCGCTCGCGGAACGGGTCGCGTACACGCTGGAACGCTGGGCCGACGAGGCCGCCGCCGAGGCGACCGGGGACCGGCGCCGGGTCGCCGTCACCGTGGGGAAGGCCGCGCTGGCGGCCAAGAACTCGGGCGGTCGGCGCCGACTGCCCGCGGCGGCCCTGGGGCTGCTCGGCCGCTCCCCGCGGCGCGGGACGCCGGGGCCCGTCCCCCGGCGCGTGGCCGCACTGCTCGCACCCCCGCCGAAGGGCGGCGGCTGGCGCGGGGCCGCGGCCACCGCCTGCGTCGCGGCCGCCGCTCTGTGCACCGCCGATGCCGTACAGGACCTCCACGAGGTGGTCAGGAGGGCCGCGGGAGGGTGACCCGGGCGTCACCGGAGCGGACTTCCGGGCCGTCAGGTCCGGCCGTCTCCCCGGACCGGCGGCTCCGGCCCCCGGACCGTCAGGTCCGGCCGCCGCCGAACCGCACCTCGGTGACGCGGTCCCTCAGTCCGCGGTCGAACAGCACCATGGAGCCCAGGCCGGAGGCCGCTGGCAGGCCGTCGCGCTCGACGCGCGCCAGCAGCCTCGAAAGTCCCCGCTGATGGACTGCGAAGACCCTGCGCGAGGTCACGCGCCGACGGGCGTGCTGGCCGAGCAGCGCCTCCCGGCGCCCGACGTCGAGCACCACCATGTGCAGGGGACGCCCGGCCCGCAGGGCCGTACGGGCCAGCCATCGACGCATCCAGGGCCTGCTGCCGCAGTCGTGGACGAGGAGGGGCCCGCCGCCCCGTATCTCCGAACGCAGACGGCGCAGGTGACCCAGCCGCGCCCACGGCCGGTACACCGCGTACGGGAGCCAGCCGGGCAGCCGCGCCTCGTAGGAGGTGCGGGTGGTACGGGGATCGACGACGCGGGCGGCCGAGGACCAGGCGCGCAGCAGGGTGCTCTTCCCGCTGCCGGGGAGCCCGGCGACGACGACCGCCGCGTCGGACGGGTAGGACAGCGTGACGTCCCGGCCGTTGCGGCCCCGCAGATCGACGATCCCCCGCGGAGCCAGGAATCCGGCGGGCCTCCGGGAAGGGCCGTCGTCCCCGCCCGTTCCACCGCCGCGGCCCGTGGGCCGTACCGTCGCGTGCTCGGTGCCGGGGGAGGTGCTCACAGGTGACGGGCCGTTCGAGTGGGGAGCCGTGGAAGCCCCCGAGACTACGCGAGCCGTCCCGTCGTCACCCGCCGGGGTCCCCGGCGCGGTCGCCACGGTGGGACACCCTTGACCGGATCATGGCTCGGCGCGCCTCCGGCAGCCCTCATACTCGTTGATCGCTGCCGAACCGCGAGCGCAGCGACGGTCGGGCCCGGAACGCCGGGCGGGAAAGGTTGTTGGGGGCCATGAAGGACACGGACGAACTGCTCATACCGGAAGTGGTGGACAGTCCGGCACTCCGGCCGCAGGCCGACGGAGGCCTGGGACGGTGGATGCTCCGCCACCGGGTGCAGCCCGTCGGATCGACGTCAGCCGAAGGACACGGCGAATCGCACGCCTGGTGGAAGGTGATGTGCCTCACGGGCGTCGACTACTTCTCCAGCCTGGCCTACGTGCCGGCCATCGCCGCGCTCGCGGCGGGCGCCGTGTCACCCCTCGCGACCCTCCTGATCGTGGGTCTCACGCTGCTCGGCATGCTGCCCATGTACCGGCGGGTGACCGGTGAGAGCCCCCACGGCGCCGGATCGGTGGCGATGCTGGAGGACCTCCTGCCGTTCTGGCGCGGCAAGGTGTTCGTCCTGGTGCTCCTCGGCTTCGTGGCCACCTCCTGGATCATCACGATCACCCTGTCCGCGGCGGACGCTTCCGTGCACATCGTGGAGAACCCCTTCTTCCCGCACGCCCTGCACGGCCACGAGGTCGCCATCACGGTGGCCCTGCTCCTGTTGCTGGGCGGGGTCTTCCTGCTGGGCTTCAGCGAGGCCGTGAGCGTGGCGATTCCCCTCGTCGCGGTCTTCCTGCTGCTCAACGCGGTGGTCATCGGAATCGGTTCGGTCGAGGTGTTCACCACCCCCGGCGCCTGGTCCGCGTGGACGGACGCGCTCGTCGAGGGCGGAGGCGGCCTCGGTGACGTCGTGGGCCCGGCCCTGCTGGCCTTCCCCCTGCTCGTTCTCGGCCTTTCGGGCTTCGAGACCGGGGTGAGCATGATGCCGCTCGTCGAGGCCGAAGGCGCCGACCCCGAGGAACGGCTGCGCTCCCGGATCCGCAACACCCGCAAGCTCCTGACCACCGCCGCGCTCATCATGAGCGTCTACCTGCTGGCGGCCAGCTTCGTCACCACCGTCCTCATCCCGCACAAGGAGTTCGAACCCGGCGGCGGCGCCAACGGCCGTGCGCTGGCGTGGCTGGCCCACGAACACGTCGGTGAGGCCTTCGGCACCGTCTACGACATCAGCACGATCCTCATCCTCTGGTTCGCCGGAGCGTCGGCGATGGCGGGGCTGATCAACATCGTGCCCCGCTACCTGCCGGACTACGGGATGGCCCCGGAATGGGGACGCGCGGTGCGACCGGTCGTGCTCGTCTACACGGTCCTCTGCGTCGTCATCACCGTCGCCTTCGACGCCGACGTCAACGCCCAGGCCGGCGCCTACGCCACCGGGATCCTCGCCATGATGGTCTCCGGTGCCTTCGCCGTGACCGTCTCCGCCCTGCGCCGTCGCCGGCGCGCGGCGACGGCCGGCTTCACGCTGCTCACCGCCGTACTGCTCTACGCGCTGGTGGCCAACGTCGTCGACAAGCCCGACGGCCTCGCCATCTCGGGCATGTTCATCGCGGGCATCATCGTCGTGTCCCTGGTCTCCCGCGTCTCGCGGACCACGGAACTGCGGGCCGACAGCATCGTCTTCGACCCGGCCGCCCGCCGGTTCGTCACCGACACCATCGCGTACGACAACGCCGTCAACATCATCGCCAACCGCCGGGAGACCGGGGACAGCGCCGAATACGCCGGCAAGGAGCGGGAGCAGCGCCGCTCCAACCCGGTCCCCGGGCCCGCCGACATCATGTTCCTGGAGATCGACGTGGTCGACCCCTCCGACTTCAGCGAGACCCTCACCGTGCGCGGCATCGAGGTGGACGGCTACCGGGTCCTGCGCGCCGAGGCGCCGGCCGCGCCGAACGCCATCGCCGCGATCCTGCTCGCGCTGCGCGACACGACCGGCGTCAGGCCGCACTGCTACTTCGCCTGGGCGGAGGGGAGCCCGATGCGGCACATGTTCCGCTACTTCCTGCTCGGCCGCGGCGATACGGCCCCGGTCACCAGGGAGATCATCCGCAGGCACGAGCCCGACCCGGACCGTCGCCCCGGCATCCACGTCGGCGACTGACGGGCGGGGCGCGTACGGCCCGGCGCGGACGGTCCGGCGCGTACGGACCAGGAGGGGCCGAGGGAGGAGGGGGGACATACCGGTGGTCGCGAAGGCGGGCCCGTACCCGATCGGTCGGGGGGTCGACGTCACCAGGGTCGGCGGCCGATGGCGGGTGACGCGGCCGTGGCCCGCCGCGCTGCGCCCCTTCGTGCACAGCTACGCCGGCTACTGGGAGGCGACGGCGTCCCCCTACCGGGTGAGGCTGGTGCCCACGGGCCGGGCCGTCGTCGTGCTCAGCCTGGCCGAGCCGTTCACCCGCGTCCGGCGGCTGGGGGACACGGGCCCGCCCGGCCCGGTGACCGGTTCCCTCGTCGCCGGGCTGGAGGACGGGCCCCGCGTCTGCGACCACCCCGGCGGCCAGGAGGCGATCCGGCTGGAACTGACCCCGCTGGGCGCCTTCCGGCTGTTCGCCGTGCCGATGGGCGAGCTGACCAACCGGGTGGTCGAGCTGTCCGACGTCCTCGGCCCCGGGGCCACCCTCCTGGTGGAGCGGCTGGCGGCGACCGGGGACTGGGGAGCCCGCTTCGACCTGCTGGACGCCGCGTTGACGGCCCGGCTCGATCGCGGGCCGCGCCCCGCGCCCGAGGTCGGCCACGCCTGGCGGCTGCTGACCCGCGCCGGCGGGGCGATCCCCGTCGGCCGGATCGCGGCCGAAGTGGGCTGGAGCCAGGGCCACCTGGTGCGCCGGTTCACCGAACAGGTCGGCCTGACGCCCAAGACCTCCGCCCGGGTGCTGCGCTTCCACCGGGCCGTGGGGCTGCTCACCCGCGACGGCGCGAACCCCACCGACGTGACCGCCGCCTGCGGCTTCTACGACCAGGCGCACCTCAACCGCGAGTTCCGCGCGCTGGCCGGGACCACCCCCGGCCGGATGGCGGCGGCCCGCGTGACGGAGGGGGCGCTCGCGCTGTGAGGGGCGAGGTCAAATTCGTCCAAGCCAGGCCGCCGGTACGCCGCTAGTGTCCCCGTTCGGAGTGGATCAGGCACCGGTCCCAGGGGCCGGTGGACCTGACTGAGAGGGGAGTACCCGATGGAGAACCTGCTGCGCGTCCTCGTGTCCGGAGCGCTCACGGGAGGCTTGATCGCCGTGGTGGGGACGCTCGGCCGGCGCAGCCGCAGGCGCCGCGAGGGCCGGGACACGGACGGGAGCTGACCTCCCGCCCGCCGTCGCTCCGGCCCCCGGGGGTCCGCGTCAGGAAGGCGTCCCGGCGTCCGTTACGGTGCCGGGACTGCGCGGGGCGCCGTCCCCGTCGGCGTCCGTGCGGACGCATTCGATCAGGTAGTCGCCGGTCTCGGGGTCCACGCTCACCCCGTGGGCCTCGCTGTGGAAGCCGGGGAAGGCCCGGTCGAAGGCCTCCAGGGCGCGCAGGTAGCGCAGCAGGGGGCCGTCCGGGGCGCCGGTGGACTCTCCGGGCATCAGTACGGGGATCCCCGGCGGGGTCACGGTCACCATGGCCGCCGCCACCCGTCCGGCCGCCTCGGCCAGGCGGACGCGCTCGGTGCCGCCCCGGATCAGCGACTGGTAGCAGTGGCGGGGCGGCGAGACCGGCTCCGGGAGGTCCTGGAACGCCGCGTCGAGCGCGCTGATCAGCTCGGCGCGGGTCAGGTGCTCGTGCATCCGCCGGCACAGGGCGGCGAGGGTCGTGCGGCCGTAGCTGCGCGGGAAACGTTCGACCAGTTCCGGGAGGACCCGGTCCAGCGGGGCGTCCGCGTCGTGCAGTGCCTTGAAGTCCATGAGGGCGTCCATCAGGGTGCCCCACTTGCCCTTGGTGATGCCCATCGAGAAGAGGACCAGGGCGGTGTAGCCGTCGGTCTTCTCCACGACGATCCCGCGCGCCGCGAGGTAGGCGGTGAGGATCCGGGCCGGAACGCCCCAGTCGCCGGTCTCACCGGTGGCCGTCACCCCCGGGCAGGTCAGCGTGACCTTGACCGGGTCGAGCAGGCAGTAGCCCTCGCTCAGCCCGGTGAAGCCGTGCCAGTCGGCGTCCGGCTCCAGGTGCCAGCAGGACGGTTCGCCGGCGAGCAGCGAGGGCGGTGCGTCCGCGAAGGCGACGCGTTCGCCGGTCGCGGGATCCGTGACCGACTCCGGCTGCCAGACGCCGAAGAACCAGCCCGGCCGGTCCCCGGCGGCGGCGATGCGGCGCCCGGTGCGGACCACGGCCTGACGGAAGCGGATCGCCTCGGTCACGGCCTCGTCGATGAGCCACTGGCCCTGCGGACCGTCCATCATGGCCGTGGCCACGTCCAGGGAGGCGATCGCCGGATACAGCGGCGAGGTGGTGCCGTGCATCATGAACGCCTCGTTGAACCGCTCGTGTTCGACCGGGGCCCGCGGTGACGACCGGACGTGGACCATCGCGCACTGGGAGAGGGCGGCCAGCAGCTTGTGCGTCGACTGGGTCGCGAAGACCGTGGGCCGCCCCGGCTCCGCGCCGGCGTCCGGGAAGGTGTCCGGTCCGACGGCCATGCCGTAGCGCCCCGCGTACAGCGGGTGGAAGCGGGCGTACGCGAACCAGGCCTCGTCGAAGTGCAGCCGCGGAGTGCTCGGAGCGAAGGCCCGTGCGGCCGCGACGGTGTCGTAACACAGGCCGTCGTACGTGGAGTTGGTCAGCACCGCGTACTGGGCCGCGGGGGAGACCGCGCCGGCCGTGAGCGGGTTCGCGGCGATCCTCGCGGCCACCGCCGCCGGGTCGGTCACGGCGGGCGGCAGGGGCCCGGCCAGCCCGAAGCCGTTGCGGGTCGGAACCAGGTACACCGGACGGGCCCCGGAGATCACGAGCCCGTGCAGCACGGACTTGTGGCAGTTGCGGTCCACCAGCGCGATCTCGTCGGTCGTCACGCTGTAGTGGCCCACCATCCGGTCGGCGGTGGAGTCGCCGTGCAGGACGAAGTAGGTGCGGTCGGCGCCGAAGACCCGCGCGGCGTTTTGCTCGGCCTCGCCGATCGGACCGTTGTGCTCGAAGAGCGACCCGAGCTCCCCGACGGACACCGACAGGTCGGTGCGGAACAGCCGTTCCCCGTAGTAGTCGAAGAACGCCCGCCCCGCCGGGGACTTGAGGAACGCGACCCCGCCGGAGTGGGCGGGGGTGTGCCAGGAGTACTCGTGGGAGTCCTCGAAGCGGCGCAGCGCCTTGAAGAACGGTGGCAGCAGGTCCCGGTGGTAGCCGCGGGCCGCCGTCGCGACCCGGCCCGCGATGAAGGACGGGGTGTCCTCCAGCGGCCAGACGTAGCCGACCACGGTCTCCGAGACCCACAGCGGCAAGCGCTCCAGGTCCTGGTCCGCGTCGTCCGCCATCACCAGGAAGACGGGCAGGTCCTTGAAGCGGCGCCCGATGTGCCGCAGCACCTCCCCGCCACCGCCCTCCTCGACCGCGCCCTGCGCCGTGCGCGGCAGGTCCCAGGCGACCACGGCCGCCACGAGGCCCGCCTCGGCCTGCAGGGCGCCCCGCGCGTCACGCGCACTCGGCGCCCACCGCAGCTCCAGTCCCTGGTTCTCCAACTCCTTCCCGATCCGGCGCAGTTGCTCGACCCCGACGCCGCCGCCCATCGGGTTCTCCCGCAGTGCCAGCAGGACCGTACCGTTCGCCATGTCTTCCGCTCCCCGCGCCCAGGGGTACGGCCACCCGTACCGGGCCACAGTCTCGCGGCCCCGCGGGCAGCGCCGCCGATCTTCCGCGGGGCTTCACCCGCAGGTGGGCGTGGCGGCCCGGTCGTCATGCCCCGGGACCCGCGCGGGCCGGTGGGGGGCGGGGCGGGCTCGCCATGCGGTATGTCCGGTTCTCGCATAATTTGGCAAGCGTTGGACCGACCCACACGTCAAGGAGTTCGCATGGCTGACAAGGGCAAGATGGACCAGGCCAAGGGCAAGGCCAAGGAAGCGGCCGGGAAGATCACCGGCAACGAGCGGATGCAGGGCGAAGGCAAGATGGACCAGGCCAAGGGGAAGGCGAAGGAGGCCACCGCCGAAACGGCGGAGCGGGCCCGCGGCGCCGCCGACAGCCTCCGGGGCAAGAAGAGCCAGTAGGCCCCCCTCGTGACCCGACCGGGCCCGCCCCAGTACGCGGGGCCGGCCCGGTCGGTCCGCGTCCGGCCCGCCGTCCCGGCGCGCACGGGTACCCCGTCCCCTGCGCGTGCCGACCGTCCGCGGGCCATGACCACGGGGTGTCCCGGCGCACCCACCTGCGGTGACGGCGTACCGCAGGGCGGATCGCCGTCACGGAGTTAGGCTCGGATCATGCCGCGGAAGGGGATGGTGCGCATGTGCCGCTGGCTCGCCTACTCGGGTTCGCCCATGCTGCTCGATGCCGTGCTCTACCGTCCGGAGCACTCCCTGATCAACCAGAGCCTGTATGCCCGTATGGGCGCCGAAGCGACCAACGGGGACGGCTTCGGCATCGGCTGGTACAGCGCGGACCCGGCCGGAGACGGCACACCGGCCATCTTCCGGGACGTCGCGCCGGCCTGGAACAACCGCAACCTGCGCGAGCTGGCCGCCCACGTCCGATCGCCCCTGTTCTTCGCGCACGTACGCGCCTCCACGGGCTCGGCCGTTCAGCAGACCAACTGCCACCCGTTCCGGCACGGCCGCTGGCTGTGGATGCACAACGGGGCCATCGCGGACTTCCAGCGGCTGCAGCGGGACCTCTGCATGGCGGTCGACCCGGCGCTCTTCCCGTTCATCGAGGGGTCCACCGACTCCGAGGTGATGTTCTACCTGGCGGTCACCTTCGGCCTCGACCAGGACGTCCCGGGCGCGGTGGCCAGGATGGCCGGGCTCGTGGAACGGCTCGGCAAGGAGCACGGAGTGCCCGAACCGCTCCAGATGACGGTGGCGGTCAGCGACGGCGAGCGGGTCTGGGCCTTCCGGTACTCCAGCCAGGGCGCGTCCCGGACGCTCTTCTACAGCAGCCGCGCCGATACCGTCCGCGATCTCCACCCGGAGATCGACTACCTCCGCGAGATCTCGGACGCGACCCGCATCGTGGTGTCCGAGCCGCTGGGGGACCTGCACGGCGTGTGGAACGAGCTCCCCGAGGCCAGCTACGTGGTGGTCCCCTCCGGCCTGGAGACGGACTACCTCCCCTTCGTCCCCGAACTCCCCTGACGTCCCCCGGCGCGTGCCACCCCGTGCGCGGGAGGGCAGGAGCCCGGCACAGGGGCCGGTCCCAGCAGCGGGAGGTCCGATGACCCGTCGAGTGCACGAGGTGATGACCGGAAATCCGGTGACCGTGGACCGGCAGACGTCACTGGCGGAGGCCGCGAGGGTGATGCGGGACGCCTCCATCGGGGACGTGCTGGTCCTCGACGGGGGCCGGCTCTGCGGAATCGTCACGGACCGTGACATCGTCGTCCGGGCGCTCGCGGAGGTTCGGGACCCTGCCGTTACGACGGTCGGCGAGATCTGCAGCACCGAGCCGGTCACGATCGGGCCCGACGAGCACGTCGACCGGGCCGTCGAGGTCATGCGCCGGCACGCCCTGCGCCGGCTGCCGGTGGTGGGCGAGGACGGCGGCCTCGTCGGCATCGTCACCCTGGGTGACCTCGAAGTGGAGCGCGATCCGGGTTCGCCCCTCTCGTTCATCTCCGCGGCGGAACCCGAGGCCTGACCCCGGGCCCACCGGACGGACACCGGTCCGCACGCCCCGCAGCGCCGTCACCGGGACGTCGCGGTCCGCTCCAGCGCGGGGTAGTCGTTGTAGCCCTCGGCCCCGTGCACGTGCATCAGGAACTCGGGACGCAGTTCGTTGAGCGGGGCGCCCGTGCGCAGGCGCTCCGCGAAATCGGGGTTGGCGATGAAGCCCCGTCCCAGCGAGACCAGGTCGGCACCTTCCGCGAGCAGGCGTTCGGCCCGCCGCAGGCCCCCGTCGGCCGCGACCTCCTCGCGCGTGAGGGCGGGGTTGGCGACCAGCGTGCCCGCCCAGGTCCGGCGGATCTCCGCGAAGACGGCCTCGTCCGGGTCGGCGTGGATCTGGTGCAGGTAGACGGGATCGAGGTCCGCCAGGGCCTTGAGCAGGGCGGGGTAGAGCTCCCGGGTGTCGCCCTCCTCCACACCGTTGACGGTCGCTCCGGGCGAGACGCGGACGCCGACCCGCTCCGGGCCGACGGCCTCGACGACGGCCCGCACCACCTCCACGGTGAACCGGATCCGCCGTTCGGCGGAGCCGCCCCATCCGTCGGTGCGGAGGTTGGTGTTCTGCGAGAGGAACTGGTGGAGGAGGTGGCCGTTGGCGGAGTGCACCTCCACCCCGGCGAAACCGGCCGCGACGGCGTTGCGGGCGGCCGTCGCGAAGTCCGCGATCGTGGACCTGATGTCCCGCGCCGTCATCGCGCGGGGTACGACGGCGTCCTGGAAGCCGCTCGGGGTGTGCAGGGGCTCGGGCAGCGGCACCGCGGACGGGGCGAGCGGGACGTGTCCGCTGGTGTCGGGATGGCCGACCCGGCCGCCGTGCTGGAGCTGGAGGAACAGGCGCCCGCCGGCCGCGTGCACGGCGTCGGTGACCCGCCGCCAGCCGGCGACCTGCGCCGGGGTGTGGATCCCGGGGATGTGCGGGTAGGACTGGCCCACCGCGTTCGGCGTCGTGGCCTCGGCGATGATCAGACCCGCCGAGGCGCGCTGCGCGTAGTGGGTGGCCATGAGTTCGCCCGGGACCCCGTCGGCCCCGGCGCGGCTGCGGGTGAGCGGCGCCATCACCAGTCGGCTGGGGAGCTCCAGGCCGCCGAGCCGGGCGGGGACGAAGAGCGGGGATGCGGAGGGGGTCTGCTGCGTCTGGTCCATGCGGGCACCGTAGAACCTCACATCGGTGTCAGGTTCAAGGCCCGGGGCCGGGCTCGGGCCCGCCGCGACCGTTCCGCGGCGGGTGCGTTCGGGCGCGCCTGGTGCCCGTTGCGGTGGTGGTGGCGCCAGGATGGAGGCCCCCCGCGCCGGGACCGCGCGCGGGGCCGCCGGTGGGAAGGGAAGGCCGCGGGTGAAGCCCTCGTTCATGACGGAGACCGAGTGTCGTGGCAGCACGTTGTTGATCACCGTGACCGGCGATCTCGACACGGCCGCCGCGCCGGCGCTGCGGGCCTGCCTGTGGGCCGTCGCCGAGGGCCACTCGGTGGTCATGATCGACCTGCACGGGGTGCCCTTCATGGACACCGCCGGCCTGCTGCTCCTCCTCGACGTCCACCGCAGGGCCGAATGCCTCGGCCTGCGGGTGCTGGTCGTCGGCTGGCAGCGCCAGCCGCAGGAGCTGATGGCCGAGGTGGCCCGGATCCCCGGGCCCGGCTCGGCCACCGGGGAGCGATACGGTCTCGCGAGCTTCCGCCGTCTGGTCGAGCAGCGCGCCCGTGTCCGCAGGGGCGAAACCGTCGGGGTCCCTCCGCTGGGTTAGGACCGGTCCCGGCGCGGGGCGTCGGCGACGGGGCCGGGTGGAGCAGGCCCGGCTGCGTTCCGGCGGCCGGGCTGGTCGCATCGAGGCATGAAGGATCCTTTCGGCTGTGACGACCCGTCCCTCCTGGCCCCGGGCGGTGCCGGAGACGACCGCGCGGCCGCCCGCCGCACGGTCGCCGCCCACGCCACCGACCCCGCCGAACTCCTGCTGCTCCTGGACATGCTCGGCCTGCACCCCGACGACGACCCGCCCGGAGCCGCCCGATGACCACCTGACGAGGGCGCCGCCCCGCCCCCGCCCCCGTCCCTCACGTCACGGGCCCTCCTACGACGGTGCGGGCGGCCCGCCGGCGCGGTGGCAGGGTCCGGCAGCCTCGTGCCCGCGGGCGCGGACCCCACCCGGCCGGGCGGCAACGGTGCTGGTCCGGGGGGCGTCTGACGGTGTGCGATCCCGGTGTATTGTTGGCACTGTTCCTGCGGCCGAGATCCTCGGTCGTGAGTCCGGCGTTGGTGGTCCAAGGAAAGACACCCCACTTCCCGTGGGGGAATGCAGGTGCAAGGCCTGCCCAGCGCTCGATCGAAAGGCCCCGGCCTCCTCATGGAGACCGGGGCCTTTCGCTGTGGCACGATCACGCACCATCAGTGTCCGTGAGAGGGGTGCGGGGTGGACGAGAAGGCGACCGTGCGGATCGAGCGGGACGGGCCGGTGTTCACGGTGATCATCGGCAGGCCGGAGGCGCGCAACGCCGTCGACGGCCCGACGGCGGCCCGACTGGCCGATGCCTTCCGGCAGTTCGAGGCCGACGAGGACGCGGCCGTCGCCGTGCTGTGGGGCGAGGGCGGAACGTTCTGCGCGGGTGCCGACCTCAAGGCCGTCGGCACCGGGCGCGGCAACCGGGTCCTCCCGGACGGCGACGGCCCGATGGGCCCCACGCGGATGCGGCTGGGCAAGCCGGTCATCGCGGCCGTCGCGGGCCATGCGGTCGCCGGCGGCCTGGAGCTGGCCCTGTGGTGCGACCTCCGGGTCGTGGAGGAGGACGCGGTCTTCGGGGTGTTCTGCCGGCGCTGGGGCGTACCGCTCGTGGACGGCGGCACGGTGCGGCTGCCGAGGCTCATCGGGGAGAGCAGGGCGATGGACCTCATCCTCACCGGCCGGCCGGTCGGCGCCGCCGAGGCCCTCGACATGGGGCTGGCCAACCGGATCGTCCCCCCGGGCCGCTCCCGGCCGGAGGCGGAGGAACTGGCACGCCGGATCGCGGGCTTTCCCCAGCTGTGCCTGCGCCACGACCGCCTCTCGGTCCTCGATCAGCACGGTCTGGCGGAGGCGGACGCACTCGCCGCCGAGTACCGGCACGGGATCGTCCCGCTCGGGGCCGGCGAGACCCGGTCCGGCGCCGACCGGTTCGTGGCCGGCGCGGGGCGGCACGGCTCGTTCGAGGAGTGAGCGGAGGAGCCTGCCCCGGTTCCCCGCCCGGCAGCGGTCCGGCAGCGGTCCGGCCCCTTCGGCGCCCTGCCGGTCGGGCGCCGCGCCGCAGGGGGCGTGGTCCACGCGCGGCCGGCCCCCTGCCGACTCCTTCGCGGGGATGATCGCCGGACCTGTTCACGGCATGCGCAGTGCTCCGGCCCTTGAGGGGGGCGGCCCCGCGTCAGCCGTTCTTCGCCCTCTCCGACGCGGCGGCCACTCTGCGGCACCACCGGATCACGAGCAGCAGCAGGCCGACCAGGGTGAGCACCCAGAGGGCGGAGAAGGCCCAGATCTGGGCCGGGGAGGAAGTGACCACGGCGCGCACGAAGAACACCGCGCAGACCAGGCCCAATGCGGCGGTGCACGCGCCGAGCCAGTGCCGCCGGGGCCAGTCCCTGGCCGAGGACCAGGGCCGCAGCCCGCGGTGCAGGGTGCGCAACCGGCGGTCCAGGAGCTGCTCGGTGCGCAGCTCCTGCTCGATGCCGTTGAGAATCTCCAGCTCCCGCCGGGAAAGCTCAGGGCCGTCCATGGCAACGCCCCCGTCCTCCAGATTTGTGCCCATTGTCCCTCGTGTGGCGATTCCGCGCGTCCCCGGCCGCGTAGGCGGTCGGTCGGGGGTGGTCAGGGCCGGCGGGCCGGTGTCCGGGGCGGCGTGATGCGTATGGGCTCCTCGGCCGGAGCGTTCTCGATGTCGTCGAGCTGCGCGATCACCGTGCGGCGCAGGTCCTCGTAGTCCGCGAAGGAGTGGTCGTTGAAGAGGGTGTGGCCGGTCCACATCAGGTTGGCGCACACCCTGGCCGGGACCCGGCCGGTCCGGGCGCCCATGCCGACGAGGGCCACCGACCGGACGCTGCCTGGCGCCAGCTCGTTCTGCCGGTGGACCGCCTGGAACGCGGCCGCGCAGGCCAGGGCCACATTGAGGGTCTCGCTCACGTCCTGCGACGACGTCTCCATGGTCGGCGTCGAGATCAGGTACTTCGGATTGACCGCCCCGGAGGGCACGCACACCGCGCTGCCCACCGGCAGGCTGCCCCCGAACCCGTCACGGATGGCCCGCTGCACGCGCAACTGGATGCCCGCCCCCAGGTGCCGCTTCACGGCCGCGTCGACCCCGCCGTCCATCCGGCCCCGGGAATTGGTCGGACTGACCCACGCGTCGACCACCTCGTCGAGGATCGACCCCGAACGGATCTCCACCCCCGGTGTGCCGGCGAAGGCCGCGCGCCATGCCTCCACCACTTCGGCGTTGAGGTCGGTCAATACCACCCTGAGCGACGACTGCGCCAGGTCCACGGCCATGGTCCACTCCCATCGAGATACGGCTTCTCCACTGCTCACGACGTTAGCGCCCCCCACTGACAACGCCCGTTGAGGAAGCCTCCCGTGACGTACCGTCACGATGGCGGCCACTGTCAGGGGCCGCTGTTAGCCTGCCGCCAGATTCCAGCGGACCGGCCCCGGCGGCCGACGCCGGTACCGGCGCGGGTCCGCCGGCGGCGCGAGCCGGCCGGTCCGCGACCGCGCCGCCCCTCCCCAGCAGGCTTCTCTCATCCGGAGTGACTTCACCATGCGCGACGACAACGTCCCGGCCGAACCCGACACCAACGACCCACTGGCCCTCGCCGGCCTGTTCGAAGGCGGCGGCGAACCGTGGCTCCCGCTCCTGAAGCCGGTCATCGAGGCGCAGCCCGACGCGGCCGGGTTCATCGGACCGGGCCGTGACCCGCAGGTCGTTCCCGTCCGCGAACTCACCTTCCAGGCGCTCAAGCCCCAGCCGCCGCACAAGTGGAAGGTGGTGATCTTCGGACAGAACCCGTACCCGCGGCCGGAGAGCGCCACCGGCATAGCCATGTTCGACAACACCTTCCACGACTGGAAGGACAGCCAGTTCGGCCGGGTCGTCAGCATCCGCTGCATCATCAAGGCGGCGGCGATGTGGAAGTACGGCATCCAGAAGAAGACCCCCATCGCCGACGTCCGCGCACTGCTCCGGGAACGCGACACCGTCCAGCCCCCGGAGTGGTTCCAGGCCATGCTCACGCAGGGCGTGCTGCTCCTGAACGCCGCGCTCACCGCCAGCGCCGACGGGGCGACGGGCACCGACCGCCACACCGCCTTCTGGCGCCCGGTCGCCGAGCGGGTCGTCGAGGAGATCCTCCGGGCCAAACAGAACGCCGACGAGGAGGACCGCGGCGTCGTCTTCGCGTGGTGGGGAGCCCATGCCCGCAGCCTGAAGAAGGCCGTCCTGCGTCTCCAGGAGAAGTACCCGGAGGTCGAGGTCCGGCACATCGACCACCCCAACCCGGCGGCCCAGGGCGACATCTTCTGCGAAGGCGACCATTTCGCCATGGTGAACGAGGCACTCGCGTCGGTCGGCGCGGTCCCGGTCGACTGGCTGCCGAGCAAGGGGTGGAACGAGGCCGCGGCCGAGTCCGGCGGGACGGACGGCGACGGCGGCGTCGCCGCGCGCATGGGCGCCTTCATCGCGTCCACGATGGAGCTGCACCAGCTCTACCTGGACCGGCTCGCGGGGGTCAAGGACGAGGGACTCGTCCTCCCCGCCATCACCGGAGTCTTCGACACCCCGCTCATGGACTTCCAGCAGGCCGTCGCCCCGGTCGCCGGGCTGCTGTCCTCCCTCGACCGGCACGTCGGGCTGTCCCGCGAGTTCGGCAGGCGACGGGCGCGGACGTCGGCCGGCGGCCTGTCCGCCGACGCGATCGCCGCCCTCCACCTCTACACCTGCGAGTCGGCCTTCTACCGGGAGATCAACGCCGTCCTGCGCACGCCGGACCGGTCCAGGGTCGTCCCGTACCTCCCCTACCTGCGTCTGCTGTTCTCGGCGGTGTCGCAGCTTCCCGTCCGCACGGAACCGCTGTGGCGCGGGGTGTCGCTGGACCTCCGCACGCAGTACCCGCTCGGCCGCACCGTGACCTGGTGGGGCGTGTCCTCCTGCACGCCCGAGCTGGGTGTGGCCAAGGCCTTCCTCGGCAGCCGCGGCAAGCGGACGCTCTTCGAGGTGGTCCCCCTCCGGGCGGTGGGCATCAGCGAGTTCTCCGCGTTCACGGCCGAGGAGGAGTTCATCCTCTCGCCGGGTACGCAGCTCAAGGTGACGGACGTCAGGACCGAACGCGGCGGCCTGTGCACCGTACGGCTGACCGAGCTGGCCGAGCAGACCCTCGTGTCCTGAGCGGGCGGGGGCGGAGCGGGCGGGGGCGGCCGGCACCACCGTGAGTACCCGCGAGGTGGCCCTCAGCGACACGGCCGCGCGCATCATGGCACGGGCCGGAGCGGACCCGCAGGGGGAGCAGCCGGTACCGGCCATGTCCGCGGAACCGGTCCGGCCCGCCCGCGACGGGTCCGGCAGGCCCTCCGAGGCCCCGGGCCCGGAGCGGGGGGAGGCGTGCCCGCACGGGTGTCTGCGGGGCCCCGGCGGAATCCCCCGGCGGGTTCCCGCGGCGCGGCCGGGGGCTGTGGGTTGGCTGTGAAGCGACGTCGTTGATGGACATGGGTGCGGCAGCTGTGCCGACAAGTTCTATATTCGTACGAACCATCCATGCGCGGCCCTGCTGCGGTGATCAGGGGGGATACGACAGCGATGGCCGAGACCGACCTCGCTCCGCACTCCGGCGCGGAGCCCCGCAATGCCCGTAGGGAACGCAAGGAACGCCGCAAGGCCCAGAACCGCAAGCGCCTGGGGATCGGCGCCGCCGTGGTCGCCCTGGGCGGCGGCGCGGCCGCGTACGCCTTCACCCTGGGCGGCTCGGCGGGCTCCACCGGTCGCGACGCGAACTTCGCGGCCCCGGCCCCCTCGAACGGGGCGAAGGGGCCGGAGGGGCCCTGGGACGGCAAGGTGAAGGTGCTGGGGGACGGCTCCACCTCCAACACCGGGCCCCAGCCGGGACAGCTCAAGCCCGAGAAGCTGAAGCCGGGCGAGAAGCCGCCGCAGTTCGTGGTGTTCTCCTGGGACGGAGCGCTGGAGGGCGACGACCACCTCTTCTCGCACTTCCGTCAGGTGGCCAAGGACAGCAACGCCCACATGACCTTCTTCCTCACGGGCATCTACCTGCTGCCGGACGCCAAGAAGATGCTCTACAAGCCGCCGCAGCACGCCCAGGGCGCCTCCGCGATCTCGTACCCGACCGTCCCGCACGTGAAGACCACGCTGGAGCAGCTGCGCGGTGCCTGGGCCGACGGAGACGAGATCGGCTCGCACTTCAACGGGCACTTCTGCGGTCCCAAGGGCGGCGGGGACTGGAGCGTCGACGAGTGGAAGAGCGAGATCGACCAGCAGTACTCCTTCATGAAGAACTGGAAGACCAACACCGGGTTCGCCAAGGAGGCGCCCCTGCCCTTCGACCCGGACCGGGAGATGGTCGGCGGCCGGGCACCCTGCCTGGAGGGCCAGAAGAACCTGCTGACCGCGATCAAGCCGTACGGCTGGCGCTACGACGCGAGCTCGTCCGGGGACTTCCAGATGTGGCCGTCCAAGCAGCAGGACATATGGAACTTTCCGCTCCAGCTCGTCCCCTTGCAGGGCAAGGAGGCGCAGGTCCTCTCCATGGACTTCAACTTCCTCTACAACCAGTCCGGTGACAGCACCCAGGGGGACCCGACGAAGTTCACGGCCTGGCAGACGCAGACCCGGATGTCGTACCTCAACGGCTTCAACCGGGTCTACAACGGCAGCCGGGCGCCCATGTTCATCGGCAACCACTTCGAGGACTGGAACGGTGGCATCTACATGAAGGCCATCGAGGACGTCATGAGGGACGTCTGCCCGCGCAAGGAGGTCCGCTGCGTGTCCTTCCGTGAACTGGCGGACTGGCTCGACGTCCAGGACCCGAAGGTCCTGGCCCAGCTGCGGATGCTCGACCCGGCGCAGGCGCCGGACTGGAAGAAGCTGATCAAGTAGCGGGGCGGGTCACGGGAGGGCGGCGCGCGGTGCGCCGCCCTCCCGGCTACTTCACGGCCTTGGCGTAGTCGGCCCACAGCCGCACCGCGCGCTCACTGCCGGGGGTGCCCGGTGCGTCACCGCCCAGCCCGGTGAGCGGAAGCGGAATCAGGTCGGTCAGCGACATCCGGTAGACCACGACGGCCGTGGACTCCTGCCCGGTGCTGGCCACGAACCAGCCCGCCGTGTTCGCGGCCGTCGTGCCCGTCTTGCCGGCGGCGCCGGGGCGGGCCTTGCCCGCCGTCTTCGCCGACCCCTCGGTGACGGCGTCCCGCAGGGCCTCCGTCACCGTGCGCGCCGTCTTGGCGGACATCGCCCGGACCGGCTTCGGGGCGACGAGCGGCACCGCGGCGCCGTTGCGGCTGACCGAGCGCACCGAGTACGGGTCGGTGTGCATTCCGTCCGCGGCGAAGGTCTCGTAGGCGCCGGCCATGCGGATCGCGCTCGGCGTCGAGTTCTCCCCGAGGGCGAAGGCGGGGATCCGCGGGCCCAGGCTCGACGCGAGCAGCCCCGAACGCTCCGCGAACGCCTCCGCCCGGTCGAGGCCGACGTCGAGGCCGAGCTGCAGCATGGGGGTGTTGACCGAGTCGGCCACGGCCTGGCGCAGGGTCACCTGGCCCCAGTTGCGGCCCCCGTCGTTGCGCCCCTTGACCACCTTGCCGCTGCGGTCCCAGTAGGGGCCCTCGGGCGTCTGCACGGTGACCTGGTCGTTGCCGTCGTAGGTGGCGGTGGGGGAGAGGGGCGTACGGGCCTTGCCGCGCGTGCGCAGCACCCCCTCTTCGAGTCCGGCGGCGTACACGAGGGGGGTGAAGGCCGAGCCGGCCGGGATCGTGGTCGCGTTCGACTCGTTGAAGCCCTGCTTGAGGTAGTCGGGGCCCCCGTACACGGCGAGCAGGCGCCCGTCGGGGGCGACGCTCGCCGCGCCGATCTTCGCGTGCTTGTCGGTGTCGGGCCGCTTCTCCGCGTCGAAGCCCTTCTCGGCGTTCTGCACGGCGGCGGTCAGTGCCGCCATCCGGGACTGGTCGAAGGTGGTGTAGACCTGGTAGCCGCCGAGGTCGAAGTCGGAGTCCTTGATGTGGCCGGACTTGACCGCGTACTGCTTGGCCAGCTCCACCAGGTAGCCGGTCTGTGCGCCGGGGGTGCCGGAGAGGGAGGTGCCCGAGGGCTCGGGGAAGGTCTTGTACGTGGCGCGCTCGGCGGCCGATATCTGCCCGGTCTCGACCATCCGGTCCAGGATCCAGCTCCACCGTTCGACGGCCCGCGCCCGGTTCTCCTTGCCGAGGGTCGGGTCGAACAGGCCGGCGCCCTTGAGGAGCGAGGCGAGGAAGGCGCCCTCGCTGGCGTTGAGCTGCGAGACGTCCTTGCCGTAGTAGGCCTGGGAGGCGCGTTGGATGCCGTAGGTGCCGCGGCCGAACCAGCTGGTGTTGAGGTAGTCCTGGAGGATCCGCTTCTTGGACTTCTGGTTGTCCAGCTTCACCGCGAGCAGGAGCTCGGTGAACTTCCTTGAGAGGGTGCGCTCCTGGCTGAGGTAGGCGTTCTTCACGTACTGCTGCGTGATGGTCGACCCGCCCTGGGTCTCGCCCCCGGTCACGGCGGCGCGCACGGCGCGCAGGACGCCGGAGGGGGAGACTCCGGGGTCCGAGTAGAAGCTGGCGTTCTCGGCGGCGAGGACGGCTCCCTGGACTTTCGGGGGCACCTTGTCGAGCGGCATCTCCTGCCGGCTGACCCAGCCCGTCCTGGCCATCGTGGAGCCGTCGGCCCAGTAGTAGATGTTGTCCTGCTGCTTGGCGAAGGAGTTGAGGTCGTCGGGTATGTCCGTCGTCGCGTACGCGCAGGCGACGAAGCCCACCATGCCTATGAAGGCGTACAGGCACGCGCCGAGCCACTGGCGCCACGAGGGAGCCCAGCGGCGCCAGCCGGTGCGGCCGGGTCTCGGGTAGGCGGGGCGCAGGCGCCGCACCCACGGGCGCGCCGCGGCGACGGCCCGGGTGGCGGCCGAGGTGGCGGCCCCGAGGAGGGCCGGGGGGAGGGTGATGCGCCGGCGGGCCGTCGCGCGGGGCTTGCGACGGGAACCGGAACTTCCGCGACGGCCCGAGGGGGCGCCACCGCCGTTGTCCGGAACCACCCTTGTGTCCCGTGATCGCCCTCTT
The DNA here is from genome assembly GCF_041435355.1 of Streptomyces sp. NBC_01276. Lineage (GTDB taxonomy): Bacteria > Actinomycetota > Actinomycetes > Streptomycetales > Streptomycetaceae > Streptomyces. The sequence goes on from NZ_CP108442.1 coordinate 7,499,202, forward strand.
CCGGCCCTTTCCTGCCTGCCCACTGCGCATGCCCTTTCTGCTGCTCTTGCCCCACACCCTAGAGGCACTTGCTGTGGGGTCGCCCAGCGACCGAACGTGTCCGCTTCCTTACGGGTGAGTAGGGAAACGTGCCGTCGGTCCGGCCGCACAAACGGAACGGAGCGAAGGTGTCGTGAAGTTGTGCGAAGATTCCGTGCCTCGGTTCGAGTGGACCGGGTGACAAGGGGAAAATAGTGATACCAAAGAGGTTCAAGGTCGCCGCCGGCGCGGCCCTGACCGTGGGCGCGGTGACCGCAGGTCTGCTCGCTTCCTCTGCGAGTGCGGAATCCGGCCCCAAAGCAGCCGACCGCAAGACGGTCGACACCTTCGGGCGCCTTGCGGGCGACGTACTGTCGCAGCGCTCCGATGCCCTGGTCGAGGACCAGGGAGGGCATCGCAATTCGGGCCGTAACGCCACGAAGGGCCGCATGTCGGCCCAGTTGGCGAAGGACGAGGCCTCCGCGCTCTCGTCCCTGAAGTCCCGCAGGACCCGGCTCGCGGACCTCGGTGAGGCCTACACGAAGGCCGACACCAAGGTGACGGTGGAGAAGGCCACGGTCACCGGCGGGAAGGCCACCGTCGAGGTCACCGAGCAGACCACGCTCACGTACAAGAAGCTGCGCGGGGACGAGCCGGCGACGACCGACTTCCGGACCCGGTACGAGCTCAAGCTCACCAGCAAGAAGGGCGGTGCCTGGGAGCTGAACTCGATCAAGTCCCAGGAGAACGGCCCGGTCGCGGTGAACGAGCCGGTGGCGGCCAAGGCGAACGTGGTCAAGGACGACGGCAACCAGTACCCGGACGGCACGCCCGCGTCCACCAAGTACCCGGCGCCGGCGAAGCCCAAGGCCAAGACCGGCGGTGCCTACGACTACGCGGCCATGGCGAAGTACGCCGAGAAGTACTGGAGCAACTACAACCCGGCGTACCGGAAGTTCTCCGGCGCGGGTGGTGACTGCACCAACTTCATCAGCCAGGCGCTGAAGGCGGGTGGCTGGAAGGCCGTTCCGGGCTCCACCTCGGACTACCGCAACTGGTGGTACGACGGAGCCAGGCAGTCCGACTCCTGGGTCGGTGCGAACGAGTGGGCCTGGTTCACGCTGTCCAACCAGCGGGCGGCCAACCTGGCCAACGTGTACCAGACGGACGTCGGTGACATCGTGCAGGTGGACTTCAACAAGGACGGGTCCAAGGACCACTCCATGATGGTGACCTACCGCAGCAGCGCGGGCATGCCGTACGTCACCTACCACTCCACGAACACCTACCGGAAGTCGCTCGCGAGCCTCATCGCGTCCTACCCGGACGCGGTGTACTACGCGTACCGCACCTGACCGGTGCCCCTCGGCTCCTCCCGTCGCGGAACCCCGTCGCGGAACCCCGTGGCGGGAGGAGCCGGTTCACGGCGTCTCCAGTTCCCGGACGAGCCGCCGCACGATGTCGGTGGACGAGATCACGACCCGGTCCTCCAGCTCCCGCGCGGCGGGGACGACCGACGCCGCCGAGGCGAGCAGCACGGGAGCCTTGCGCAGGGTCCCCCACAGGCGCGTCGCCAGCGCGGCCGCGACGGCGCCGGCCCACCCGGCCGGGCCCGGCCCGTCGTCGACGACGGACACCAGGCTGCCGGGGCCCACGAACCCCGTGACCGGCTCCAGGTCGAACGGGAACAGCCGCGAGGGCACGAAGAGCTGGACGGTCACGCCCGTGGCCGCCAGGGCGCGCGCGGCCCGGACCGAGCGGGCGACGGTCCCGCCCGTGCAGAACACCGTCACCTCCGCGGCGACGCCCGACGGGCCCCCCGCCCCGGCGCCCACCACCAGGCGCATCCACCGGGACCCGCCGAACGGCCCGGTCACCTCGACGCCGGGTTCCGCCCGGGGGGTGAGCGGGTAGCGGCCGTAGAGCGACCTCGGTTCGAAGAACACGCTCGGTCGGCCGAGCCCGATCGCCGCGGCGAGCTGCTCGCCGGGATCGTGCACCGGGCTCAGCTCGAAGAGGTGCAGGTCGGGGACGCCGAGGAAATGGCGCTGCGGCGACCGGCCGTGCGCCGCGCCGTCGCCCTGCCCGGACCCCACCAGGCACCGCACGACCAGGTGGATCGGCAGCGTCCTGCCGTACATCGACACCAGCCTGCTCGACATGGTGAGGATCTGGTCGAACGACTGGGCCACGGAGCCGCCGGACGGGATCTCTACGATCGCCTTCTCACCGGTCAGGGCCAGCCCGTTGGCGACGCCGAGGACCGCCGCCCCGCCGACCGGCGTACCGAACACCCGGGACGGGTAGGCCTTCGCCAGGCCGGCGGTGATCTTGAACGTGCCCCCCTGGGGATCGGCCACGTCGCCGCCCAGGACGAAGACGGAGTCGTCCTCGGCCATCACCCGGTGGAGGGCGTCGTTCAGCAGGCGGCCGAGCCGCGCACGGGGGGTCATCCGCAGTACTCCCACCCCGACGGCTCCAGCGCGAGCACCTCGTCGACGACCCGGTCCATCCGTTCGCGCTGGCGCCGCTCCGCCGCCGCGAACGCCGCGTCGCCCGGTACGTCGTACACCGTGTACCAGTCGGCCGCGGTGCGGAACTCCACGACCAGGGGCCGCCCGGAGCGCACCCGCTCCACGGGTTCCGCGAGCCGTGCGCGGACGGCGCCGACGTCGCAGCCCCCGATCAGCAGGTGGTCGACGCCGAAGGCCGCGGCGCGCGCTGCGACGGACCCGGCCGGTGCGGCGGCGGGGGCCGCCCGGCCGGCACCGTCGTGCTCGACGACCAGCAGCAGCGGCAGGCTCCAGAGGGCCGCGATCTCCAGGGTCTCGTACACCACGCCCTCGCCCCACGCGCCGTCGCCGACGAAGCACACGCTCAGCCCGCCGGTGCCGCGCTGCTTGCGGCCGAGCGCGGCCCCCGCGGCGACCGGCACACCCGAGCCCCGCACTCCGGCGGACATGAATCCGGGCCGGTAGAGGTGGTGGGATCCGCCGACGCCGCGGCAGACGCCCTCGTCCTTGCCGAGGATCTCGGCCAGCAGGCCGTGCGGGTCGTCGTGGCGGGCGAGGTACCGGCCGTGTCCGTGGTGGTCGCTGAACACGTCGGCGTCGGGCACGAGATCGAGCAGGGCGACCGGAACGTACTCGCGGCCGGGGCGCGGGCGCGTCGTCCCGGGCCGCCGGCCGGCGGCGGACAGCTCCGGCAGGCGCTCCTCGAAGACCCGGATGGCCAGCATCCGTTCCACGTCCCGCAGGTCCGGACCGCTTGCGGCGGGTTCCATCTGCTGAGGTCTCCTTGTCCGGTGCGCGGAGGTTCGTGCCAGTCCCTTCCGGGCGAGGGGGGTTCGAGATCCCGCATCGTGGAAGAACGCTTCGCTGATGCGGTCACGGGACCGAAGGGCGGTGTGCCGGAAGGGGGTGCGGGACGGAGCGGCGGGTCAGGGCGCCGGCGTACCCGAGGTCCTGGGCCATCAGGGCCAGCCGGCAGCTGATGTCCGTGCGGTGGACCCGCGGGGCACGGTCGGCGGCGGGCGGAACGCCCCCGGACCGGCCGGCCTCCGCCAGGACGTCCAGCGCCCGCGCGAGGTCCAGCCCGAGGCGCTCCGCCGTCGCGAACGCCTCGCCCAGGGCGATCAGCAAGGAACCGGCGAGCAGTTCGTCGACCTGCCTGAACCGGCCGCCGGCCCCGGTCGGGCCCAGCCGGAAGACCCGGTCGGTGAACACGGCCAGCAGCGGGCGCGCGGATTCGACGGCGGCGGCCGAGCCGCCGGCGAACACGATCGGGGTGCCGTCGGGGGCCCGTGGGGTGGTCCCGGTCACCGGGGCGTCGACCGGCGCCAGCGCGCGTTCACGGCAGGCCTCGGCCCAGTCGGTCGTCCACCCGTCGGAGAGGGGCGAGCACTCGACGGCCGGTGTTCCGGGCCGCGCGCCGGCCAGGGCGCCGTCCGCGCCGAGCCACACCGAGCGGCTCGCCGCGTCGCCGCTCACCGCGGAGAGCACCGCGCGGGCACCCTGCGCGGCCTCGCGCGGGGTGGAGCAGAGCGTGGTGCCCGCCCCGGACTGCCCTTCGAGCAGGTCGGGCGTCCGGTGGTGGAGCCGTATGAGGAACCCCGAGAGGCGCAGACGCGGGACGATCCGGGAGACCATCGGGCCGGCTCCCAGGACGGCGACGGTGTCTCCCGGGGCGAGGGGTCCCGGGAGCGGGGACGGCGGGACGACGGCTGTCTCGATCTCCAACGGGCTTCCTCTTCGATCGGGTTCGTGTCCGCGGCCCGCGGCCCGCGGGCCGCTCGGGGTGTCCGGGGCGTCCGGGCCCGGGCCGGTGGCGTGCCCGGCGGACCTCGCCGGACACGGGGCTAGATGTAGCCCTCGCGCAGTGCGTAGGCCACGGCGTGGGCGCGGTTGCGCAGTTGGAACCGGGTCGTCACGGTGTGCAGGATGTTCTTGACCGTCCGCTCCGAGTACGCGAGCTCGACCGCTATCTCCGCGGTGTCCATGCCGTCGGCCACCAGCCGCAGGACGTCGACCTCCCGCGGCACCATGCCCAGGGCGACGGAGGCGGCGCCCTGCCCGCCGGCCTTGCCTTCCTGGAGCCGCCCCATGTGGCCGATCAGCTGGGCCAGCAGGTCGGGCGGCAGTTCGCAGCCGCCCCGTTCGGCAGCGAGGACGGCCTGGCGCAGCCGTGCCCCCGTGGCCTCGCGGCGCCACAGGATCGTGGTCACACCGCACGCGACGACGTCCAGCAGTTCGGCCTCCCGGATCCGGTCCAGGACCAGCACCACCCCGACCTTCTCGGCCCGCACCAGCCGGGACAGCCTCGACAGGACCGTCTCGTCGAAGGCGTCGGCGATCAGCAGGGCGACGTCGGCACCGTCCTGCCGGGTGTCGTCCACGAGCGCGATCTCCGGGTACTGGCGCAGGTGGCTCATCGCTCCGGCCCGGGTGATCGGGTCCGGGGCGTGAATGGCGACCGCCACCCGGCGGGAGGTACGGACGTCGTCGACGAACTGCAGCACGGTGAAGAACTCCTTTTCCCACGACCGGCTCCCACCCTTTCCCATCGGGCGGGGCGCGGCCATCGTGGTCGACCACGAGATCGGGACCACGACCACGAGGAAGGCGGCGGGGCGAGGGCCGTGCGGGGCCGGACGGGGCCGGACGGGGCCGTACGGGGCCGTACGGGAACGCTCCACGGGGGCACCGGACGTCCACACCGGTCCGGCAGCGGTCGCCACGGCGCGCGGACCCGTCCGGATCGCAGGCTATCCGCGGCCCCCGCCTCTCCGCCCCCGTGCCGGGGGCAGAGTCGGTGCGCCCTTCCGGGCAGCGAAGGGCGGGGCGGCTTCCCCCGGGTCTGCCCTTCCCGTCCTGCCCGCCGCGCCCGCCCGCTCCTACGCTCGTCGGTGTCGTGGGGTTTCCCCCTGATCACCACGACGCCGGTTCGGCCGGTCCGGCCGTCAGCCGGTCCGGCCGGTCCAGCCGGCCCCGTCGGCTCAGCCGGTCTTGCCGAGGGCCACGGCCAGGTCCCCGCGGCGGATGCCGAGCTTGCGGTAGCAGTGCGTCAGATGGGTCTCCACCGTCCGTACGGCGAGGTGCAGCAACTCGGCGATCTCGACGTTGCTGTGGCCGGCCGCAGCCAGTTGCGCGATGCGGCGCTCACTGGAGGTGAGCGCCGTGGTGCCGGTGTGCCGCGCCCGCCGGGGCCGGGCCCCGCAGTCGCGCAGGGCCGCCCGCGCGACGAGGTTCATCCGTACCGCTCCCGTCCGTTCGGCCCGCTCGACGGCCTCGCGGAACACCGCGCGGGCCCGCCGGCTCTGGCCCGAGTCGTGCAGGGACCGGCCGAGCGACACCAGGGCGGGCAGCAGCTCGGGCAGCGGCTCCGCCGGGCCGCGCAGCAACTCCACCGCCTCCTCGACCAGTTCCAGCCCGTGCCGGCCACCGAGCGCCACCCCCAGGGCGCGCAGCGCCCGGCCCACCGCGCGGGGCGTTCCCCACGCGCGGGCCAGCCGGAGCTCCTCCCGGGCCAGCGCGGCAGCCTGCTCCGGCGACCCGAGCGCCACGTGGCAGTCGGCGGCGGCGGAGCGCCACGGGGTGACGATCGGGCTCTCCACCTCCCGGGCGGACTGGCGCCTGCCGCACTCCAGGAGGTCCGTGAGGGCGGAGTCGGGTTCGTCCGACGCCATGTGCAGCAGACCCCGCGCGTACAGGAACTCGTTCCACTCCCACGAGCCGTGCGCGCCCCCGGCCGTGACGGCGTAGGCGAGGCGGCGGGCTTCGGCGAGCCGCCCGGTCTCGGTCAGGGCGATGATCGTCTGGGCGCGCAGATGGGCGTTCTCCGCGCCGGGCGCGGCCATGTTGCCCGGCAGGACGTCCCGCAGTGCCGTGTCGGCCAGCAGCGCGGTGTACCGGCCGCGCATCACCTCGGCCTCCGCCGCGACGCTCAGCAGGCTCTGGTGGCCGGGGTGCAGCAGGTTCGGCGTCCGGCAGGCGACGAGCCCCCGGGCCACCAGCCGGTCGGCCTCGGTCAGTTCGTCCGCCCACTGGGCCAGCGTGGCGGCCGACGCGTAGAGGTACGGTTCGAGCAGCGGGTCCAGCGAGGTCCGCGTCAGCGACCGGACCCGCTCCATGGCCTCGGCCGCCGACAGCCGGCCGGCCGTCGCGCCGTGTTCGGTGAGCAGGGCCCTGGCCGTCGGGGCGATCCCGTCGGGAGCCTGCTCCTCGATGCGGCGCAGTTCTGCCACCACCCGCAGCCAACTGTCCCCGTCGTGCGAGGAGATCAGGGCGGTCGCGGCCTGCACCGCGTGCGCGAGGTCGGTCGAGTCGGCGAAGCCCTCCGCGAGTTCGGCCAGTACGTCCAGGGCGGTGTGGACCTCGCCGCGGGCCACCAGGGCCGTACCGAGCGCGGTGGCGGCGCGGACCCGCCCTCCGGCGGAGCGTTGCAGACGCAGGGCCTCCGCCAGGTGGCGCACTCCGGAGGCGCGTTCGTCCCGTACCTCCAGACAGCCCAGCCGGATGAGGGCCTCGCTGCGGCGCACGACGGACAGCGGTTCCCGCAGCGCCCGGCGGAGGCAGGCGATCGCCTCGTCGGCCCGCCCGTCGCGGACGGCCTTCGCGGCGGCGCCGGTCAGTGCGTCGGCGGCCCAGGGAGCGCCCACGGCGGGTATCGGCAACAGGTGGCGCACCACCGACTCCTCCGGATCGCCCCGGTGGTGCAGCAGTTCGGCCGCGCGCCGGCGCACGTCCGCGCGGCGGTGCCGTTCCCACGTGTCGCGTACGGCCTCGTGCAGCAGCGGGTGGGCGAAGACCGGCCTGCCGCTGCGCGGGTCCTTCCGCAGCAGGCCCTGACGGGTGAGTTCGCCGGTCCAGCCGCGCACCCGGGACGGATCGACGTCGCTCACGGAGACCAGCAGCGCCAGTGCGTCGTCCTCGTCCTGGATTTCGGCGAAGGTCCGGACGGCGTCCGCGGTCTCGGCACCGGCGTCGTGCAGCCAGCGGAGCACCGCGCCGGTGAACGCGCCGGGACGCAGGTCGGCGCAACTCCCGGGCAGACGGACCGGGAGGGGGCTTCCGACGGCCGTCTCCCGCAGGTCCGTGAGGAGCGCGTGCAGCAGCATCGGATTGCCCCCGACGGCGCCGACGCACTCCTCGGTCAGGGTGTGCGGTGCGTCGTCGCCGAGGACGGAGCGCACGAGGGCCCGGGCGGCCGTCGCACCGAGCGGGGCCAGCAGGCAGATCTCGTCGGCCGGAACGGAACAGGCGTCGGTGAACGAGGGCCGTGGCAGCACCAGGTCGTACTGCCACCGTTCGGTCACCGCCAGCACGACCGGCAGCCGGTCCAGGCGCCGCGTCACCTGGGCGAGCCAGCGCCGTGACACCGCGTCCGCCAGGTGGACGTCGTCCACGGCGAGCAGCACCGGCCCGGACGCGGCCCGTGACCGGAGCAGGCTCCACAGCCGGGACGGCAGATCGGCGCCGTGCAACGAACCGCCCCAGTCGTCGACGTCCGGCGGGCCGTCGGCCGGACCGAGGCCGTCGAACAACTGCAGGACCACCCCGAAGTCGACCCCGGCCTCCTGGAGGGAGCACCGGGCCCTGAGGACCGTCGTCCCGTGACGCTCCGTGTCCCGGGCGAGGGCCCGCAGCGCGGAGCTGCGTCCGCTGCCGCTGGCCCCCCGGATCACCACCGTGCCCCCGGCCCCCGCCGCGGCCCGTCTCACCAGCGCCCGAGCCCTCGCCGGCGGCTCCGCACGCTCCCGCAGCACGGTGGAGGAGGTGTCGGCACGGTCCCGGACGGCGGGGCTCGGCATGGGAACTCCTGGACTTGTTCGGGCACGCTGCGTAGCGGGAAGGACAATTCTGTCTGCCGCTGCAAGACGTACGAAATCCCGGCGCCGCTCCGGACCCCTCTGTGACCTGCATCTCATGACCGCCAAGGCCCCCCGCGGTCGCCCGTCGGCCGGCGGCGGGCCGTTGCTCGCGGTGTCGAGCCCGTCCGGGCGCCGGGATTTCGGGTCAGCGCTTGAGCGGTGCGTCGTCCGGCCAGCCGTAGCCGGTGCGCGGCGGTTCGGGCACCGCGCCCATCGCGGCCAGGTCCCGGTCGGCGGCGCGCATCAGCTGACCGGCCAGGTCGCGCATCGCCCGGCTCGCCGCGAGCTCGTCACCGATCGCCGGGATCTCCACGTCCTGCGGGTTGCAGCGCGCCTTGCCGCGGCCCGTCATGATGGTCGTCCCGTTGTCGAGCACCGCGCGCGCCGTGGTGGTGCCGCTCTCCTCGTCCAGGTAGACGCCCACCTGCCACTGTTCGGCGTGTGTCATGACGCGCCTCCTCACGCCCGGGGCCCTTTCCCCTCCAGCATCCCCCCGCGGGGGTCCGGGCGCGCTCCGGGCCGTCAGGCGGCGGGAAGGGGGCCGGGGCCGCCCTCCAGGGACACGTGCAGGCCGTCCGGCCGGACGTCGGCGGACGTGGCCCTGAGCCCGAAGGGGTAGGCGGCGCGCGCGTCCGGACCCGGCGCGAGGCGGTCCAGGCCGAGCCGGCCGGCGGGGACGGAGCGGCCGAACACGGTGAGCCCGTCCACGGCGAGGGTGACCCTGCCGTCCGCGAGGGCGGGACGCAGCGTCAGCCGCCCCGCGCCGCCGGGGCCGACGGCGGCGAGCACGGTGCCGGCCGCCGGGTCGGCCGTCACCGAGGCCACGGTCACCGAGGGTGCGGAGGCCCGGATCGCGTCGGCGATCGCCCCCGGGGAGACGGTCACCTCGGCCCGTGTGCCCCCGACGGTGGCCCGCTCGCCGAGGCGGACGTCGTCGAGCCGGGCCCGTACGCGCACCCCCGACAGGCGGCCCACGCGGGCGTCATCACTGCCGACGTCGAGCCGGGGGATGCTCCCGTGCGCCAGGTCCCACAGGGCCCAGTCGCCGCCGATGCCGACCGTGACGGCGTCACCGAGTCCCGGAGCCGCCCTCGCGACGCGGTGCCGGATCAGAGCGCCGGCCGCGGACTCGGCCGCACCGGTCGCGGCGACGGCCACCACGGCCACGGCGCCCGTGACCGAGAGGAGGAGGTGGCGGCGCAGGGCCGCCCGGGTCCCGGCGAGGGGAACGCGCTTCATCGTCGGTCTCCGGGAAGGGGTACGGGAGTGGCTTCGGGGGCGCTGCCGGGGGCGGTCCCGGGGGCGGTCTCGGGTGCGGGCGCCGGGGCGGGGCCCTCCGGGTCGAGCCGGGGCAGGAGCCGGTCCAGCCGGTCGGGGAGCCACCAGTTGGCACGCCCGAAGAGGTACATGGACGCCGGCACCAGGAGCAGGCGGACCACGGTGGCGTCGAGGACGACGCTCACCCCCAGGCCCAGGGCCAGCATCTTGACGGCGACGTTCGTGGAGAGCAGGAAGGCCAGGAAGACGCTGGTCATGATCAGCGCCGCACAGGTGATGACCCGGGCCGTGGCGGCGAGACCGGTGGCCACGGCCAGGTGGTTGTCGCGCCGGTGCAGCCAGACCTCGCGGATCCGGGAGAGCAGGAAGACCTCGTAGTCCATCGACAGTCCGAAGACGATCGCGAACATCATCATCGGTACGTACGACTCGACGGGCACCGGCTCGCCCACCCCGAACAGCGCCCCGCCCCAGCCCCACTGGAACACCGCGACCACCACCCCGTACGCGGCCGCGATCGAGAACAGGTTGAGCACGGCGGCCTTGAGCGCGATCAGCGGGCTGCGGAAGACGGTGAGCAGCAGGAGGAAGGCGGCCACGGCCACCACGCCGACGATCCGGGGCAGCGCGCCCGCCAGGGTGTCGGTGAAGGTCTGGGTGGCGGCGGCGGCGCCGGTGACGTACCCGGTGGTACCGGTGCCCGTCAGGGCCCGCGGGACGGTCTCGTCCCGCAGGGTGCGGATCAGCCGGGCGGTCACCCGGTCCCGCGGTCCGGTGGCGGGGGTGACGGTGGACAGGAGCAGGGCCCCGTCGGGGCCGGGCACCGGCGCCGTCACGGACGCCACGCCCGGTACGGCCGTCAGCCGCCGCCGGAGCGACGCCGCCAGCTCCTCGCGGCGGGCCGGGTCGGCGACCCGGGTGCTGTCGAGCTTGACGACGACCGTGAGCGGGCCGTTGGCGCCGGCGCCGAAGCCCTCGGTGACCAGGTCGTACGCCCGGCGGTCGGTCCTGGCCGTGGACTGTGCCCCGGCGTCGACGTGCCCCAGCCGCATGGACGCCGCAGGGAGGGCGAGGACGCCGAGCAGGAGCAGGCCGGCGGCCAGGAAGACCCAGGGGCGCCGGGCGACCCGGAGGGCCCAGCGGTGCCAGACGTCGGACTCCCCGGCGGGCTCGGCGACCGGCGTGCGCACGTGGAGCCGGTCGACGCGGCGCCCGAGCAGACCCAGCAGCGCGGGCGTCAGCGTCACCGACGCGGCGGCGGCCACGACCACGCTGAGCCCCGCGGCGATGCCGAGGGTGCCGATGAAGCCCACGCCGGAGACGCAGAGCCCGCCCAGCGCCATGGCCACCGTGGCCGCGGCGACCAGGACGGCACGGCCGCTGGTGGCGACCGTACGCCCGACCGCCTCGGCCGGTTCCGCCCCGGCGTGCAGCAGGGCCCGGTAGCGGGTGGCCAGGAAGAGGGCGTAGTCGACGCCCACGCCGAGGCCCATCATCGCGGCCAGCGTCGGGGACGCCCGGGCGAAGTCGAACGGGCCGGCGAGCAGGCCGAGGGCGCTGAGACCCACGGCCAGGCCCAGCACGGCCGTCAGCAGCGGCAGCCCGGCCGCGGCCACGCTGCCGAAGCCGATCAGCAGCACCAGCACGGCGACGGCCAGACCGATGCCCTCCGAGACGCGGTCGGCGGATCCGGTCGAGGCAAGCTGCCCGAGCGGCTCCCCGTACTCGACGGTGACGCCGTCCGCGCGCAGCGGCTCCACGGCCGCGTCGACCCGGGCCAGGCAGGAGGGGTCGAAGCCCGCCGGGTTGCCGTCGAAGCGGACCGTCAGCCGGGCGGTGTCGCCGCGGGGGGAGACCGCCCCGGGCGTGGTCAGCGGGTCGGCCACCGACAGGACGTCCGGCAGCCGGTCCAGGTTGGCCACGGCCGCCGCGACCGCCTCCCGGTGGGCGGCGACCGTACCGCTCCCGGTGTGGAGCACGAGGGGGGCGGCCGTGCCCCCGCCCCCGGCGGTGTGCGCCTCGATCAGGTCGGCGCCGGTCTGGGCGCCGGTGCCGGGCAGGGAGAAGCTGTCCGCGAAGGTGCCGCCCCAGGCGTGGTCGGCGGCCGCGAGGCCGGCCAGGAGCAGTACCCACAGGGCGACGATCCCCCAGGCGTGCCGGGCGCACCGGCGCCCGCTGCGGTGGAGGAGTCCGGGCCCCCCGGTCGATGCGGTGTTCATGGGCCCCACTGTGCGGGGCTCCCGTAAGGGGATCGTTGGCGGATCGTTCGGGGAACGTACGGACGGCGTGCCCGCCGCAGGAGGGACCGAGGACGCCGCGGCGGGCGTCGACGCCCCGCCCCGGCGGGCCTCAGGCCGGGCCGGGCGTCCGCGGGAGGGCGACCGTGAAGCAGGCGCCGCCCTCCGGACCGTGCCCCTCGACCCGCAGGGTGCCCCCGAGACGGCCGGTCAGCCGGTGGGCGAGGGCCAGCCCCAAGCCGCTGCCGACCGGGCGGGTGTCCCGGTAGCGCGCGTGGAGGGCCCCGCTGTCGAAGGCGACGCGTACGTCGTCCTCGGTCAGCCCGGGGCCGCCGTCGCGGACCTGCACCTCGGCCCCGCCCCCCGGGGCCGCCCGCACGGCGAGGACCACGGGCGCGCCCTCGGGCGTGAGCCGCAGGGCGTTCTGGACGAGCCCGTCGACCAGCTGCCGGACCCGGAAGGCGTCCGTCTCGACGACGAGGGGCGGCTCCGGCCGTTCCACCCGCAGCTCGACCCCGGCGCGCGCCCCGGGCCCGGCCCAGAAGGCGGCGGCCTCGGCGACGACCGCGCCCAGGTCGGCCGGGGCCACGTCCAGGCGGAACCCGTCCGCCTCCAGCCGGGCCAGGTCCAGCAGGTCCGCCAGGAACCGGTCCAGCCGGCGCGTCTCGTCGGCCAGGACGCCTCCGACCTCGGGCAGTCGCTCCGGCTCGATCAGGCCGTCGGCCAGCGCCTCGGCGTATCCCTGGAGCGCGGTCAGCGGGGTCCGCAGGTCGTGGGAGACCGACAGCAGGAACTCCCGCTGCCGGTTCTCGCTGCGCGCCAGCGCCGCGTCCAGGACGTTGAGGGCGCGCCCGATGTCCTCCGTCTCCCGCGGCCCGTCGACCGGGGCCGGTACGCCCCGCTCGCCGTCGGCGAGCCGGTGCGCGACCCGCGCGGCCTTCACGAGCGGACGGGCGATGCGGCGCGCCATGAGCGCTCCGGCCAGGGCCGCGCCGAGCATGCCGACGACCAGCGGCACGATCACGCTGCGCCGGATCTGGTTCGTGTTCCGCGTGACCACCGCGTACGGCTCGGTGAGGACGACCGCGCCGCCGCCCACGCCCGGCCGCCCCACCAGCAGCACGTCCTGTCCCCCCAGGACGGCGGTGGTGGAGACGGGTTCGCCGACGAGCAGGGCCGCCTTCACGGCCGGGCCGACGGCCGGGGTGGCGCCGCCGCCGACCCTCCCGTCGGCGGAGATCACCGCGAGCTCCACCCCGTTCGGTCCGCCCAGTGCCCGGGCGCCGTCGAACAACGCCTCCGACAGGACGGGCAGCCGCCCGAGCACCGTGGCCTGACGCGTCAGCTGGTCGCGCTCGCGCCGCTCGGCGGCGTGCGCGGCGCTCTGCCAGGCGACCAGCCCCGTCAGCGCCACAGCGAGCGCGGCCACCGCGGTGGTCAGCACCACGATGCTGCGGGCCAGCGAGCCGCGGCGGGGGCGGGACCGGTTCACGTACGGGGATCCGTCGCGCTGTAGCCGACGCCGCGGACCGTGCGGATCGGGCTCGCGTCCCCCAGCTTGGCGCGCAACTGCGACACGAACACGTCGACCATCCGGGTGTCGCGGTAGCCGGGGTACCCCCACACCCGCGCCAGCAGCTGTTCCCGGGTGAAGACCTGCCCCGTGTGCCGCACCAGGTGCGCCAACAGGTTGAACTCGGTGGTGGTGAGTTCGACGGGTTCGCCGTCGCGGCGGACGGTGCGGCTGACCGGATCCAGGCTGAGCCGGCCCACGGTCTCGGCCGGCCGGCCCGGCGGCCCGGCCGCCCTGCGCAGCACCGTCTTGACCCGGGCGACCAGCTCGCGCGGCGAGAACGGCTTGGTCAGGTAGTCGTCGGCGCCCAGTTCGAGGCCGAGGATCCGGTCGGCCTCCTCGCCGCGCGCGGTGACCAGCAGGACCGGCGTCCAGTCGCCGGCGTCCCTCAGGGCCTTGCAGAAGGCGATGCCGTCCAGCCCCGGCAGGCCGATGTCCAGCACGATCGCCACCGGGTGCATCCGCCGCGCGGCGGCGAGCCCGGCGGTCCCGTCGGCCTCGACGTGCACGCCGAAGCCCTCCCGTGCCAGGTAGAGCCGCTGCACGTCGGCGATGTGGCGCTCGTCCTCGACGACCAGCACGAGGCCCTTGGACTCCGTCATCACTTCCCCTCACGCGCGGTGAACCCCGCCGATGCTAACCGCGGGGCCCCGGCCGCCCGGCGGGCGCGCCGCCACCCGTACGTTCCCCGAACATTGAGGCGGCGAGCCCCCCGCGCGGCCGCCGGGCGGACGGGGAGGGGCCGGTCACGAACCGGGAGGGGCCCAGATCCGCCGGTACGCCTCGCGGTAGCCGGAGGGGTCCCAGGACGTGGCGCCGCGGCTGTTGGCGGCGGTGGCGATGTGGACGGGGGCGACGTACCCGCTTGCGGGCCGGGCGGCGAAGGCGCGGTTGAACTCGTCGACGATCTGCCAGCCCTGCTGGGACAGCGGTTCGGGGACGGTGGCCGCCTGGAACTGCCCGCTGTTGATCCGCTGGAACGCGGAGGGGTCGCCGTCGCCCGCGCCGATGTTGAAGGGGGGCCCGGAACCCGGTGCGCCGGCGGCGCGCAGGGCCGGGGCGGCGTCCGCGAAATAGAGGTCGTTGATGGCGACGGAATCCGTCCACCGGTCCCCGAAACGGGCCAGGAGGGAGGAGACCTCCTGGGGGGTGCGGCTGCCGGCATCGGGGATGGGGATGTTCTCGTACGCCAGGAGCCGGACGCCGGGACAGGTGGCGAGCTGCTTCTTGATCAGTTCGGCCTTGTTCCGGGCGAAGGGGACCGAGTCGTCGGTGAAGACGACGACCCCGGCGTTGCCCCGGGAGCGGGCGATGATCCAGTCGGCGCTGATCCGGGCCACGTCCTCCACCTTCGTGGTGACGTTGGTGAAGAGGCCGGCGCTCTCGCTCGGGCCGGGGGAGCCCACCGCGTGCCAGCCGACGAGCGGAATGTGCGCGGCCCGCGCCCGCGCCACCTGCTGGGAGGTCAGTTCCGGGTCGAAGCCGCCGATGACGATGCCCGAGGGCTTGAGGGTGACGGCCTGGCTGAGGGCCGCCTGGATGCCCGCGGGAGTGCCTCCGCCGTCGATCACCCGGACCTTCCAGCCGATGGCGTCGGCGGCTTCCTCCACGCCCTTCGCGACGCCAGCCACCCCGGGGTTGGTCATGGTCTGGGCGACGTAGACGAGGGTCTTGCCCGGTACCGCCGCGGGCCCGTCGGTGGGGCCGGTCCAGGTCGGGTCGGTGTTCTCGGCCCGCCGGACGGCGGCCCCGGCCTGGGCGAGGGCGGCGGGGCAGCCCGGGGCGGAGGGCCCGGGGGAGACAGGCCCGCCGCCCGACGACGGGCCGCCCCCGCAGCCGGCGAGGAGGGTGAGGGCCGCGCTCAGCAGGGCCGCGGCGGTGAAGGTGGCCTGGTGGTTGGCTTGCACGGTGCTCCTGACACGGGTGCGCGTACGACGGGTCGCGGTGCGTCGCGACGGGTTCTGGCTCTACGGGTGACGGGTCGCGCCGGCTCCGGTCCGCAGTCGGCGGCGCGCGGAGTAGCCGGCCAGGCCGACCGCGATGAGCAGGGTGGCGCCGTTGAACAGCGGCGTGGCCCAGAACCGGGCGCCGAGCTGGCCGATGCCGGCCAGGCCGATGGCGAGGACGGCGACGGCGACCACGGTCCCGAGGGCGTTGGCGCGGCCGGGCTTGATCGTGGTGGAACCGAGCAGGGCGCCGACGAAGGCGGGCAGCAGGTAGTCCAGTCCGACGCTCGGGTTGCCGGTCTGCTGCTGCGCGGCGAGCAGCACTCCGGCGAAGCCGAAGAGCAGGCCCGATCCGGCGAAGGCGTAGACGGAGTAGCGGTGGGTGGGGATGCCGATGATGCCGGCGGCGCGCGGGTTGGAGCCGATCACGTACAGGTAGCGGCCCAGCGGCAGCCGTTCCAGCACCAGCCAGAGGGTGCCCGCGACGGCCAGGACGTAGTACGCCGGCAGCGGCAGGCCGAGGAAGCGGGAGTCGTAGAGCCCGGTGAAGGCGGTGGGCAGGCCCTCCGGGCCGGGGACGATCCGGGCACCGTCGGTGATCCAGCCGGTGACGGCGTACATCATGCTGCCGGTGCCGAGCGTGGCGATGAAGGAGTCGATCCGCCCGAATTCGACGATGACCCCGTTGAGGGCGCCGACGGCCGCCGCCCCGGCCACCACCACGAGGCAGGCGAGCGGCCAGGGCCAGGCGTCGCTCACGATCAGGTCCAGCACCATGACGTGAGCCAGGCCGAGACCGTAGCCGATCGACAGGTCGAACTTCCCGGCGGCGATGGGGACGGTCGCGCCGAGCGCGAGGACGGCGGGGATCGACTGGTTGGAGAGGATCGAGGAGACGGTGTCCCGGGTGGGGAAGGTGGAGGGCAGGGCGAGGGAGAAGACGAGGAACAGCACGGCCGCGAGGGCCGGGAGGCCGTACGCGCCGACGTGGTGCCCGCGCAGGTGGTCGAGGAAGGGCCGGGACGAGGGGGAGGAGGTCATCGGGTCGTCCCGGGGCCGGTGACGGGGGGCATGGCCGAGGCGGTGCGGGTGAGTTCGGCGACCGTGAGGTCCGGGCCGGTCAGCTCGGCGCCCACGGTCCCGCGGACGAACACCAGAGCGCGGTGGCACACGCCCGCGACCTCCTCGAAATCGGTGGAGACGAGCAGGACCGCCAGACCGGAGGCGAGCGCGTCGTCGAGCAGCCGGTGGACCGTGGCCTTGGCCCCGACGTCCACGCCGGCGGTGGGCTCTTCGAGGACGAGCAGCCGCAGCCCGCCCCGGAGCCACCGGCCGACCATGACCTTCTGCTGGTTCCCGCCCGACAGGGTGGCGATGGGCACCTCGCTGTCGCGGGGGTGGACCGAGAACCGCTCGATCAGGGCGGCGGCCTCGGCGCGCTCGCGGCGGGGGCTCATCCAGCGCCACGCCGGGACCCCGGCGGACCGGGGGTTGGCCAGGAAGTTCTCCCGCACCGTCAGCGCGGCGGCGCAGCCCTCCCCCTGACGGTCGCCCGGGACGAGGGCGACCCCGCGGGCGAGGGCGGCGCGGACCGTGCGGGGCCGGTACGGGCGGCCGTCGAGCAGGATCCGCCCGCCGAGCAGCGGCCGGGCGCCGACGAGGGCCCGGCCCGGGTCGGTGTGGCCGGCGCCGGTCAGACCCACCATGCCGAGGACCTCGCCGGCCCGCAGCTCCAGGCTGACCTCCCTCGCGGCCGCCGTCCTCACGCGGTCCAGGCGCAGCAGGGGCGGGCCCGCCGCCGGGGTGGCGACGGGCCTGTGGCCGGCCTGCTCGTGGCCGACGATGGCGCGCACGAGCCGGGCGGGGCTGTGGCCGGCGAGCGGGCCCCGGTCGACGACGCGGCCGTCGCGCAGGACGGCGAAGGTGTCGGCGACCCGGTACACCTCGTCCAGCCGGTGGCTGACGTAGAGGATGCCGTGACCCTGGTCGCGCAGGGCGTGCAGGACGTCGAAGAGCCGTGCGCAGTCCGCCGCGGGGAGGGTGGCGGTCGGCTCGTCGAGGACGATCAGCTCCGCGCGGGTGGCCAGGGCGCGGGCGATGGCGACGAGCGAACGCTCGGCGGGGGCGAGTGCGGAGACCGGGGTATCGGCGTCCAGGTGGCCGCCGACCAGGCGCAGGGCCCGTGCGCAGCCCTCCCGGGTCCGCCGCCAGGAGATGAGGCCCCCGCGGCGCGGGTAGCCGGTGCCCAGGGCGATGTTCTCGGCCACGGTCATCCACTCGACGAGGCCGAGGTCCTGGTGGATGAAGGACATGTTCCGGGTCGCGGCGTGGGAGCCGAGCGGGTGCCCGGCCACCGTCACCTCGCCCTCGTCGGCGTGGTGGACCCCCGCGAGCACCTTGATGAGGGTGGACTTGCCGGCGCCGTTGGGCCCGAGCAGGGCGAGGACGCCACCCCGGTGGACGTCGAGGTCGACGGAGTCGAGCGCGCGGGTGCCGCCGAACCGCTTGCCGAGCCCGCGGACGCGGACGAGGGGCGGGGGCGCTCCGCCGGAGTGCGGGGGCGGACCGCCCGTCGATGTGCCGGGAGCGTCATGCACGGACTTCTCCGGGGGTCGGCCTCCGAGGTGTTCCCGACTGCATGGGGGATTCTATGCCGATGTGTCACCGTATCTACGGTATTTACCCCCTCTGAATGCCGGTCCCCGGCGGGGCCGGTCCCCGGCCGGTGGCGGACCGGCGGCGTTCACGCGGCGTCCAGGGCGCACTCGGCCCAGATCACCTTCCCGCCGGTGGTGTAGCGGGTCCCCCAGGCCTGCGCGAGCTGGGCGACGAGGAACAGACCGCGGCCGCCCTCGTCGGTGGAGGCCGCGTGGCGCATGCGGGGAGCGGAGTTGCTCGCGTCGTGCACCTCGCAGATCAGGGTCCGGTCGTGGATCAGGCGGACCCGGATGGGCGCGCTCCCGTAGCGGACGGCGTTCGTGACCAGCTCGCTGAGCAGCAGCTCCGTGGCGAAGGAGGATTCCTCCAGCCCCCACCGGTCCAGCTGCTCCATCGCGGCGGCACGGACCCGGCCGACGAGGGCCGGATCGGGGTCCAGGTCCCAGGAGGCGATCCGGTCGGCGGGCAGGACGTTGGTGCGGGCGACCAGCAGTGCGATGTCGTCACCGGGGTGTTCGGGGGCCACGGCGTCCAGGACCGCCCGGCAGGTGTCCTCCGGGGCGCGGTCGGGGTGGGCCAGCGCGCCGCGCAGCTGGTCGAGGGCCGTGTCGATGTCGCGGTGGCGGTCCTCTATGAGCCCGTCGGTGTACAGGACCAGCTGGCTGTGGACGGGGAGGGTGATCTCCGCCGACTCGAAGGGCAGGCCGCCGAGGCCGAGCGGGGGACCGGCGGGCAGGTCGAGGAGCGAGACGCTGCCGTCGGGGAGTACGAGGGCGGGCGGGGGGTGGCCGGCGCGGGCGACGGTGCACTGCTGCGAGGTGGGGTCGTAGATCGCGTACAGGCAGGTGGCGCCGACGATGCCGGTGCTCCCGGCGCCGGGCGGGTCCCCGCCCTCCTCCCGGTCGAGCCGCACCATGAGGTTGTCCAGGTGCGTGAGGAGTTCGTCGGGGGCGAGTTCCAGTTCGGCGAAGTTGCGGGCGGCGGTGCGCAGCCGGCCCATGGTGGCGGCGGCGTGCAGTCCGTGGCCGACGACGTCGCCGACGAGGAGGGCGACGCGGGTGCCGGACAGGGGGATGACGTCGAACCAGTCGCCGCCCACCCCGGACTCGCCGGGCAGGTAGCGGTGGGCGACCTCGACGGCGCCCTGTTCGGGCAGGCCCCGGGGGAGCAGGCTGTGCTGCAGGGACAGTGCCAGGGTGTGCTCGCGCGTGTAGCGCCGGGCGTTGTCGATGCAGAGCGCGGCGCGGGCGGAGAGTTCCCTGGCCAGCGCCAGGTCGTCGTCGCCGTAGGGCGCGGGGTCCTGCGAGCGGTAGAAGCAGGCGATGCCGAGGAGGACGCCCCGGGCGAGCAGGGGCACGGTGATGAGGGAATGGATGTTGTGGGCGAGCAGCAGCTCCGCGTGCGCCGGGTCCTGGGCGATCCAGCCGAGGGCGGCCTTCAGATCGGGCTCCAGCACCGGCTGCCCGGTGGTCATGCAGCGCATGTGGGGCGTGGTGGGATGCAGGTTCACCTGCGCGCCGGCCGGGTAGAACGGGCAGTCCTCGCGGATGCCGTGGACCACCGTGCGCCGCATCTGCGCGGTCGGGTTGGGGGACTCCTCCCCGCGCAGCACGGCCTCGGGCATGTCGATGGTGACGAAGTCGGCCAGGCGCGGGACCGCCGTCTCGGCCAGTTCCCGGGCCGTGCGGTCCACGTCCAGGGTGGTGCCGATGCGGTTGCCCGCCTCGGCCAGCAGCTCCAGCCGGCGCCGCGCCGCGACGGCGTACCGTCCCACCTCCGGCTCGCCGACCAGGACCAGGCCCCGGACCGTGCCGGGGGCGGGGTCCGCGCCGGACGAGGGGGCGGGCGCGGGGGAGCCGGTGGCGGAGTCCGCGCGGGCGGGGGCGTGGCCGGCGGTGTGGCCGGCGGCGTCCGCGTGGGGCGGGGCGGGGGCGTGGCGCTCCGTGTCCTCGGGGATGAGCGCCTCGATGACGATCCCCTCCACCCCGGAGGAGCTGGTGACGGGACGGCTCACCAGGGTCACCGACCGGCCGCGGGACAGGGGTACCTCGGTGGCGGCCCGCCGGGCCGAGGACATCAGCTCCGTGGCCCGCTCCTTCAGGATCGACCGGTCGGACTGGTCCAGCTCGCTCTGGAGCAGCTCGGCCATGGCGAGCGGGTAGCCGTTGTGGGGCTCCATGCCGTTGCGGGCGGCGCGGAACCCCGCCTCCAGGTAGGCGTGGAGCAGTCCGCGCTCCCGTGCCGAGCTCTGTTCCATCAGGCGCCGCTCGACGGCCTCGGCGGCCCTGCGCACCAGCGGGACCAGTGCCGGGTCCGCGTCCGTGTAGGGGTAGCCGAGGCACAGCACGCCCTCGATGTGCCCGCTGAGCTGGTCGCGTACGGGGATGGCGGTGCAGGCGCTCGACTGGGAGCGTTCGGCGAAGTGCTCGGCGCCGTAGACCTGGACGAGGCCCCGCTCGGCGAGGGTGAGGCCGATGCCGTTGGT
The DNA here is from genome assembly GCF_041435355.1 of Streptomyces sp. NBC_01276. Lineage (GTDB taxonomy): Bacteria > Actinomycetota > Actinomycetes > Streptomycetales > Streptomycetaceae > Streptomyces. Next base: position 7,519,765 of record NZ_CP108442.1, read on the forward strand.
CCCCGCGACCTGCTCGGCGAACACGAAGCCGGGGACGGTCTGGATCGGGGCGAGGTGCCGGGGCAGGGACTTGTCCCCGAAGCGGCGCTCCAGTACGACACCGTGCCCGTCGGCGAGGCAGATGTTCATCCGGCTCCCCGTGAAGATCGACTGGAGCCGGTCGAGCACGGGAGCGGCGGCGCGCACGAGGGGGCCGTCCGCGTCGAAGTCCTGGGTGAACGGGAGGTCCGACCGGTCCGGGGACAGGCCCAGCAGCCGGCAGCGCTCCCAGGAGCTCAGGATCTCGCCCCGCACGTCCCCCTGGACCGAATCGACCGTCTCGCCGTGCAGAAAACGATCACGTGAAAGCACGGGGCCGATGCGGTCTCCCACCACCCCCATCTGCACCACATCCCCTCGCCGGAACGCTCTCGATCGCCCGATTTGAGTATATTCCTCACATTTTAGGGCTGGGGTGGGTGGGGAGCGATCGGCGGGCCCCGGACCGCCTCACAGGACCGCGACCGGGTTGACGGGCGAGCCCGTGCCGCCGGGAACGTTCAGCGGGGTCACGACGAGCAGGAACGCGTACCGGCCCGCCCCGGCGCACGCGGCGGAGAGCGCTTCGAGGTCGAGGTTGTCCAGCAGGGGCACCCCCATGGCGGTGATCGCCAGGGTGTGCACGGGCGAGTGCACGCCCTCGACCGGCGACGGCCGTACGTCGCTGTCCCCGTCGGCGCCGAGCAGGCAGACGCCCCGCTCGGCCAGCAGCGGCAGGGCGTCCACGTGCCAGCCGGCGCTCGTGGCGTCGCAGTCCCAGGGGCCGAGCTCCCGGCGCCGGCGGAAGCGGCCCGAGCGCAGCAGTACCGCGTCCCCGTCGCCGAGCGTGACACCGAGTGCCCGCTCCGCGGCGGCCACGTCCGGAGCGTGCACCGCCCGGCCGGGCTCCAGCCAGTCGACCCCGAGGACGGCGGGCAGGTCGAGGAGCACGCCGCGGGTCACGAGCGGGCCGAGCGCCTGCACCGAGCCGAAGCGGGCGCCCCCGGCGCCGACGGACGCGCGCGCGTCGCGGCCGTCGTACAGCCGCCCCCGGTAGGCGAGGTGGGACAGGGCGTCGAGGTGGGTCACGCTCTTGCCGTGGTAGTCCGCGGCGAGGAAGTCCTTGTACGCGGACGGTTCCGGAGCCTCCACGTCGCCGAGGTCGGACATGTGGTGCAGGGCGGGCTTCGTGTTGTCCGGTCCGGGGCGGGTGTCCCAGGGGCGCCCCATCGGGACGACCGTGCCGGACCGGACCAGGGCCGCGGCCCCGCGCACGTGGTCCGCGGTCACCCGGTTCCACGCGCCGCGGTCGGGCGCGGACCAGCGGCCCCACGTACGGACCGCCTCGAAGAGCGCGTCGAACTCCCGCCGCGAGACGGCGGGCCCGTTGGCGGGGTCGCTGCTCATGCGTGTTCGGTGCTCCAGGGTTCGTACGGGCCGGCGCCCGCGCGCCCGCCTCCCCGGTCAGGATCCCCGCCCGGCGCGGTACCGGGCCGGGGGCGCGCGGGCGGGGGCCGTGACTTTCCCCCTCCGGAAGCGCCGGACGGGCGGGAGGGGCCGTCGCCCTCCCGCCCGTCCGGCGGAGTCCCGCGGGGTGCGGCCGGTCGTGGCGGCCGCGTCCGGTCAGAGGCCGGCCCGTCCGCTCGCCAGGGGCCACTCGCGGTTGAGGGTGCCGAGCGGGATGCGGCGGTCCATGACCGGCGTGCCGAACAGCGACAGCCCGAGGTGGAGCTGGCCGCTCAGGTCGAAGCCGCCGTGCAGCGCCCAGGAGCCCGTCGCCGAGGTCTTGCCGTCCGTGGACGCGCTCGCCTTGGCCTCGGCCTCGCCGCGCAGGTAGGGGGCGAAGTCGGCGCCGACGCCCACGACCCCGTACAGGCCGACGGAGGCCTCCGCGCCGAGCGCGGCCTTGACCTTTCCGGCGGCGGTGACCTCGGCCTTCACCGGGGAACTCTGCACGGCCGACGTGCTGACCGGGGTCCAGCCCTTGCCCGTGGCGTAGCTCCCGCCGACGCGGAAGTCGCCCTTGACGTCCTGCCGGACGTCGAGGGTGACCCGGCCGTCCGCCTCCACCTGGACGTAGCAGGTGAGGTCGAGGTTGACGACGACGGGCACCGGGCCCACCTGGATGACGGGGGAGCTGTGCAGCTTGGCGAACGGGATGCGCTTGGGCGCTCCCGTACTCGCGGCGGCGCGGCCCTTGAGCTCCCACTGGGAGGACCAGTCGCCGCTCATGCCGAGGAAGGCCGAGCGGGGGAGGGCGCCGGCGCCCTTGGCGCCCTCGTAGGAGAACTCCACCTCGGGGGCCAGCTGGACGAAGCCGGACACCGAGGCTCCGGCCGAGACGGGCGCGCCTTCGGCGGTGTCGACGGCGGCGTTGACGTCGAGGCGCAGGTTGCCCAGGGGCAGCTTGGCGCTGTTGGGACCGGAGCGCAGGCCTCCGCCCTTGGCCCAGGAGACGGTGACGCCCTTCATCAGGGGCTCGACCGCGACCGTGGCGGGGTCGACCGGGACCTTGCCGTCGGCCTTGTCGTCCTTCAGGACGGAGGCCAGGGTCGTGGAGGCGGTCTTCACCTCGGTGCCGCGTTCGGTCTTCTTGACGACCTCGGTGACCTTCGCGAGCAGGCCGTCCGGGGCGCCGGGCGCCGGGGCGCTGGCGATGACGTCGCCGACGGCGACGGGCTGGTCGGGTGTGGGGGAGTGGGTCGGGGAACCGCTGGGCCCCTGCGGGGCCTTGGATATGACGGCCCGTCCGCTGTCCTTGTCGTAGGAGGCGACCTTCAGCGAGGACTTCTCGGGCTGTGTCTGGCCGGTCCGGGTGCGGGCGATGGCGGACGGCGCGGCGGAGCCCTGCGGGGCGGCGTCCACGGTCAGCTGCTGGGTGCCGTCGCCCTGTGACGCGGTGGTGGGGGAGCCTCCCGCCTCGGCGACCGCGCCGGTGTGCGGTGTCGAGGAGCAGCCGGTGGCGGCGAGCGCCAGGGTGGTCAGGCCGGGGAGCAGGAGGCGTCGGGTGAGCGTGCGCACGTAGGTGTGACCTTCAGATCGGATAGCAGGTGTTACTCGTAAGTAATCTGAAGGTTGATCATGCCATGCGGACGCCGCGCCGGTCATCTCGGGATCCGGCCAACTCGGCTGCCGTGCAAGACAATTGAAGGTTCATCTACTGGGTGCGTCGTGGCGCGGGAGGGGGGCCTGGTCTCGGTGTAGCCGGCGGGCGCCCCCACCGCCGGCGGACGCGGTCCCGGGTGGCCGGACGGGTGTGCCGGCTCACCGCAACCCGTTTGAGCCGGACTCCGGTTGGGCGCGAGGGAATCGTGACGGCTGCCTTAGCCACGTCCGGGACAGTTCTCCAGGAAAGCTGTGGGGCGCATCGACGCCCCATGCGTCGAGTGCCCCGGCCGCATCGGCAACCCGATGTGCCGCGGAGACCGGTTTCTCCCGGGAGACCCGCACGTCCCAGGAACGGAAGGAAAACCGATGACCGTTGCCGCCCCGGCCGGAACGGTGGAGTGGGTGCGCCACGTCCTCGCCACCCACTGGGGCGACGCGTGGGGCGCCGCCGGACCGGTCCCGCTCACCGTCGCGGGCGCGGCCCCGCTCACCCACACCGCGGGGCTGTGGCGGGTCGCGGGGCCCGGCGGTGACCACGTGCTCAAGGTGCAGCTGAACACCGAGGCCGCCCGGCCCGGGAACTTCCCCGCCCTCAAGGCCCGGGTCCTCGCCCACTGCTCCCGGCGGGGCGTGCCCGTCCTGCCCGTCGTCCCCGCAGCCGACGGCCGGCCCGCCGTCCGGCACGACGGGATCCTGTGCGAGCTGTCGCCCCACAGCCCCGGGGTGCGGGCGAGCGGGGGCCGCGAGCAGGCCGACGCCATCGTCGCCGCCGGGCTGGCCCTGAGGGCCGCGCTGGACACCCTCCCCCTGGAGGTGACCGGCAAGCTGGCCACCGTACACCTGCCCCTCATGGTGGAGGAGGAGCACTGGCCGGCCGCCCTGCAGGACGCCGAGCGGCGCCTGCTGCCCCGGGCCGAGCGCGGAGCGGACCGCTGGCACCGTGCCGCAGCCCGCGTCCTGCGTGAACTCGCCGTCACCGCGCCGATGCTGAGGTCCCTGTCCCGGTCGCACCCGGTCGGTGCCGGCCGTCCCTCCGTCGTCCACGGGGACCTGCACGTCCACCACTTCCTGCTCTCCGGCCGCGGCACGGCCCGCGTGCTGGCCGTCCTCGACTTCGACAACCTCCAGGTGGCCGACCGGCTCCTCGACCTCGCCTGGACCGCCGACACGGCGGTCCTCGCCTGCGGCGCCGACACCGGCGCCGCCCGTGACGTCCTCGCCCGCTTCCTGCGCACCGGCCGCGGCCGCGGGCTGCTGAAGCCCGGGGACGAGGTGCTCCTCATGCCCCTCCTGATGGCGCACTCGCTGCCGGTCATCGTGGACATCGCCAAGGACATCCTCGACCGCGGCATCCTGACCCCCCAGTGGCTCGCCTACTTCGAGCTGCTGTCCCCGGCGCGAAGACTCGCCGTCCACCGGCTGCTCAGCGCCGCCGCGGCCGGCTGACCGCCTCCGCCGGCACCCCGTACCCGCCCCCGCCCCCGCCGGGCCGCCTCGGCCTGCCCGCGCACCCCCGCCCCCTCACCCGAAGGAGCCGTACATGACGACGACCACCACACCATCGGACCCCGCTTCCTCCTGGCCCGCCGACCTGTCGGCCTTCTGCTTCGAGGTGCCGCACTCGTCGGAGTCCCTGCTCTTCGAGTCCGCCAAGGGCATCCGCCTCTCCGACGCGGCCGGCCGCAGTTACCTCGACGCGCTCTCCGGCGTCTTCGTGACCTGCTTCGGCTACGACTGCGAGCCCATCGTCGGCGCCGTGAGCCGGCAGTTGCGGACCCTGCCCTTCAACCCGCCCCTGCACGGAACCAACCGCGCCGCCCTGGAACTGGCGCGGGCCCTCGTCGACCTGGCGCCCCCCGGCATCACGGCCGCCAAGCTCGTCAACGGCGGCTCGGAGGCCGTGGAGGCCGCGATGCGCCTGGCCAGGCTCCACCACCGCGCCCGCGGCAACCCCGGCAAGGTGAAGGTCCTCAGCTACTACCACGGCTACCACGGGGCCACCTTCGGTTCCCTGTCCCTGACCGGACGGCCCGACGTCACCCGTTTCGGCCCCGGGCTCCCGGGCGTCGTGCACGTGTGGCCGCCGGACTGCCTGGAGTCCTTCTGGGACGTCCCGCCGGAGAAGTCGGGCGCCCTCGCCGCGTCCATGATCGAGCGGACCATCGAGGCCGAGGGGCCCGACTCGGTGGCGGCGATCGTCATGGAACCCGTCATCCACCTGCGCGGCATGGCCATCGCGCCGGCCGACTACCTCGCCCGGGTCCGCGAGCTCTGCGACCGCCACGACGTCCTGCTGGTCTTCGACGAGATCGTCACCGGATTCGGCCGCACCGGAGCGCCCTTCGCCGCCCAGACCTTCGGGGTGACCCCCGACATCCTCTGCGTCGGCAAGGGCATCTCCGGCGGGTACGCCCCCCTGGCAGCCGTCCTGATGGCCGGGCACGTCGCCGAGGCGCTCGGCGAGACCGGCGGGCCGGTGTCCTTCGCCCCCTCGCACACCTACGCCGCCAACCCGCTGGCCGCCGCCGCCGGACTCGCCGCCGTCACGCTGTTCCGCGAGGGCGGCTACCAGGAGCGGATCGCCGAGCTGGCCGCGTACACCGAGCCCCGGCTCCGCGCCCTCGCCGAGGCCCACGGAGCCACCCTGCGCGCCGTCGGCCTCCTCTACGGAGTCAAGCTCACCGCCGCCGCCGAGGACGCCGAGCGCCTCGGCGAACGGGTGGCCTCGGCCTGCCTGCGCCGCGGCCTGATCATCCGGGGCCAGGACGACTGGGTGGTCCTCGCCCCCGCGTTCGTCACCACCCCGGCGGAGGTCGACGAGATCCTGGGGATCCTGGGCGAGGCACTCGACGAGGTCCGCGGAGCCGGCCGGTGAACGACCTCCACGCTACGTTCGCCGCCCCCGCCCGCGAAGCACTGCCCCGCCTCACGCCCGCCGAACGCCGGGTCGTCGAGCACGAGTTACGAGAGATGGAGCGTCAGTCCCGCGACGGCGGCAGGCTCCTGGACGGCCTGCGCGAGGTCGCCGCACGGGTGCCCCAACGCCTCTACGCGGACAGCGCCGAGGTCCTCCTGCGAATGCACGAGATCGCGGGCTCCGGCAACCTCCAGAGCAACCTGTCCTCACTGGCCCTGGTCCGCGCCTGCTTCGCCCACGGCCTCGTCGACAGCGGGGACGGCGGCACGGAAGGCACCGGCGCCGGTCCGGCCGAACTCGTCGTCGGCCGCGGCCACATCGCCCCGGCCTTCTACGCCGAACACTACGTACGCGGAACCCTGCCCTTCGCCCCCCTGACCACCCTCCACCAGGGCGGCCTCACCGGCGTCGTCCACCGCGACCTGGGCTTCCGCGCCACCATGCGCTACAGCCTCGGCGTCGGTGTCGCGCAGGCGGTCAGCCTCGCCTGGGAGCTCGCGCGCGGCGGCTCCGACCGCAAGGTCGTCTGCCTCGCCGGGGACGGCGAACTCCACGAGGGGGCCGCCTTCGAGGCACTGCGCTTCGCGCACGACGCGGGACTGACGAACCTGCTCCTCGTCGTCGACGCCAACGGCAAGGGCATCGAACCACTGGCCAGGCCGCTCAACACCGCCTACCTGTCCGCCTACCTGGGGACCCTCGTCGAGGTGGACGGCTGCGACGACGGGGCCGTGGAAGCGGCGCTCGGCGAGCTCCTCGCCCGCCCCGGACCGGCCGCACTCGTGTGCCGCACCCGCAAGGGGGACCACAGCTTCAAACCGGCGGACGCGGTCGCGGCGCGGCCCGCCCCCGGCCGGCCCGTGTCCTTCGCCTCGACCGCAGGGCGGATGCTGGGCGCCCACCGCGAACGCACCGGGCGCGAACTGGCCGTCTTCACGCCCGACATGGCCGCCCGGTTCGGACTGGCCGGACACGTGCCGTACACCAACACCGGTCTCGCCGAGACCCTGACCGTCGGGATGACCCTCTCCCTGCCCGACCACCTCACCAAGGTCGTCGCCACCGACGCCATGTACTACATGGACTCGCTGAGCATGCTCACCGAGGCCACCACCAGCGTCCGCAACCTCCTCGTCCTGGCCGGACGCAGCTGGGGCGCGTGGGGCGGCGCGCACAACGCGACCAACCTCCTGGGACTGCTGCTGCACACCCGCGTCTACGAGCCGGTCACCGCCGCCGAGTTCCAGGCCTGCCTGGACCGGCTCGCCCGGGACCCGGCCACCACCCACGTCGTCAGCATGATCGACGCCGCGTTCGAGCCGCCGGCCCGGGACTGCTCGGCCGACATCGACGGCGGCGTCTGGCTCACCCCGCCCGGCGAGGGCCCCGACGCCGTCGACGCCACCGTCGTCACCTTCGGCTACGCGGGCGTCCTGGTGGAGGCCGCCAACCGGGACGTGGGCCTGCCCCACCTGCACTGCGCCGCGCTCGACCCCCGGCTCGACCCCGCCGGCCTCGACGTCCTCGCACGCTCGCGCCGCATCCTGAGCGTCGAGTACAACGGCGCGGGCAGCGGCTTCGGGGAACGCCTGCGCGCCCGGCACCTGCTGCCCGTCGAAGTGCACGCCGTCCGCCGGGACATCGCCACCCGCGTGCACCGGCACCAGCTGCCGCTGCACGGCATGAGCCCCGGACCGCTGCGCGAACGGCTCGCCGGGCTGCTGGAGAACCGGGAGGGGTCCGGCCATGCGCCTGCATACGCATGACTACCGGGCGCCGCGGACCGACGGCATCGTCGACGGCGCGATCCTCATGCACCGCGAGATGTCCCGCCTCCTCGCCCGGCGCGGCTCCGTCACCCTCCACGACCTGACCAGCGGCCCCGACTGCGTCGCCGGACTGGGCGAGGACGACGTGGTGTACGCCGGGTCGGGCCCGTACGCCTTCCTCTACCACCACTGGCGCGCGCTGCGGGGAGGCCGCTTCCGGATCGTCCGCGAGGCCCACACCGCCCTCTGGTCGGGCTACTGGGCCCAGGAGGAGCTGTGCGCCCCGCTGGTGCGGCCCGGTGACCTGGCCCTGTTCCCGACCGAGTACACGCGCCGGCTGTTCCGCGCGAACTTCCCGTCCGTGACCGACGCCGGCTCCGCCGTGGCCTACCCGATGCTGGACCGGCTGCCCCGACGGGAACCGCGCACCCTCCCGCCCGCCGGGGCACCCCTGCGCATCGGCTATCTGGGAGCGCTCTCGCTCGCCAAGAACTTCGACCAGGTCGTGTCGGTGTTCGCCCGGTGCCACCGCGCCTCGGACGGCGCCGTCACCCTGGTCTGCGCGGGCAAGCCGAACGACCCCCGCTGGGAGACCTCCGCCGTGCACGCCGCGCTGGGCCGGGCCGGGGTGCCCCCGGAGGCCGTGCGCATGGAGGGAGTCCGCCCCCAGGAGGAGCTCCCCGACTTCTTCGAGGGGATCGACGTCCTGCTCTTCCCCAGCACCGCCTCACGGGAGACCCTCGGCAGGGTGGTCCTGGAGGCCCTGGCCCACGGGGTCCCCGTGCTGGCCGCCGACGTCGGCCCCGCCGTCGAACTGCTCCCCGCCCGCAACCTCGTCCCCACCACCCTCGACGTCCACGGCACCTTCGACATGGGCCGCGTCGGACCGCTCGGCCGGGTCGACGAGGACGTCCTGACCCGGAAACTGCTCACTCGCGACATCGCACCGGCTGCCCTGCTCCATGAGGCCCCGTACACCGACGCGGCCTTCCTGCGGGCCCTCGCCGGAGAACCGGCGCCGGCTCCGGACGGCCACGACCGCATCCTGCCCGGGGCCGTGCGCGTCGCACCCCGTACGGGCACCGCCCCGGACGCGGCGGCGGCCACCGCCCTCTTCCGGGACTTCTTCGAACGCCGGGACGGCGCCGTCCGCGCCGCCCTCGACGCCCTCGCCGAGCGCACCGGCCACGACGACCCGGCCCTGCGCCGCATCATCGCCGCACCCGAGCGCAACCTCGCCGACTACCGGGCCTTCCCGCGCCTGCTGGACGCGCTGGTCCTGCCCCCGCTGGCCTACACCCTCGCGCCCGCCCCGGCGGGCGCCGTCCCGACAGGAGTCACCCCATGACAACGGACCGCGCACCGGCCCCCACCGGACAGGTGGCGCTCGTCATCGGCGGCGGCCGCGGCATCGGCGCCGCCGTGGCCGAGGCCTTCGCCCGCCAGGGCGCCCGGGTGGTCGCCGCCGACACCGACCGGCTGCCGTCCTCGTTCAACCACTACCGCTCGACCGCCGTCACCGGTTACACCGAGGCCCGCGCGCTGGCCGACCGGCTCGCCGCGGAGGGCCTGGCCGTGACCGCCGCCGAGGTCGACGCGACCGACGAGGAGGCCGTGGACCGGCTCTACGCGGGGATCGCCGACGGGGAGGGCCGTCTCGACACGGTCGTCAACGCCTTCGGCGTCACCCACGTCAGCCCGGTCGAGACCATGGAACTCGCCGAGTTCCGGCACGTGGTGTCCGGCAACCTCGACGGGGTCTTCCTCTCCTCCCGGGCCGCCCTGCCCCTGCTGCGCGCCTCCGGCGGCGGCTCCATCATCAACTTCTCCTCGGTCTCGGGACGTTCGGGCTTCTCCAAAGTCGCGCACTACTGCGCGGCCAAGTTCGGGGTGATCGGCTTCACCGCCGCCCTCGCCCAGGAGGTCGCCAAGGAGAACATCCGCGTCAACGCCGTCTGCCCGGGCATCGTCCGGTCCAACATGTGGCGCTACCTCCTCTCGGAGTTCGTCCGCACCGGCGAGAGCGAGGACGAGTGCTGGGAGCGCATGCGGGCGATGGTGCCGCAGCGGGAGTTCCAGACGCCCGAGGACATCGCGGGGCTGGTCCTGTACCTGGCGTCGGCGCCCCGCGTGACCGGCCAGGCCGTCAGCGTCGACGGCGGGATGTCGGCCCCGTGACCGCCCCCGCCGCCGCGGTGACCACCCCCGCCCCCGACGGCGTCACCACGGCCCCGACCGCCGCGGTGACCGCTCCCGGCGCGACACCGCCCCGGGGGCGCGCCCTCGCCTTCGACGACACCGGCTGGACGTTCTCGGGCCCCGGCGCCCTGGCGGCCCGTGACCCGGCCACCCTGGAGATCCGCGCCGACCGGGGCGCCGACCTCTTCGCGATGCCGGGCTTCCACGAGGCCTCCGGCGTCCCCCTGCTGGGCCGGACGCTGACCGGCGACCACACCGTCCGCGCCCGGGTCGCCGTCCGGGGCGGGGCCTTCGGCGACGCGGGAGGCATCCTCGTCCACGGCGCCGACGGCTGGTTCAAGGTCTGTGTGGAGCGGACCAGGGCGGGCGGCTGGGCGGTGGTGACCGTCGTCTCCCGCCCGCTGTCGGACGAGGCGATGGGACCGGCCCTGGCCGGCCCGCGCGCCGAGCTGCTGGTGACCCGCGAGGGCGGGCGCCACGCGGTGTTCTGCCGCGAGGACCCGGACGGGCCCTGGCTCTTCGTACGCACCTTCCTCGGCCCCGCGGATCCCGACGTACGGCTCGCCCTGTTCGCGCAGGCGCCGTTCTCCGACTCCTGCACGGCGGTCTTCACCGGAGCCCGGTGGAGCCCCCGCGCCCTGGCGGACCGGCGGTGAACGCCGGCACCGCGGACGGGAGCGACCTGATCATGTTCTGGAACCTCTACGAGGCGGGCATCGAGCGCCTCGCGGGCCGCCACGAACGCTGGCTGGCCCAGTGCGAGCTGGTCGCCGCGCTGCGGCCGCGCGTCCTGCTCACCACGGAGGGCTGGGGCTGGCACCGGAACGACGGGGCGCTCTTCGAGGACGCCAAGGCCGCCTTCGGCATGGACGGCGAGCTGTTCCTCGCGAAGACCGGCTGCCACCAGGCCGTCTTCTGGCAGCGGGACATCGAGCGGCTGGGCACGGAACGGCCCGCACCCGAACTGACCCACTGGCACGGCCACGGCCTGGCGACCCTGGGCCTGCCGGGCTGGACGACACCCCTGCGGTTCCTGGTGGCCCACCTCGACCCGTTCAGCCCGACCGGGCGGCGGATCGAGTCGGACCACCTGCGCCGCCACGCCGACCCCGCCCTGGCGCCGCTGGTGGCGGGGATGGACGCCAACAGCCTGCCGCCCGGCGACCCCGAGCCGGACTGGAGCCGGGTGCCCCGCCACCGCAGGGCCGACCACCTCCTCGACGCGGCCGACCGGGCCGACCGCACGCCCGTGGCCCGGCTGCTGGGGGACCCGTCCGACCCCCTCCTCGTGGACGCGGGCGCCCATCTGGGCCTGCGTGCACCCACCTTCGGCACGGCGGGCCCCGGGCAGGAGGCGCAGCGCCGCATCGACCTGTTCCTGCTGTCCCCCTCCCTCGTCCCCGGCCTGCTCGCCTACGGGGCGCCCGACCCGTGGCCCGACCGGCGCGCCGGCCGCCCGCCCGCCTCCGACCACCGGCCCGTCACGATCCGGCTGCGCCGCCGGTGACCCGACCTCCCCGAAAGGCAGTGGATTCCCCGTGCGACCCACCGGACCGGCCGCAGACGGCCCCGACCCCACCGCGAGACGTCCGGGCGGCGGCCCCGCCCGCGGCCGCCCCGGCGCCCGCGTAACCGCCCCCGGCACCGCCCCGGGCCGGACCCCCCTCGACGCCGTGATCTTCGACCTCGACGGCACCCTGGTGGACTCCGTCCGCCCCGACTTCCTCGCCTGCGGCGCCCTGTTCGCCGAGTACGGGCAGCGGCTGCCCCGGGAGTTCTGGGCCCGGGAGGTCTGCGGCCGCCCCGAGGGCTATCCGGCCCTGTTCGCGCTGCTGCGCGGCGCGAGCGGGGCGGCGGCGCCGGACGACGCCGCGCTGCGGCGGCGGCTCGGGCAGCTGTGGGAGGTCCACATGACGCCCGAGCTGGTCCGTCTGCTCCCCGGCGTGCCGGGGGCGCTGGAGCGGGCCCGCGCCGCCGGGCTGCGCCTGGCCGTCGCCTCCTCCTCCGACGGAGACTGGGTGCGCCGGTGGCTGCGCCACTACGGCCTCGGCCGCCACTTCGACGCCGTCGTCACCGGCGACGACGTCACCCGGCGCAAACCGGATCCCGAGGCGTACCTGACGGCGGCGGCGGCCCTCGGGGCCGAACCGGGCCGCTGTCTGGCCGTGGAGGACTCCCTCATCGGCGTCGCGGCCGCACGGGCGGCCGGCATGACGGTCGTGGCGGTGCCCACCGCCCTGACCCGCGGCCTGGACCACGGGGCGGCCGACCGGATCCTGCCCGACCTGTCGGCCCTGCACTTCACCGGGCCGGCCACCTTTCCGCGCGACAAGACATTCTGAGGTGCCGTGATGATCGAGAACATTCAGGAAACCGTTTCCCTCCTGTCCCGGCGCGAGCGCGAGGTCCTCGTGCATCTGGCCGAAGGCGACACCTATTGCAAAATAGCCCGCCGCATGGGACTCAGCGTCCATACCGTCGACACCTATCTGCGCCGCATCCGTGGAAAGACGGGTGCCACCACGCGCGTTCAGATGGCATTCCTCGCGATGTGCGCGGCGCAGACGACCGCGCCCATCTCCTCGACGGTCCCGGAATCCCGTGACTTGGCCGCGTGAAGCGACCCCGGCAAAGTAATACCTGTCAGCGGGGAACGGATCAGGAAACACCGCGAACCGCACGACAACAGAACGACCCTCATCCGAATGGAAAAAGGAGCACACCATGAAGAAGATCGAGCTCGCCGCGAAGCCCGTCCAGACCCGCACCATCAAGATCCACCGCCAGGGCTGATCCACCCCGCGAAAACACCGATCGGGGGCCGGCGGCACACCACCGGCCCCCGATGGTCCGTACCGAGTCACGAGCGAGGGAGGTGCCGTTCATGACGTCCGCACAACCGGTGGTCGACCTCATGTGGGCGCACTGGAAGACGAAGACCCTGCTGAGCGCACTCGAAACGGGCGTGTTCGGCGAACTCGCCGCAGGCCCCCTCGAAACCGGTGAACTGGCGGCGCGCACCGGGGTCCACGAACGCGTCGCCCCCGACTTCTTCGACGCGCTCGTGGCCCTCGGACTCCTGGAACGCCACGGCGCGCACTACTCCAACTCCCCGGCCGCCGGCACCTACCTGGACCCGGCCAGGAGCGAGGCCTACCTCGGCGGCGGCTTCGTCGACCGGAGCACAGGCCTGGCCGACGACCTCACCCGGGTCCTGCGCTCGGGCGAGGCCCTGAACGGCGCCCACACCGGCCGGGACTACTACGAGGCGGTCTACCGGACCACCGGCTCCGTCCGCTCCTTCCAGCGCGACATGACGGCACTGAGCATCGACTCGGCACAGGCGATCGCCGAGGAGTTCCCCTGGCACGACTACGGCTCGCTCGCCGACATCGGCTGCGCCGAAGGGGCACTGTCCACCCGGGTCCTGCTCCGCCACCCCCACCTCACCGCCACCGGATTCGACCTGCCGCCCACCCGGGACGGCTTCCTCGCCTACACCGGGGCGCACGGACTGACGGAACGCCAGGTCTTCGCGGAGGGGGACTTCTTCCAGGACGACCTGCCCCGGGCCGACGTGATCGTGTTCGGCCACGTCCTGCACAACTGGGACCTGGAGACCAAGAAACTCCTGCTGCGCAAGGCGTACGAGGCCCTGCCCCCCGGCGGCGCCGTCCTCGTCTACGAGACCCTGATCGACGACGAGCGGCGCGACAACGCCATCGGCCTGATCCTCAGCCTCATCATGCACATGGAAGTGCCGGAAGGGTTCGACTACACCGGCGCCGACTGCACCGCCTGGATGCGGGAATGCGGATTCCGCGACACCCGGGTCCGCCACCTCGCCGGCCCCGAATCGATGGTGGTCGGCATCAAGCCCGCACCGGGCGAGTGAGGGAGCGTACCGCCGGACCCGAGGGGGTTGCCGTGGAACTGGACGAGATCAAGGGCCGCATGGCGGGGGGAGAGCCCTACCTGGCCAACGACCCCGCCCTGCGCCCCTACCGCAAACGCTGCGAGAACCTCCTGGACCGGTTCAACGCCACCGCGCTCGCGGACCAGGGCGAGCGCGACCGGATCCTCCGGGAGCTGCTCGGAGCCGTGGCACCGGGGGTGCGGGTGGTGCCCCGGCTCCTGTGTGAATTCGGGTTCTTCATCGAGATCGGGGAACGCTCCCGGATCAACTTCGACGCGGTCCTCCTCGACTGTGCGCCGATCACCATCGGCGCCGACGTCCGCATGGGACCGCGCTGCCAGCTGTACACCGCCAACCATCCGCACTCCGCCGAACTGCGCCACGGCATGTGGGAAACCGCGAAACCGATCGCCATCGGCGACGGTGCCTGGCTCGGCGGGGGCGTCATCGTGCTGCCCGGCGTCACCATCGGCGCCAATACGGTCGTGGGCGCCGGCAGTGTCGTCGCCAAGGACCTGCCGGCCGGCGTCGTCGCCGTGGGGAACCCCGCGCGCGTCGTCCGGGAGGCGCTCTGAGGCACCGGGCGGGCCGCCCGGCGGGCGGCGGCCCCGGTGCGGGAAGGAGATGGGCCGTGCCCACACAAGGACGGACGCCGCCGCGCGAGTGGTGGCGCGACGCCGTCGTCTACCAGGTCTACCCGCGCAGTTTCGCCGACGGGAACGGCGACGGGACCGGAGACCTCGCGGGGCTGCGCGCCCGCCTGCCCCACCTGGCGGGGCTGGGCGTCGACGCCCTGTGGATCACCCCCTGGTACCGCTCGCCCCTCGCCGACGGCGGCTACGACGTCGCCGACCACCGTGACATCGACCCCGCCTTCGGGACCCTGGCCGAGGCGGAGCTGCTCATCGCCGAGGCCCGCGCCCTGGACGTCCGCATCGTCGTCGACCTCGTCCCCAACCACGTCTCCCGCGCACACCCGTGGTTCCGGTCCGCGCTCGCCGCCCCCGCCGGTGCCCCCGAGCGCGAACCGTTCCACTTCCGGCCCGGACGCGGGGAGCACGGCGAGCTGCCCCCCAACAACTGGCTCTCCGAGTTCGGGGGACCGGCCTGGACCAGGACCACCGACGCCGCGGGACGACCGGGGGAGTGGTACCTCCACCTGTTCACCCCGCAGCAGCCGGACCTCAACTGGAACCATCCCGCCGTCCGCGCCGAGTTCGAGTCGCTCCTGCGGTTCTGGTTCGACCGCGGGGTGGCCGGCATCCGGGTGGACTCCGCGAACCTGCTGGCCAAGGACCCGGAACTGCCCGATCTGGTCCGTCCCCCGGACGAGCGGCCGCACCCGTACGTCGACCGGGAGGAACTGCACGGCGTCTACCGGTCGTGGCGCCGCATCGCCCGCTCCTATCCGGACGAGCGCGTCCTCATCGGCGAGATCTGGACCGGCGAGGGCGAACGCCTGGCCCGCTACCTGCGCGACGACGAACTCCACTCGGCCTTCAACTTCGCCTTCCTCAAGTGCGCCTGGGAGGCCGCCGCGCTGCGGGAGACCGTCGACGCCTCGCTGGCCACGAGCGCACGGGCCGGGTCCCCCGCGAACTGGGTGCTGTGCAACCACGACGTCACCCGGACGGTCACCCGCTACGGCCGGGCTGACACCTCCTTCGACTTCGGGAAGGTCACCGCCGGCGTCCCCACGGACCTCGCCCTCGGCACCCGGCGCGCCCGCGCCGCGGCGCTCCTGACCCTGGCGCTCCCGGGCTCCGTCTACCTCTACCAGGGCGAGGAACTCGGGCTGCCGGAGGTGGAGGACCTGCCCCCGGCAGCCCGCCGCGATCCGGTCCACTTCCGCTCCGGCGGCGTCAACCCGGGCCGGGACGGCTGCCGCGTGCCCATGCCGTGGTCCGGCCGGGAGCGGCCGTACGGATTCGGCGCCGGCGCCGGCGCGGACACCTGGCTCCCGCAGCCGGACCACTGGGCCGCCCTCACCGTGGCGGCCCAGGACGCGGACCCCGCCTCCCTGCTCAGCCTCTACCGCCGGGCCCTGCGCCTGCGCCGCTCCCTGGGCGCCTTCCGGGGCGAGGACTTCGCCTGGGTGCCGGCCGGGGAGGACGTGCTGGCCTTCCGCCGGGACGACGTCCTGTGCCTCGTGAACTTCTCCGACCGCCCGGTGGCCCTGCCGCGGGGCCACACCGTACTGCTGGCGAGTGATCCGGCGTCCGGGCACGAGCTCGCGCCGCACGCCGCCGCCTGGCTCGGCCGGCCCCCGGCCGGCGCCCCCGACTCATGAACGACAAGCAAAGGTGGGAATCTGGTGGTAAAAGGCTACGTCGCGCTCGTGGACGCGAGTCCCGCCTGCCGCTCGGGCGGCCTGGTCGCCGCGTTCAAGGAACACGGATACGACGCCGTCCACGTGCAGAGCGTCCCGGTGCGGCCGGAGTTCTACGCGTCGGTGGTGCCCACCGGCTTCGCGGCCGAAGTGGTGCACCACGGAGACCTCGACGCGACCCTCGCGGAACTCGCCCGCTACCGGCCGGTCGCGGTCATCCCCGACAGCGAGTTCGGCGTCGGCTTCGCCGACCTGCTCAGCGAACGGCTGGGCCTGGCGACCAACGGGACGGCGGGCAGCCACGCCCGGCGCGACAAGTACGCGATGGTCGAGAAGATCAAGGCGGCCGGCCTGCGCGGCGCCCGCCAGCTGCTGGTCACGAACGCCGCCGAACTGGAGGCGTGGCACCGGGAACTGGGCGGCCGGATCGTGGTGAAACCCCTCAGCAGCGCGGGCAGCGACGGCATCAACTACTGCGACACCCCCGAACAGGCGGTGCGCGCGTACGAGGGGCTCGTCGGCACGGACGACATCTTCTCGCTGCCCAACGACACGGTGGTCGCGCAGGAGTACCTCGCCGGGCCCGAGTACGCCCTGAACACGGTCAGCCGGGACGGCGAGCACCACGTCTGCGACATCTGGACCTCGACGCACATCACCGCGAACGGGGTCCTCGACCTCTGCGACGGGATGGTGCTGCTGCCGTACGAGGGCGAACGGCTCGACGAGATCGTCCGCTACGCCGAACAGGTCCTGGACGCCCTGGACATCCGCCACGGACCCGCCCACGTCCAGCTCAAGATGACACCGTCCGGCCCGTGCGTGATCGAGGTCGCGGCACGCATGGGCGGCGGCAGCACGGCGCACTACGCCCGGATGGCGACCGGCGAGTCCCAGCTGAACTGGACGGCGGACGCCTACGTCCGCCCGGAGCGCTTCCACGAGCGCCGTCGCGAGCGGTACCGGGTGGAGCAGTTCGTCGCCGGCGCGCCCATGATCTCTCCGGTGGAGGGAACCCTCCGGGGATACACGGGCCTCGACGAGCTGAAGAAGCTGGAGAGCTTCATGGGCGTGAGGGAATTCGTGCGTCCCGGGGAACAGATCGTCCCGACCGTCAACGACCTCACGTACCCGCTGCTCGTCGAACTGCGCCACGAGGTGATGGAAAGCGTGCTGCGCGACCTCGCCACCGTCCGCTATATCGACGGCCGGGATTTCTACGACATCGACTGACGCATTCCACGGCAAGCCGGCCGACAGGTCCCGGAATCCCGTGACTTGGCCGCCCATCGGCACACCGGCAGAATTGATTCCATCAAGGGCGAAGGGAAAAGGATCCCGGAGCCGGAACGAACAGAAGGAGCATTCCATGAAGAAGGTCGAACTCGCCGCCAAGCCCGTCCAGGCCCGCAGCATCAAGATCCACTACCAGCGCTGACCTGCCGATGATCCCGACCGGGGGCCGGAGCGACCGGCCCCCGCTCGGGTCACCAAGGAGACCCCCATGCTGCTGCGCCGCGCGCACAACCTCGTCTGCTACTGGCGTGACGGGGCGTTCGTCATCCAGAACTACCTCGGCGGATCCGAGGTCTCGCTCGCGCCGATGGCCGCCGACCTCCTCGCCGCGTTCACCGACTGGACCACCGTCGACGAGGCCGTGACGATGTTCCCGGACCACGATCCCGACTCCTGCCGCGCGGCCCTCGCCGAACTGCACGCCTACGGCTTCCTCGTCTCCGAGGACGAGCGCGAGCGCGACGACCGGCTGGCCGAGCACTGGGACACCTGGTCGCCGGAGGCCGGCGCGCTGCACTTCTCCAGCAAGGACGCCCCCTACACCGATTCCCCCGAGGTCAACGAGGACTTCCGGGCCGGGAAGCGCCCCGCGCTGTTCAAGAACTACCCCGCCGCGGACCGGATCCTGCTGCCCCGCGCCCCCCTCGACGTCGACGCCGGTTTCGTCCGCACCCTCTACGGGCGGCGCACCCACCGGGCCTTCCGGCAGGTGGACCTGCCGCTGCCGGTGCTGTCGGGACTCCTCGCGATGGTGTTCGGCCCCAGCGAGTTCCTCGACGGCCAGGACTTCGGCGCCCTCATGAAGCGCACCAGCGCCGCAGGCGGTTCGCGGCACGAACTGGAGGCGTACGTCGGCGTCTTCGCGGTCGAGGGCGTCACACCCGGGCTCTACCACTACAACGTCCTGGAGCACTCGCTGGAGCTCCTGGACCCCGCCTTCACCCGCGAGCGGGCCGCCCACCTGAGCTTCGACCAGGAGGCCGTCGGGGAAGCCCCGGTCACGGTATTCGTGACCGCGGTCGTCGAACGCATGAGCAGCAAGTACCGGGCGCCCCGCGCCTACCGGGTGATGCTGATGAACGCCGGCCACCTCGGCCAGACCTTCGCCCTCACCGCCACCGCGCTGGGCCTCGGTCCCTTCCAGACCGCGGCCTTCCGCGACAGCGAACTGGAAGACGCCCTCGGCGTGGACGGCATCGCCGAAACGGCCCTGTACGTCCTGGCCGCCGGGATCCCCGCGGGGGACCGGCAGGACGCCGAACCCACCGCCGGTCTCGACGCCTTCCGGCGCGCGGCGCTGTATCCGGGGGACCGCCCCGCCTGACGGCCGCGGGACGTGGTGGTGACGCGCCCCGGTCCCCGGGAGCCCTCCAGGGCTCCCGGGGACCGGGGCGCACTGCGCTCCTAACGGTTTTGGCACGCCTTCTGGAAGGCGCGGTTGGCGGCCTGGGTCCAGCTGTTCCAGTAGGCGTCGCTGTGCTGCTGGCCGCTCTTGTCCGCCACGGGCGGGGTGGCGCAGCTCGTGGCGGCCGCTGCGATGCCCGCCTTGGCTCCGGCCGCGCTGCCCGCGGCCCGGTCACGCCGGGAGCCGGGCTGGGTCGGGCTCGTGGCCTTCGGTGACGTGGCCGCGGGGACCCGCTTGCAGTTCACGAAGACGAAGGGCTGGTCCTCGTTGACGGCGAGCACCGTGTAGTCGACGTTCTTCTGGAAGCGCTTCAGGAGGAAGTGCCCGGTCGCGTCCACGTTCAGGTCTTCGGTGCTCTCGCCGTCGTTGAGCTTGCGCGGTGGCGTGAACCCCTCACCGGAGATGGTGACGGCGGTCCCGTCCGCGTTGGGCGTGACCGTGCAGCTGGCGGCCGGCACCGCCGCGCCGGAGGCCGGCGCGAGGACGACGGCACTGCCGCACACGACCGAGGAGACGAGCAGGGAGGTGATCACGGCGCGTCGGGTGCGTCGGTACATGAGGGTGCTCCCATCGGGCATCGGATCGTCGGGCCCCGGAGGACGGCGCGGGAGTCGAGGGGGAGCGGGTGCGGCCGCATGCAAACGGGCAGGCGGCAGCCCCGGGGACGGCGGTGCGCCCTCTCCGTGCCTCGGGCTTCCCACCGACCGCCGCGCCCGGTGCGCGGCGACCGGGCCTATCCGGACGGGCCCGTCCCCTCCATGCTGCCCCGATCACCCCGGGGTGTCGACCGGAAGCCGACGCGGCCTACCGCCAGGCCGCCGAACCCGGCGGCAGCATCGCCCGGAACCGGGCCGACGGCTCCACCCCCAGCTCCGCCCGGACCAGCCGCCGGAACGCCCCGTACTGGCGGACCGCCTCCACCGCGTTGTGTTCGGCCAGGTGCACCGCCACCACCGCCCGGTGCGCGCTCTCCCGCAACGGCTCGATGCCCACGCAGGTGAGGGCCGCGTCCAGGGCCAGGGCGTGCCGGCCGGAGCGGATCAGCCGGGCGCTGAGCGCCTCCAGCGCGTGCAGCCGCAGCTGCCTCAGCCGCTCCCGTTCGAGGAGGGCCCATTCCTCGTCCCAGCCCGGCAGCAGGTCCCCCGCGAACAGCAGACCCAGCCCCGGGTCCTCTCCCGGATCCCCGTCGGCGTCCACGACGCGCAGCGCCGTCCGCCGGAAGGCGTGCACGTCGACGGTGACTTCCTCGTGGAGCGAGAGCATCTCGCCCCGGACGTCGACGACGTGCCGGCCCCCGCGGCGCAGCCGCCACAGCGTGGTCCGCAGACTGCCCTGCGCGTGCCCCTCACCGGAGTCCGGCCACAACGTCCCCGCGAGGACGCCCCGGCTGACGCTCCGGTGGAGCGCGAGGAAGGCCAACAGCCGTTGTCCCGGGGCCTCCACGGCGACCGCGCCGCCCGGGGCCTCGTAGCGGAAGGTGCCCAGCAGCCGCAGTACCGGCGCCGGGAGCGACGTGTCGTACGGCATCGATCCCCTCTCCCCCTGTGCCCTGCTCCCTTCCCTCCGGCCGGTCCGCCGAACGCACTCGTGCGGGTGGTTTGCGCAGGTCTCAGCGGCCGCGCACCGTGTCCAGGATCCACTGCTGGATCGTCGCCGTGAGTTCGGCGTCCCGGTTCCTCCAGCGCGCGATCTCGGCGGGATCGGTGTAGTAGTTCGAGGCGTGCTCCCAGGCGGACCAACCGCGTGCGCCCTTCGAGGAGTTCGCGGAGGCGTCCATGAGGACGAGGTTGTCCTTGCGGACCGCCAGCCGCTCGCGCTCCAGGGCCTTGAGCTTGGTGAACCCGTCCATCTGCGCCATGCGGTCCAGCGAGACGACGTGGTCCACGGCCAGTTTCCCCGACGGTGACCGCAGCGTCCCGACCCGGTCGGCCGTCCCCGACGCCGCGACCTCGGCCCGTTCGGGGGATCCTTCGAAGGCCGCCCGCATGCGTTTGACCGGGCTGACCCGTGCCTTCTCGGCGAGCGCCTCGGCCGCCAGTACGTCCTGCCGCGCCCGGGAGATGAGCCCCCGCTTCACCCAGGTCCTGACGCTGCCGTCGCGTTCGACGATGTCGTCGAACCCCTTGAAGCTGTCGTCCAGCTCCTTGATCCGCTCGGTGTCGCGCGCCCCGGACGGCGTCTTGGGGCCGGCCCTCCGCTCGGCCAGCAACTCCTCCCGGGTCTGGTGCCGCGACCGGAGGTCTTCCCAGGCCTTGACCAGGGCCTTCTCCGCCTGGTCCTGCTCCTGCGTCGGCGGATGCCAGGCCCGCATGTCCGCGATGATCGACTCGAACTCGCTCGCACCACCCGCCTTCCGCGCGGCGGCCGACCGGTCGACGAACTCCAGCAGGGTGGCCTCGTCCATGCGGCGCGCCCTGCCGGCCGCGACGATCTCCTTCACCTCCGTGAACGCGGCCTCCAGCTCGACCCTGGCGGCGCCGGACAGCTTGGTCACGTCGCCCAGGAGGTCGATGAGCTGCTTCTCCCTGCGGAGCTTCGTGAACGTGTTCGCGCCCAGCCGGACGAGGTGGAAGAGGCCCCTCCTGAGCAGCCGGGGCTCGGGGACGCCGAGGAAGGCCATCGGGCTCGCATGGAGCTCGCCGACCACCTGGTCCAGGCCCCGCGCGGCCGCCGCCCGGGTCTTCAGGGCCTCCTTCACCGCCCGGTCGAGCCCCTCGGCCTCCTCGATCCTCGCGACGAGCGTCCGGTAACGGGCCGCCGCCGACTCCGCGTCCGACGCCGCCGCGAGCTCGCGCAGCGGGCCCTCCAAGGCGGAGAGCGCCTTCGCCGACGCCTTGAAGAGCACGACGGCCGAGACCCCCAGGTCGACCGCGGCCGCGGCCACGGCGACCCCGACCCACAGCAGCGAGGGCTCGTCCTCGATGAACGACAGCCGGTAGTCCGCCGACTGGACCCGGTACTCCTCCAGCGCCTGCCCGGCCTGGTAGGCGCTCAGGGTCGTGGTGCCGAGCAGCGCGACCGCCGCCACCCAGCCGCCGACCGGGACGAGGGCCGCGAGGACGAGGGCGAGGACCCCGAGGACCGCGGCCGTGAACACGTGGGACCGGCGGACCTCCTCGACGTGGTCGTCCACGATCCACCCGTACACGGTGGCGCCGTCCGCACCCAGACCCTCCTTCGTCGCCCGCACCAGGTCGGGCAGGCTGTAGACGCGCTCGGGATCCGCCGTGAACTCGCGCCGGGCCCCGGCCGTGTCCGCGAGCCGGGCGTCGACGACCCCGAGGAGGTGGTCCCGCGCGCCCGCCTCGTCGAGGCCGGACAGTTTCTCCAGGTCGGTGGCCCGGCCGAGTTTCGCCGGGTCGAGCAGGGGGTCGCCACCGCCCGCGGACAGCACCGCCCGCTCCGCCGAGTCCCGCAGCGAAAGGGCCTCCCGCTGGTACCCGCCCGCCCGCGCGGCGGCCCGGTTCCGTTCGAAGGAGGACTCCGGGTCGGCCCCGGCCCGGATGCTTCGTGCCGTCGACTCCGCCCGCGCGGCCCGCTCGTAGAGTCCGCGGGCGCCCGACGCCGCGATGCCGGAGACCAGGGAGGCCACGTATCCGGGCGCCCGCAGCCGGCCCCGCTCCACGTACAGCAGGTGGTCGTAGTGATCGAGGACGTCGAGGGCGGCCTCCACCGCACGGGTGCGGAACCGCAGCCGGTAGACGGCCATCGCGTCGAGGAAGGCCTGCTCGCCCTCGAACCCGTGCCGGGCCAGGGACTCGCCGAACCGGGCGGCGGCCTCCGTCGCCCTGCGCTCCAGACCCGGCTGGTAGGCGACGTAGGGTCCGCCCCGGACGGCATCCCGCCGCGTGCTGTCCCGCTCCCGCCACAGCCGGTAGAGGTCCTCGCAGCCGAACAGGGCGGAGGCCGCCTCCTCGGTGCGCCCCGCGTCCGCCTCGCGCAGCCGCTCCCGGTCCTCGAACCGGCCGATGCCCGCGTCGAGTTCGTCCCAGTCGTCCGTCGAACCGTTCACCCGGTCCAGATAGGCGGCGCGCTGCGCCGGGGTGAGGGCGGTCAGCCTGCGGGCGAGGCGCAGGGCCTTCTCGTAGTCCTCGGGGACCAGGGTCCGGTCGCCCGCGAAGAGGATCCGCCGGACGTCCTCGGGCAGCGCCTGGAGCTCACGCAGCAGGGCGTGTTCGTAGGTCACGTCCGCGCGGGCCCCGAGCCAGTGGGCGCGCAGCACGGCGTCCTCGGGGCCGCTGCCGAGCTTCGTTCCCGTGGGCAGGCCGCTGCGCTGCCAGAACCGGGCGTCCGCCTCCGCGTTGATCCGGTCCTGCTCCTCCTGGGGCAGCCGGTCCAGGGCGGCCTGGGTGGAGTCGTTGACGGTCAGCCAGATCTTGCCGTTCAGGACGTCGTCGGCACCCGCCGCCAGGCCGCCCGGCTTCTCCCAGTGCCACCAGGGCAGCCGCCGGTCGACCTCCCCCTCGTCCGTCGTCTGGTAGTACTGGCGGATGAACTGGCGCAGCAGCTCCGCCGGGTTCATCTCCCGCGTCACGATCAACTCGTACGGCCGCCCGCCGCCCCGCGCCCTCCTGGCCGGGGGCGCCGTCGCCGGGGGCAGCGGCTTGCGGTGGATCCTGCCCGCGCCCTCGCCCCGCGCCTGCTGGGCCACGTGGGCCAGCTCGTGGGCCAGCAGTCGCCGCCCCGCGTCCGAACCTGGCCGTGCCCCGTCCCCGAGGACGATGTGGCCGCCGACCGTGTAGGCCCGCGCACCCAGGGCGGCGGCCGACGCGGCGGCTCCCGGCCCGGTGTGCACCCGGACCCGGGACAGGTCCCAGCCCAGCCGGGGCTCCATCGCCGCCCGCGTCGCCGCGTCCAGGGGCGCCCCGGCGTCCCCCGTCGGGGAGGCCGCCGGGAGGGGGCGCGGCAGCGGGCGCACGGCCCCCGGCGCCAGGGACGCGTACCGCTCGGCGAACCGGTCGGCCTCCGCCTCCAGCCGTTCGTCGGGCTCCGGCGCCCGGGGATCCACCGCCCGCCGCACCGACCGCCGCTCGGGCCGGGCGGGCCCGGAGGGGACGGCGGGCACCTCGCGCGCGGCCACCGCTCACCCCGCCGGGGGGAACAGCGGGGAGAACACGGGCACCAGGGGTACGGGGTCGCCCTCCCCGGCGGGCAGGTACGCCAGCGGGGCGTACCGGTAGACCACGCCGTGCGGCTCGACGGCCGCCGGCCCGTCCTCGGCCTGCGGCCACAGCACGTCACAGGGGACCGTGCGGGCCGGAACCAGCCAGTGGTCGCCCCGCCGGAAGCGCCCCGCCGTCCGCTGCCCGTCCGGCCCCCGATCCGCGTCCGGGCCCGCCTCCGTCGGCCGCCGCGGGGCGTCGAAACGTACCTCCACGCCGTCCTCCAGGGCGATCCACGTGTCCAGGACCACGGGCAGGGCGTCCTCGCCCCGCGGCGGCCGGTGGTCCCAGCGCCGCAGGTACGGGTGCAGTTCCGGATCCCCGCCGACCTGCGGGGGCGGCTGCCCCCCGGGCGGGCCCGCGTTGGGGTCGGCGTCGAGGGTGAGGGTGCGGCCGGGCACGTCGACCGCGACGATCCGGTGGACGCGCTGCGGCGGGCCGCCCGGCACCTCGTCCGCGGCGTGCACCGCCGCGGCGTCGTCGACGAGCTCGACCAGGTCGCCGACGTCCACCCCCAGCCGGTGGTCGCGCCCCCAGCCCTCCACCGTCACCACCGGCCCCGCCACCGAGGTCACCGGCAGGGCCACCGAGGCGTTCTCACGGGACCAGACGAACGTGGCCACCGGCTCCGCGGCGCGGCCGGCGCCCCGCCCCCGGCGGGTCCGCACCACCGGCCGCGCCGGGTCCGCGCCGGGGAGCAGGCCCGCCCCCGAGGTGTGGACCTGCACCCGGTACAGCTGGTTCTCCGGCCCCCGGAACCGGGCCCGGGGCACGACGGCGCACGGGTCGGACGGCCCCGCCGGCTCGTACCGGGCCCGCGCCGCCAGCCGGCCGGCCGGCCGGTACAGCCCGTCCAGCCAGGACCGGAACCATGCGGGAGCCTCGGCGGCCCCCGGATCCGGATCCTCCGCCCCGAAGCCGTGCAGCACCACCTGCCAGACGACCCTGGCCCGCGCCGCGGTGTCCGGACCGGCGCCGCCCAGCGCGATCTCGCGGATCGCCGGGTCCTGGATCACGGTGACCTCCCGCTCCCAGGCCCGGAGGTAGACCAGCGCCGGACCCGCCGGGACGGGGGCCGTCTCGGGGTCGACGTGGCCGTCGGGCTGGGTCAGGTACGTGGTCGGGACGTCGTTCTCGACGAGCAGGCCGTCCACGTACAGCCGCCCGGCGCCGATCGCGAGGTCGCGGTCCGGGTCCTGCGGGATCCGGGCCACCGAGAACCCGGGCGCGCCCCGGGGCACGGCCGCCGGCCCGAGCACGTCGGCGACGACGGTGCGCAGGTAGTGCAGCAGCACGGCGGTCTGCTCGTTCGCGTCGGCGTCCAGGGTGACCCGCCCCTGTTGGTGGACGATCCGCGAGTAGTGCTTCGACGGGTCGAACGAGACGCGCGAGATGTCGACGGACAAGATGTGCCTCCTCGGGGACGGAACTCAGGTGACGAACAGGACGCCGCTCGACGTCCCGGCCGGCGTGTACTCCGCCAGCCGCCTGCGCAGCCCGTCCTCGCGTTGGGGCTGGAACAGGCCGTGGAACGCGCCGAGTTCGGAGCCGTCCTCGGCGCCGCGGCGGATCTCGGGCGGGCAGGCCGCGGAGAGCTGCGCGTAGCCGGGCGTCCCGTAGGCCGTGCTCGTGAACCGGGGGACGACGCGGGCCGGGTCCCCGGAGGCGGCCGGCTCGCAGTGGAAGGGCGCGGGCGTGCGGGAGCCCGGCGCGAGGTAGCTGAACCGGACGCAGCCCCGGTCGCGGACCGCGACGTGCGCCACGCCGTCCAGCAGGGAGTCCTCCACGACCCCGACCGCGTGGGTGCGCACCGTCCCGATGACCGTGGTCGCCCGCGCCGACAGTTCGGCGTACGCGCACCCGCCGTCCGGTCCGCCGAACGCGGGCAGCGCCGTCGACGTGGCGTCGAGGACCGAGTCGCGCAAGAAGACCCGGTTCGGCGCGGCGCACTCCCCGTCCGCCTCCACCAGGACGGCCCCCGTGACGCTGTCGCGGACCTCCACGCACGCCGGGGTGCGCACGAGCTCCAGGCTGGGCTCACCGGGATGCTCGCAGCCGCAGCCCCGGTCGAGCGACCAGCCCGGCACGAGCGTGCAGTGGCTGATCTCCACCCGGCCCACGGGCCCCTGGACGCGGACGCCGCGGCCGGTCACCAGCAGCCCGGCGAGCCGCAGCGAGGGCAGCGGTCCCTCCCCCCGGCCCGTCCCGGTGAACCGCAGCGCGTCCGGGCGGTCGGCGTGCCAGTCCAGCAGCCGCAGCACCGGCCGGCTGCCGGGCGCCGCCCGCACCGTGAGCCGGTCGCCCAGGTCCAGCCGGATCTCGGTCCGCTGCCGGAACGCCACCGACCCCACGAGCTCGATGACCGCCTCGCGGCGCGCCGGGTCGGCCCGCTTGTCCTCGTACCACCGGGCGACGGCCTCCGCGGGCCGCTCGAACTCCTCACCGGGCCCGACCCGGTAGCGGGCCGCCCCGGGCCCGCAGGGCGCCACGGGCAGCGGGTACTCGCCACCGCCCATGGGCGCCGAGAAGGCGTGGTGGTAGCTCACCCGCAGCCCCGCCTCGGGCGCCGTGCGCGGCGCGAAGGCGATCCGCCCGAGCACCGGGTCCACGGCGACCTCCCCCCGGCGCGGCGCCCGGCCCCCGGGCGACGGCTCCCAGTGCGACAGGTCCGCCGCGACGATCGCCGACAGCGGCACCGGCGTGCCGTCCCCGCTCCACACGCACAGGCTCTTGCCCGGCCCGTAGTACCGGGCCGTGTGCTCCTCGAACGCCCGCCGCCGGATGAAGGCGGGGACGTTCGTCTCGTCCGCGATGTGCGTCGGCGCCGGCTCGGTCACGGGAAGCGTCACCAGCGGGGTGTCGTTGCCGAGGACGCTGAAGGTGTAGTGGCCGCGGTCGCGGTCGACGCAGTACGCCGGTGACCGGGTCAGGGAGTGGGCGCCCAGGCGCCACACGAACAGCCCGACGCCCGCGACGCCCTCGTGCCCCGGACCGTGCGCCGACTCGACCCCGCGGACGTCCGCCGTGTGCGCGAGCCGGTCGAACGGCCCGTCCACCAGGTCGAGTTCACCGCCGCACCGCAGGTCCGCCAGGCGTCCGGAGCGCAGCCGCTCCCCGATGTCCGGCCCGTAGGACGCGTCCCGGCGCACGGGCTGGTCGAAGGCGAGCAGCGTACGGAACTCCACCGCGCGCGCCGGCCAGTCGGCCACGTCGCGCGCCAGGTCCTCCAGCACGGCGAGGGTGCCCTTGCGCCGCCGGTTCGCCAGGGTGCGGGCGACGTCGCGACGGGGCGCCACCGCGGCCGCGAGCAGGGCCGCGGCCCCGTCCCCGCGGGCGAGCGCCGCCTCGTGTCCGGGCAGGGCCTCGTAGCCGACCAGCGCCCCGATGTAGGGCAGCACCCAGTCCTGGCAGGTCTCCACGAACCAGTCGGCGTACTGCCGGCGCACCGACTCCCGCACGAGGACGCGCTGTTCCTCCAGCACCTCCAGCAGCGCCCGCAGCGGCATCCCCTCCTCGGCGTCCCGGCGCCGGTAGAGGGCCGGCAGCAGCTCGTACAGGGTCCGCTCCGCACCGGTCGTCACGGCAGCCTCCGCAGGATCAGGGTCTGGGGCAGGTCGGGGGTCATCACGGCCAGCTGGGCCGGGCGCACGGACACGGAGACGACCAGGCGCCGCCCCGGCTCCAGGGCCGGCGAACGCAGGCCCGGGTTGAGGGCCACCAGCTCCTCCACCCGCAGGCCGTGGCGCACGGCGACCGACGTCAGGGTGTCGGCGGCCCCGGTCGGGTCGTCGCCGACCACGTGCACCCGGGGTTCGGCCCGGGCCGGCAGCGCGTCCACCGTCGCCGCCGCGCCCCGCAGACCGGAGACGAGGTCGACGAGGGCCAGCGGATCGGCCGCCGAGCCGATCCCGGCGAACACGTCCACGTCGAGGTGGCCGACCCCCGGCACGGCCTGCGCCGCGGCCAGGACGCGGCTGAGCCGGGCCGGTTCGGCCAGATCGCGCGCGGCGAAGCCGAGCACGCCGAGGACGGCGGCCCGCACCGCCGGTTCGACGGTCTCGAAGGAGTGGTCCGGCAGCACCTTCACACCCGCCGACAGGACCAGCAGCACCAGCTCCCGGACGTCGACCCGCACCGGGACGTGCGGATCCCCGAAGTCTTCGAGCGCGGCCGACAGTCCGGCCGTCAGCGGGTCCGAGGCGGTGACGGGCACGTCGCCGGCGGCGGCGACCGTGACGTGGACGATGTCGCGCCGGCCGTCGAACAGCCGGGCGGCCACCGCCCTGCCGATCCCGGCGCGGGCCCGCGCGAAGTCGGCGTAGTCCCGTACCGACAGCAGCCGGTCCAGGGCCCGGGTGCGCAGCGGGATCACGGCGCGCAGGTCGCGCGGCCCGTCGGCGTCCGCGCCGCCCGTGGAGGCGAGCGGATTGGTCACGGCGCCCACCCCGAGCGGACGGCTCACGGCCTGGGTGATCCGGCCGGGGGGCAGGTTGCCGTCCGGTCCCGCGCCGACCCGGTAGACGGCGGTGACGTTCTCCACCCCGCTGCGCAGCCGGGCGCCGTGGACGCCGTCACCGAACGCCACCGTGGCGGTGCCGGCCCCCGGGTCCCGGTCGAGCGCGTAGGCCGGGTCGGTCGGCCCGAGGAGCGAGAGGTCCTCGGTCAGGGGGCGGCGGACGCCGTCCACCCGTACCGTCAGGGCCGGTTCGGCGCCGTCGGGCGTGGCGGCCGGCAGGTACGTCAGCGGCGCGGCGGCCGTCACCCCGCGCAGCGCGAACGACTGCCCGCCCCGGGAGGCGTCCCCGCTGCCGAGGACCTCCGACCGGGTCTCGCCCTGCGTGGCGGGCACCACGTTGCCGTACACGGTCACGGTGGACCGCCGGTAGGTGTAGGTGAGCGGCGCCGCCAGGAGGAGCTCGGTGCGCACGGTGTCCCCGCCGGCGGCGGGGTCGACGCTCTGACGGACGGAGGCCAGCATGACCGGCTCGCTGCCGGGGACACCGGTGGTCCCCGGGACGTCGGTCCGCTCGCCGGAGACGACCAGCCGGCGGCCGGGCAGCAGCCCGGGGCAGACCCCGGCGAGCTCGATCCGGACACCCGCGACGTCCTCGGTGACCGGGTCGTCGGCCAGGACGAGGTCCTCGCCCGCCGCCCAGACGGTGATGTCCCCGTACGGAACGCCGCCCCCCGCGTCCGGCGCCCCGTGCCACGGGCCGTCCACGGTGAGCCGGGTGACGGGCACGAAGACCGGCGGCGCGGCCGCCGCGACGGGGAAGGGCAGCCGCAGCTGGGTGACGTCCAGGACCCGGACCACGTGGCTCTCGGGCGCCGGGCGGGCCTGCTCGGCGAGCACCAGGGAGCCCGGCAGCACCCCGTCGAAGTGGCCCTCCAGGTAGAGGTACTCGCTCCCGGCGGGCGCCTCAGCGCCCTGCGGGTCCAGGCGCGGATCCACCGGCCGGGCCTTGACGCGCGGCACCTGCACGCCCGCGTTCTCCCGGGGCGGGGCGATCCGCTGCGTGGCCCAGGCCCGGTGGACCGCGCCGGCCAGCCGGGGATCGGCCGCCGCGAGCAGCCCGGGTACCGAGTCGGAGCGCGGGTCCCACGCCTCGCACGGGTCGGTGTCCAGGTCCCGGCCCGCCGTCGGGGGCCGGGGCGGGGTGCGGCGCAGGGCCGGGAGCACCGCGGCGGTGGCGACGAGCGCCGTCGCCCGGTCGCAGTCCGGGGAACCGCAGCCGTCCCCGTACCGGGCTCCGTCGCCGTCCCGGTCGTCGCCGTCGTCCTCGCCGTCCCCGTTCCCGTTCCCGTTCCCGTTCCCGTTCCCGTCCGTGTCCGTGCGCCGTTCACCGGGCGTGCAGGGGCAGGCCAGCGCGTGCGCGAGCGCCCTCAGGTACTCGACCTCCGGCAGGCTGCGCCGGTGTTCGGCGGCCACGGCCGACAGCGCGGCCCGCAGGGCCCGTACCGCCTCGGCCACCTCCCCGGCGAGCCACCCGGCCAACGCCGCGTTCCCCCGGGCCCCGGTGAAGGCCACGCCCTCCGCGAGCAGCCGGGCGGCGTCCGCGACCCTCCCGTACGCGTGGCTCGCGGCGCCCCCGTCCGGGGCCAGCCGCTCCAGCGCCGCCGCGACCGATGCCCGCAGGACCGTCGCGGCCGGCACCCGGGGTCCGCTGCCGGCCACGGCCAGCAGTGCCTCCCGGGCCGCCTCCGCCGGGTCGGCGGGGGAGTCGGGGACGAGGTCGACGGCGGTGAGCGCGGCCGGGTGGTCGGCGGTCGCGCCCGCCACCACCCGGACGACCGGATCGTGGGCCGAACCGAACAGCAGCAGCAGCCGGTCACCGGGCCGCAGCCCCAGCGCGGACCCGGTGAAGGTGAGCCGCTCCAGCCCGCGCGCCGTACCGGCCCGGAGCCGGGGCGGAGCCGTCGTCCGCACCGGGAGGGTGTTCCAGGCGGCATCGGCCGTGAGCTCCTCGGCCGTCTCGAAGGTCTGCGGCAACCCCCCTGGCGCGGGCACGCTCTTGGCCTGCGACCCGGCCGGTACGACGGTCCGCGCGCCGGGGTCGAGGGTGTAGGCGAGGTATCCGCCGGCGCCGAGGGCGGGCCGCGGCCGGTGGCCGACCAGCCGCCCGAGCCGGACCAGGGACTCCGCCTCGACGGCCGTGGGCAGGTAGCCCTCCTGCGCGTGGCGCTCCCCGTAGAAGGTCAGCACGTCGGCGACGACGGCCCAGCAGTCGAGCAGGGCGACCGCCGGATCGTCGGTGGTGCGGGCGGTCAGCCGGTCGAGCTCCGGCCGGCTCGCCAGGCGTTGGAGCATCGCGGCCATGAACCGCCCGTGCGTGCCGACGCGGTAGTCGATCGAGGAGCGTCCCGGCGGGTTGTACGTGGACGCCGGCGTCGGCGGACCCCCGCGGCAGCAGCCCCCGCCCCCGCCCCCGCCGTTCCCGCTCCTGGTGACGCCCCCGCTTCCCCCGCACCCGCATCCGCCGTGCCCGCTCATCGACCGCCCCCGATCCGCAGTTCCAGTACGCCGTTCCCGGGCCGGGCCGGATCGCCGTCGAGGCGCGCGATCTCGTCCGGTCCCATGGGCAGGACACCCTCGCGCAGCGCGTCCGGCGAGGGCTCGAAGAGCCGCTCCAGGGCGGTGACCGAGACCGACAGGACGCCGGGCACGGCCGCCGCCACCGCGACGATCCGGCTCACCCGCACGGGGGTTCCGAACGTGAGCGCGTCGGGGTGGAAGAAGGCGGGCGCGCCGTCGGCCGTGCGTCCGTGGCCCAGCACCCGGGCCAGGGCCGCGCGCACGTGTCCCGCCACCGCCGACGGCTCGGCCTCCACGCACAGCGCCAGCCGCAGCGGCACCTGCCGGGCCGGCCCCACCCGCACCTCGTGCCCGATCCTGCGCACCCGGTGCAGCCGCTCCCGCACCCCGTCGAGCAGCCCCTCCGGGGCGACGTCCGTCCCCAGCGCGTCCACCGCCACCTGGGCCTCGTACCAGGAGCCGGTCCAGCGCAGCCGGGCACCGGCCCCCTGCACGCCGGGCACCTCGCCCGCCAGTGCCGCGTAGTCGGCCTCGGTGACGGCCCGCAGCAGCCGGCGCAGCGCCTCACCGGGAGCCCGTCGGCGTACCTCGGCGAGCGGTTCGGGGTCGGCGCCGCCCGTGGCGGGCAGCGGGTTGCGCACCCGGACCGTCACCCCGGTGACCCCGCACAGCTCGACGGTGTCGATGGCCTCCGCCCCCACGTTGCCGGCCGTCCCGTTGCCGAGCCGGTAGCGCAGCGCGAGCACGGAGCCCGGGGCGGGGACCGCGCCGTGGCGGCCGTCGCCGAAGCGCAGCCCGAGGACGCCGTCGTCGTCGAGTTCGCCCACGAAGCAGCGGTCGGCGGGCCCGCAGTCGAGCAGGTCGCGCCGGGGCAGCCACGGTGGCCCCGCGGCGCTCGCGCCGCAGTCGTGGTCGTGGCCGTCGCTGTCGCCGTGGCCGTCGCCGTGGTCCGCGCGGACCTCCACCACGGGCAGGGCCGCGCGCGGATCGGGTGCCAGCGCCCGCGCGGCCGGCCCGTGGAAGACCGCAAGCTCCGGGTCGAGCGCCCCGCCCTCGGCCGCGCCCCAGCCCTGCCCGATCTCCCAGCCCTCGTCGGCGGCCCGCAGCACGTACCCGGCCCGTGCCCGGCGGGCGAGTTCCCGCAGCCGGGCGAGTTTGCGCTCCAGCAGCTCGTCGAAGCGGGCCACGAGGGTGCGCAGCGCCGCCACCGGTTCGGCGGCCAGGGGCAGCCGGCGCAGCGCGGCGGCGCCGAACACGGTCGTCAGCCAGGCGAGGGCCGCACCGTCGGGGCGGTGTCCCCCCTCGGCGGAGTGCAGCAGGTCCAGCAGCCGGTCCCGGGCGCGGCCCGGGATCCCGTCCAGCCGCCGGGCCTGGGCCCGCGCGACGTCCGCGGGCAGCGGGAAGGGCACGCTCCAGGTGACCGGAGCCGCGGCGCCGTCGCCCGGTACCCGCGGCTCGAACCGGTCTTCCGCCGGCGGGTAGGCGGGCAGCGCCACCGGGCCGTCCGTCCCGGCGCACCCGGACTCCGGCGGGCACGGACAGCCCTCGGCCCCCGGGGGCCGTGCGGGCCGGGTGACCCGCTCCGGCTCCGCACCGCACCAGGTGCGGCTCGCCCCGTGCTCGACGAGCACGGTGTTGCCCCGGGCCACGGCGACGTCCAGCGGGACGCACTCCGGACCGCCGACGGCACGCACCCGCAGCGGGAAGGACAGGGCGTCCGCCGCGTCCCACTCCACCTCCAGCAGGCGCTGCCCGTAGAGCCGGTCGACACCGCGCCGCACCGCGACGAGCCGCACCGCCTGCCGGTGCCCGCGGTCGGCGTCGGCGGGCAGTCCCGTGGCCGCGCCGAGGACCTCCTCGAAGACCACGACGTCCCCCGCGCGCAGCGACAGCCGGTGCTCGCCCTCGCCGTCCCGCAGCGCGGCCGAGGTCGTGCCGGCCGGCAGGGAGTACTCGTGTTCCCCCCAGCTCCACAGGCCGATCCGGCCGTGCGCCGGCCGGACGGTGACCGGCTCGGCGCGGACGGGCTCGAAGACCTGCCCGCCGGCCCGGAACCGGAAGGTCCCGGCCGGCAGGGTGGCCCGCGCGTCCGAGGACAGGCAGACGAACGCCCGCGCGGCGCAGCCGTCGTGCATCGGGTAGTCGACGAGCCGCACGTGACGGCGGACCGAGGTGCGCAGCCGGGCGGTGTCCAGGTAGGCCTCCGCGGCGACCGCGTCCTGCTCGTAGCTCAACTGGTCGCCCGCGTAAGCGAGGAGCTCGACGAGGGCGACCGTCATGTCGGCGGCGTGCCGCTCGCCCCATTCGGGCAGCGTCAGGGCGAGCCGCTCCAGCAGCGCCCGGCGCAGTCCCGCGTAGTCCTTGGCGAGGTAGTCGATGACCGGCTCCGGGAACGCCCCGGGCGGGCACGGGTCGGGCCCGCAGTCCACCGTCGCCGGACAGTCCTGGCCGAAGGTGAACCCGGCGGACGCGAAGAACGGGTCGAAGCCCTCAGGGGGGTCGGTGCCCGGCCGCCCGGAGGCATCGGTCCGCACCACGCACAGGCGGTACGCGGACACGTCGCCCGGCCGGTCAACCCGCAACAGCACCCGGCCGGGCGGCTCCCCCTCCGCGTCGTCGCCGCGACCGGGGTCCGTCTCGACGGACACCACCCGCAGGTCCCGGGCGACGACCCCGCCGTCGATCCGGAAGTTGGCCGGCACCAGCTCCGCGGGCACCGGACCGAAGAGGGTGACGGCGAGCCGCGTACGGCCCCCGTCCACCGTCACGGACTCGATCCCGGCCAGACCGGCGGCCCGCGCGTCGCGCTCCCGGACGCCGAGGGCGTGCTCCCCGCTCACCTGATCACCCCGCTGTCGAAGGCCTCGGTCCGGACGGCGCCGGTCGCCAGGAGTACGTAGCCGATCTCGATCCGCAGGGCCGCGTCCTCGGCGGTCACGGAGAGGGACCGGACGGCGATGACGTCGCCGAGCCAGCGCTGCAGAGCCGTCTGCACGGTCACCTGGAGGGCCGCCGCCAGGTCGGGGCCGTTCGGCTCGAAGACGAGGTCGAGCAGGCCGCAGCCGAAGTCGGGCCGGACCACCCGCTCCCCGGGACGGGTGAAGAGCACCTGCTCGATCATGTCGCGCACGTGGTCCTCGGTGCCCGTGAGCCGGGTGCGGCCGGTGGCGGCGGTCCCGAAGGGGAAGTCGACGTCCACGGCGCTCACCCCGCCGTCACGCGGAGCTGGCCGGCGACGACCAGCGGGGTCGTCGGGGGCGGCCCGGCGCACACGCCCGAGCCGGGTACCGGACCGGCCGGCGGGAGGGCCTGTACGAGGACGGGCCGGCCGCCGGCCAGCAGCCGTGAAGCCAGTCCCGTCCAGCGGACCGTCGTACAGGGCGGCGAACCGGACACCCCGGGACAGCCGGTGACCACCAGCTGGTCGGCGGCGGTGGCCAGCGGCGCGCCGCCGGCCAGCACCCGGGTCTGCGCGGGGGTGTTCCGTACGGGGGCGAGGTGCCCGCAGGTGACCGCCGTCGCGGTCGTCACCACGGTTCCGGGCATCGCGCTCACCCCGGCAGCACGGTGAGCGCGCCGTTGCCGAGGTCGATCCCGGCCTGCGTCACCTTGATCGTCGGGCCGGCGGCGGAGGCACCGATCTCGATCCCGCCCTCGTGGAGCCGGATGTACGGTCCCGCCGGGCCCTTGAGCTGGAGCAGGATGCCGCCCGTGGGCCCCGCCAGGTCGGAGATCAGCAGGCAGCTCTGCGCGGGCGTCCCGATGACCACCTGCGGCACGCCGTCCGGAGCCGCCTGCGCGGCGGGCGGCATCTCCTGGGCCCCGCCGCGCCAGAATCCCGTCCACACGGCCCGGTCGGGGTCGCCGTCCACGAACTGGACCCAGACACCGGAGCCGACCAGCGGGACGACGTACATCCCGCTCGCGGGCCCGGCCAGCGGGGTCGCCGGGTCCGCCCAGATGCAGGGGTCGTCGCCGAGCACGTCGGTGACCCGGACCAGGAGCCGCCCGGAGCGCAGCTGGTCGATGTTGGAGGCCACCACCCCCTGGTAGAGGCCGTGGTACTTCTTCGCGTCCTTCGTCACGGGATCACCGCCGGGGTCAGGGAGCCGAGGCCGTCGCGGGTGAGGGTGAAGCCCTGCTTGTACTCGCCGCGCCGGATGTCGTGGGTCACGCTGGAGACGTAGTACAGCCCGTCGTAGGCCGGTCCGGCGCCGCGCACGCCCACCAGCCGGCGGGCGCGCAGCACGTGCCCGTAGCGCAGCACGTCGAGCTTGCCCGTCCCGCGTACCGCGTCGGCCGCCGTCGAGGTACGGCTCAGCCCCAGCAGCAGCGCCTCGGCCGGTGAGCGGTCGCCGACGTCGGGCAGCGGCTCCTGTTTGAGCGTCACCGCGGGCCGCGCCGCGAGCGGCGGGTGCAACAGGCCGACGTCGGGAACCGGCAGGCCGACGCCCAGTTTGGTGACCGGCTCCGTCACGGTCACCGTGTACTGGGTGCGGGAGAGCCCGTCGTACGTGAACGACAGCGACTCGGCGGTGGCCGCGGCCCCCGCCCCGATGGTGAGGGCCGGCTGGACCGGCCCGGTGCGGACCTCGGGACCCCAGTAGGCCACGCTGGTGCCCGGGACCGGACCGGGCTCCAGGAAGAAGACGTACCCGACCTCCGAGGCCATGGCCTTCAGGTACTCCAGATCGGTGGACGCCTGGACGGGGATGTGCACCACCGGGTTCGGCACGTCGGTGAGCACGGGCGGGACCGCCACCGGGGCGATCCCGTAGACGGCGTACTTGGCGCAGATCGCCGCGACGCGGGCCTGGTGCGGCAGCCCGGGGAAGCACGCCCGCTCGTGCCGGAGGTCCATCAGGACCGTCAGGTCCTCGCCGGTGACGGTCAGCACCGAGGCGCCCGGTTCGGCGCTCGGCGACAGTTCCTGCTGGGTGACGACCCCGTCCGCGAGAACGGTCGGGGTGCCGGCGACGACGCACACCAGGACCACCCGGACGCCGGGGTCGAAGAAGCCCGCGGGCAGCAGCGCCCGCTGGATGACGGAACGCGCGCTCACCGCGAAGGCCAGCTGGAAGCCGCTCGCCTGCCCCGACGCGGTGGTGACCCGGACCGACTGCAGGGCGTCGGCGAGCGGGGCGGGCACCGGGACGGCGAGCACCGGCCCCATCAGGAGCATCAGCCGCAGGGCGCTAGCCACCGAGCCCCCCGCCCGCGTCGAGCACGCCCGCGCCCTGCGGCATCCCCGCGGGCAGGGTGATCCGCAGCCGCCGTCCCGGGACCACGGTCAGCGACTCGGGGGCCAGGACCCGGTGCGCGTCGGCGATCCGCCAGGCCTGCTCCGGGTCGCCGAGCTCCCGGGCGGCGACGAGGTCCAGGCGCTCGCCCGCCACGACGACGTGCGTCCCCACGGTGATCAGGGTGTCCGGGTCCGGGGGGAAGCGGCGCCGGACGTAGGTGACGGTCCGGCCGTCCGGGAGGGTGAGCGAGGCGGTCGGGACGTTCTGGTAGCGGCTCGTGGCGGAGAACACGCGTACTCCTTCACAGACTCGTCAGGCCGAGATCGGACGGGGTGCGGGGGACGAGCCCGGCGAAACGCTCGCGGGCCTGCTGGTGCTGGAGGTAGAGCAGACCGCCCTTGTGGCGGAAGCCGAGGTCGTCGACGGTCAGTACCCGAGCGCCGACCGTGACTTTGGCCCGGATCGGGTTCAGGTCCGGGTCGAAGGCCTCCTCGGCCACCGTGAACTCAGTGATCCGCACGGGCAGGACCCTGCTGCGCCCGAGCACGAGCACCGTCAGCGGAGCCTCGACGGGCGCGACCTCGATCATCCCGAGGGCGGCCATCCGGTCCTCGGCGAGGAGCTGCGCCACGCTGGGGTGGAGGGCGCTCTCCAGGGCGGCCAGAACCGGGAACAGACCGCCGTGGGCTTCCACCGGATGGGTGTCGGGGGCGTCGAGCTGCTCGGTGGCGTCGAACTCCGCGTCGAACCTGTACGTCTCGTGCGGCGGGCCCTTGAGCCGCTGGGCCTCCAGCCGGTCCCCGGGCTCGGGTCCGATGCCCTGCGGCTGTACGGTGCGGGTCAGCGAATCCGGATTGAACTGGAACGCCACCGTCCGTACGGGGCGGCCCGTGTCCGGATCGAGCAGCACGAATCCGCCGCGGACCACGCGGGGCACTCCGGGGTACCCCGTCATGACCGCCCCCGCCCGGCGCCGCCCGTGGCCGGGCCCGCGCCCGGAGTCGTGCCCGTGCCCGACGATTCCGTTCCCGTAGGCGAGCCCGTACGCGAGCCTGGCGCGAGGGCCGCGTGCACCGACCGGGCGACCGCCCGGCCCGCGTCCCGCGCCCCGCACGGGCCTCCGTGCGGCGCCGGGGCGACCACCACCGACCGGACCCCGGGCGGCATCCACGCCCCCGCCGTACCGGCCGCCGCGCACAGTGCGGCCAGCTCCTCGCGCAGCGCCGCCACGAACGCCTCCCCGTGCCCCGCGAACACCTCACCGCCGCCCGCCCACTGCACGACCAGCCGCTCGATGCGCACCTCCACCCTCATGACGACGCCCCCTCACGGTGTCCGGCAGCCGGATCCGGCCAGGCGAAGTCCCGCTCCCGCACGGGCTGCTGGAGCTTGTGGAACTCCTCCCGCGCCGCGCGCAGGACGAGCGGCATGGTGATCCGGCCCCCGTCCGCCGCGGCGAGGAACGCCGAGTTGAGCGCGATGGTGCGGGCCATGGCCCCGCTCACGTCGAGCCGCGCGAGCCGCTCGTAGTCCAGGCCGTCACGGCCCGGCGCGTGCTCCGGGAAGGCCCTGCGCCAGATCTCCCGGCGCTGCGCAACGTCCGGGAACGGGAACTCGACGACGAACCGGAGCCTGCGCACGAGCGCCGCGTCGAGCGCCGCCCGCATGTTGGTCGCCATGATCGTGAGCCCCCGGTGCGACTCCAGCCGCTGGAGCAGGTAGTCGACCTGGACGTTCGCGTACCGGTCGTGGGCGTCCTTCACCTCGCTGCGCGTGCCCAGCAGCGCCTCGGCCTCGTCCAGGAACAGCACAGCACCGCCCGCCTCGGCCGCGTCGAACAGCTGGCGCAGGTTCTTCTCCGTCTCGCCGATGTACTTGCTCATGACGGCCGACAGGTCCGTGCGGTACAGATCGAGGCCCAGCTCCGCGGCCAGCACCTCGGCCGCCATCGTCTTGCCGGTGCCGCTGGGGCCGGTGAACAGCGCGGTCACGCCGAGGCCGCGGGTGCGCCGCTCGCCGAAACCCCAGGTGTCGTACACCGTTTCCTGCCGTGCCACCTGGTCGGCGATCCGCCGCAGCTGCGCGCCGGCCCGTTCGGGCAGCACGATGTCGTCCCAGCCGGCCTCCGGGCGCAACCGCTGGGCCAGGCCGTCGAGGCGGGGCCGGCCGCGGTCCAGGCAGGCCCGCCAGGCCCGGTCGGCGCCGTTCGCCGCGGCCACCTCCGCGATCTCGGGCAGGTCCAGCGCGAACTGCCGCGCGAGGAGGTCGACGGGGACGGAGCGGGCCTCCGGACCGAGCACGTCCCGCCAGGCCGCGGCGCGCTCCCGCGGGGTGGGCGGGGCGACGTCCACGATCAGGGCGGCGCGCCCGAGGCCGGCGGCCGCGTCCCGGGAACTGAAGAACGCCGGGGCCCCGGTCCGCGAGAGGAAGCGCCCGACGGCCGACGGGTCGTACCCGCCGTACCCGTCGTGGGCGTCGTCGTCCGCGTCCAGGTACAGCGCCACGGGGGTCAGGGCGGCCTCCCGCTCCCACAGCCGTGCCAGCCGGTCGGTGTCCTCCGCCCGCCCGGGCAGCAGCGCGACCGGCAGCCGGTACGCCGTCAGCCCGCGTGAGGCGGCCGCGCCGGCGGCGACCAGCCGCTTGCTGCCCGGCTGCCCTCCGACGAGGTGCACGACCGGCGCCGGGGACAGCTCCCAGGCGTCCGCGCACCGGCCGGCGGCGGCCCGTTGGGAGGCGGGCAGCGCGGCGGGCGACTCGGACGGGAGCGGCGTGACCAGGACGCGCAGCCGTTCGTCGAGGTGGTCCAGGCCCTTGACGTGGTCGACGATCCGCTCGTCGGCGCGGACCGGGCTGGTCACCAGCGCGGAGCCGGCCACGTGGCCGATCTCGACGAGCCCCCAGTACCGCAGCGGGCCGTGCGCGGACAGCGCCTCCCACGAAGGACCGGGCAGGACCGCGAGCGCCAGCCCGAAGGTGGGGTAGGCCATCGCCCCCACCCCGTGCGCCGCCGCGAACAGCGCACCCGTCGAAGGGGACAACTCCTCGGCCAGGCACATCAGCAGCACGTCGCGCTCGAAGCGGCTCAGGCCGAGGCGGCGGGCGAGCGCGACCAGCGGCGGGGCCGGTACCGCGGCCTCCGCCTCCGCGATCCGCGCCTCGGCGGCCACCAGCTCCCGGGCGCCCACCTCCCCGGCGGGGCGGGCCGGGAGGGCGGGCGCCGGGCGGCCGGCGTCCGTACGCCCCTCGTCGGTGCGCGGCGGCGCGGCGGCCCGCCGGCGCCACCGGGGCGGCCCGGGGCGCCGCCGCGGGGCCACCGGGCCGGGGGCCGTTTCGAGGGGCGTTCCCGCAGGCCGCAGGGGCGACGGGCCGGGCAGCGCCCGCTCCTGCGCGTGGCGGCGGAGCACCAGGCCCAGCCAGTCCAGGGAGGCGGTCAGGAAGCGCGCGTTGTCGCCGTCGGTCGCGTGCATCAGATCACCGTCAGCCGCTGGGAGGGGTCGTACGCGGGCGGGTTCGCGGCGCGGTCCAGGACGAGGAGGCTGTCGACGCCGTCCACCCGCAGCCGCACCGGGTACCCGCCCGGCCGGGCCCGGCGCAGCGCGAACCGGGCCGTGTGCCCGGAGAACGCGCCGGCCGCGTGGGCGTCGCCGCCCAGCAGCAGGAACACCCGCTGCCCGTCGGCGAACGGCGGATCGGCGTTCACGACCACCTCCGCGTCACCCGCCGCGTCCCGTACGACGGTGGCCGGCAGCGGGCTGGTGATCCGTGGTGCGAGGGCCATGTACCAGGGCCCGACGGGCAGTTCGGCGGGCGGCGTCCCGGCCCGCAGCGCCACCGCGCACACACCCGCGGGCAGCCCCGCGGGCAGGGTGAGGGCCAGCGTGCCGGACGGGCGCGGCGGCCCGCCGGGCCCGGGCGCCGGGACCGGGACGACGAGGGTGGCGTCGGAGCCCAGATGGGTGAGCCGGACGGCGCTCACCCCGCCCAGGTTCGCCCCGCGCAGCTCGACGCGGTCACCCGCACGGGCGGCGGGCTGCCCCCCGGGGCAGACCACGGCGTCGACCCTCGGCGTCGTCGCGCGGACGCCGGTGCCCGCCCGGGGACCGCGGCCGTCGCTGCCGCGGCTGAGGACCGGCACCGGCGTGCGTGCCAGACGCCGGGAATCGATGAGGACCGCCCGCACCTCGAAGGCCGTGGTCAGCCGGTACGGCGTCTGGAAGACGCTCCAGAGGGAGTAGATGTCCTTCTCCTCGAAGGCGTGCCAGGTGATGCGGACGCTGTCCACCTGCCGGGCGACGTCGCTGTACGGGGCGGTCTGCGCCAGCTCCGCGCGGGTCAGCAGGGGCCGGGTGTGCAGCGCCTGGAGGGCGCCGCCGAGCAGCCGGTGCGCCACGAGGTCGTTGCCGTCGGGCACGAAGGGGGTGAGGAGGTAGCGCAGGACCAGGGGCAGCGCGGGCTCCGCGTCCTCGCCGGGGAGCAGGTCCGGCGGCGGTGTGTTGCGCAGCTCCGCGGCCAAGCCGGTCTGGTAGAGGAACAGGTTGACCTGGGCTTCCTGGGCGGTCGGGTTCACCTGGTCCAGGGGCCGGGCCACGGCCGTGGCCCCCGGCAGGACGCCCTTGACGCCGTCGTCCACCAGGGCCCGCAGGGTTTCGGTGACCGCCTCGATGGCCCGCGCGTCACTCATCGGCCACCGCCCGAACGCCGCCGCAGGTAGTCCTCCAGAGGGACGGCCGGCTCACGCGGCGGCCTGCGGACGGAGGGGGCCGGCTCGGCGGCCGAGGACCGAGGCCCCGAGCGGACCTCCAGCCGGCCGATGGTGATGTGGACGGTGGTCTCCCCGGCCTCCGGCCCGGCCGCTGCCCCGTCCGGCTCCCGCCTCCGGCCGGCCCGCGCCTCCCCGTACCCGTGCCCGTATCCGGGTACGGGCACGGGTACGGAGCGCGGTCCGGCTGCGGCGCGGGGTTGCGCGGCCGGAGTCACGGTGCGGCCGGGCCGGCCCGCCACCGGAGTGCCGGCCGCGGCGGGCAGGTCCGGCCCGTCCGGGCGGGGCGCGGCCCCCTCGGAGGCGTCCGACGGGCGGCCGGGTCCGGCGGCGGATGCCCGTGGCGCGGCCTCCTCGCGCCCGGTGGGCACCCCGTGCCCGGGGCGGAGGGCGTCGCCCCGTACGCGTGCACCGGTCACGGGGGCGGCGGGAGCGTACGGGGCCGGGGCGCGGACGGGCTCCGGGGGGACGGCCGGACCCGGGGCCGTACCGGCCGCCCGGGCGCACGCCGTCGTGGGCGCGTCCGACGGCGGGCGGGCTCCGGCCGCCTCCTCCTCGGAGTCCGCACCGGGCGGCGGCGGGTCGAGCAGCGGAGGCAGGTCGAGGAACGAGGGGATCCGGGGCCGGACCGCCGACGGATCGGGGAGCCCCAGGACGCGGTCGACGAAGTCGCTCATGCCCCGACCGCCTCCAGGTAGAACCGGCGCCGGGCCGCACTGAGCGCGAGGACCTCCTCCTCGCGCCACCCGTACGCACGGGCCAGGGTGTGGACGTCGCCCAGCAGACCCCGAGCGCAGGCGTCGACATCGGCCCACAGGTGCGCCGCGACGTCGAACGGGGCGGCCCAGCCGTGCCCGCAGAGGGCGCAGGTCAGGTCGAGCCGGATGTCCGCCCCCGGATCCACGCCGGGCAGCGCGGCGGCCACGGCGTCGAGCACCTCGTCGCCCAGCGCACCCACGGCCTCCCCGCCCACCGCTTCCCGGTCCACCGCCTCCCCGTCCACCGTGAGCACGCACCGGGCGACCAGACGCCGCCGCGCCCCGGCGCTCGCCGGGCCGGCCGCCTCCACCGCCAGCACGTCCCGGCTCGTCAGCGCCCGGAACCGGACGCGATGCCCGCGGACGGTGACCTCGCCGCCCACCGCCTCCCCGCGAGGGCGCAGGTCCGAGAGCGGCACGGCCACTTCGAGCTCCTCCCCACAGGCGGGACAGTCGGCCAGGGCCTGTACGTCGCCGCGGAAGCACGCGCCCCGCAGCCCCACCAGCAGCGCGTCGCGCGCGCCGAGCGGCAGGTCGCAGACCTCCTCGAAGGAGCGCCCGCCCGCGGCGGCGGCGAGCGCCACCGCGCGCGCCACCCGCCCCTGCCCCAGCCCCTCCTCCCAGCCGCGCAGGAGCCGTTCCTGAGTGAGTACGGCCACCCTCACACCGCCGGGTCGTCGAAGGAGACCTCGGCCGCGGGCGGCAGGGCGATGTCCCGCACCCACCCCTCGTTCTCCAGGCGGATGTGCTGGACGAGCACCGCGTTCGCGTTCGCGTCGAGGTCCGAGAAGGGCTGGTACTCCGACACCCAGCAGTTGAACACGTGGTAGGAGAGCACCTTCTGGCCGGTCTCGTCGTGGACGTCGATGACCAGGTCGCGCCGGAAGTCCTTGAGGGAGGTCTCCCGCCCGCCGGCCGCGTTGGCGTAACTCCAGGTCTTGTTCGCCCACTTCTCGAATTCGAGGGCGTTCACGGTGACCCCGCGTTCGAGGACGATCGGGTCGAACTCCACCCGGCCCGGCAGTTTGGAACTGTTGGTGGGGGCGCCGCCGTCGCGGTGCTTGACCACCTCCACGGTCCGCTTCATCCCGGACACCTTGTGGACTCCGATGAACGGCACGGTGCTGTCGCTGTAACGGACCCGGAAACGGAAGTTCTTGAGCGGGTCGACCCGCGCGGTGGTTGCCATCGTCTCGCTCCTCAGACCTGCAGCTGCCCGGCGAGCTGCTCGATGTGGATGATCACGAACTCGGCCGGTTTGAGCGGTGCGAAGCCGACGACGATGTTGACGATGCCCCGGTCGATGTCGTTCTGCGGGTTGTTCTCGCGGTCGCACTTGACGAGGTAGGCCTCCCGGGCCGTCGCGCCCTGCAGCGCCCCCTGCCGGAACAGGCCGTTCATGAACGCGCCCACGTTCAGCCGGATCGAGGCCCACAGCGGTTCGTCGTTCGGCTCGAAGACCACCCACTGGGTGCCGCGGTAGAGGCTCTCCTCCACGAACAGCGCGAACCGCCGCACCGGCAGGTACTTCCACTCGTCGGCCAGCCGGTCCGCGCCCCGCAGCGTCCGCGCGCCCCACACCAGCGGGCCGAGTACGGGGAAGGAGCGCAGGCAGTTCACCCCGAGCTGGTTGAGCCGGCCGTTCTCCAGGTCGGTCATGGCCAGCGCGGGCCCGGTCACTCCGGCGAGGGAGGTGTCGGTGCCGGCCGGGGCCTTCCACACGCCGCGCTGTACGTCGGTGCGGGCCATGACGCCGGCCACCGTGCCGCACGGCGGGACCGTCGTGGGGACTCCGCCCGCCGCCGGGTCGGGAATGACCAGAGGGGGGAAGTAGACGACGGCGTTCTTCGCCGCGTCGCCCGTCACCGGGGGAGCGGTCATCCCGTTGACGGCGGCCTCGATGCCCGTCCAGGAGGCGGGCGGATCGACGATCAGGATC
Source organism: Streptomyces sp. NBC_01276 (assembly GCF_041435355.1). Taxonomy (GTDB): domain Bacteria; phylum Actinomycetota; class Actinomycetes; order Streptomycetales; family Streptomycetaceae; genus Streptomyces. The sequence continues at coordinate 7,563,616 of NZ_CP108442.1, forward strand.
GCGCGCCGGTCCGCGCACAGGGCCGCGGCGGGTGCCAGTGCGGCCTGTGGGGCCCCGGGCAGGCAGAGCAGGTTGAAGATGTCGGTCTTCAGGAGCTGGTACAGGCCCGTCTTCGCGGCCTGCCCGGTCGTGCCGCCCTGGTAGTCGGACAGGCCGGGCGCGGAGCCGTCCGCACCGCCCCCGGCCTTCGTGTGGCGGGCGGGCTTGGCCTCGTCGAAGGGGTCCTGGCTGGGGTCGGCCGGGGTGATCGCCTCGTGCGCGGCGGGGACCGCGTCGAGGACCGGGTTCGTGGCCGGCACGGTGAGGAGGGCGGACGAACTCAGGGCCTTGTCGAGGGAGTTGGCGTCGTCGGGATGGGAGCTGATGTTGAGGTGGCGCTCGACCGCGCCCGTCCCCCTGTCGAGGACCGTGAGGTTGTACAGGGTCCGGGGGGCGCCGGCCGCGGGCGTCTCGCTGGTGTCGTGGTCGACCCGCGCGTACAGGGAGTCCCCCCACAGGCCCTCGCCGCGCGCGACGAGCGTGACCGGGCGCGGACCCGCGAGGACGAGGGTGGAGGCCTTGGCGTTCTTCGTGTCGTCGCCGTCCCCGGTGTGGACCAGCCGGACGATCTCCGCCTCGCTCCCGCCGTTGGCGTAGTACTGGTAGACGGCGTACCCGAGCGGACTGCGCGGGACGACCCCGCCGAACAGCCGCTGGTAGTCGGCGAAGCTGGTGATGTGCACCGGCCGGTCGGTCGGGCCGCGCACGGCTGCCCCGGCGAAGGCGGTCACGGACGTCGGCACCCCGGTGATGGTGTGCACGGCGCTCTTGACCTCGTTGATGTACACACCCGGGAAGGTGGGGCTGACGGGCACGGCCGGTCCCCTCTCACTGTCGGCTGACCCGCAGTCTGCCGACCGTGCGTGACCGGACCGTCACCGGAGCGTCACGGCGCGTGAGATCGGGTGCGGGCGGTCGCGGAGTGGGGGGTGCGGGTGGCCGCGGAGTGGGGAAACGCCGCGGTCCCGGACCTCCGTGGGTCCGGGACCGCGGCGGACGCCGACGGCGCGGGTCAGCGCTTGAAGATGTCCTTCATCTTCTCCTTGGCCTGGCGGGCGTCGCCCTTCGCCTTCTCGGCGCGGCCCTCGGCCGTGAGGCGCTCGTTGCCCACCGCGCGGCCCGCCGTCTCCTCGACCTTGCCCTTGGCCTGCTCGGCCTTCGCGCGGCCCTTCTCCTGGTTCGACACAGTTGATCACTCCCTGGGGGGACGGGAACACCGTACGTCCCGCGTCTGACCGGGATCGCGGCGCGCAAACGTCAGCCGGACCGGTCGTCAGGATGCCTTCGCGGACGGGCGGGCGGCGTGGGTGGGGGTGGGGGTGTCGGTCAGGGCGGCCGTGAGCGCGGCGTGGTCGGCGAGGGTCAGGTCCGCGTAGGCCAGCGCGAAGCGGGCGACGGCCCGGTCGAAGACGTCCCCGGTGCCCAGGTAGCCCGCGATCGCGATCCGGTCACCGGTCCGGGCGTGGGCGCGGGCCAGGGTCCGGCCGCACAGCGCCGCGTACTCCTGCAGCAGCACGGGGTCCATGGCGGCGACGTCGGCGGAACCCTTCATGTCGCGCAGCTGGCGCCAGTAGAAGTGCCGGCCCCCCGGACCGGTGGCCCAGCCGAGGAAGATGTCCGTCGCCGCCTGCATCAGCCGCTGCCCGGCCACCACCCGGTGGCCCGCGTGCCGTTGCGCGGACGCCCCGGCGTGGGGCTCCAGTACGGACGGACCGGCCTCCTTGATCTGGAGGAACAGCGGGTCTCCGGCGTCCCGGCCGGTGAGCAGCACCACGAAGCAGCGGGTTCCGACGCTGCCGACGCCCACCACCTTCCGTGCCACGTCCACCACCGCGAACCGGTCCAGCAGCAGGCGCCGCTCTTCCGGCAGGGACTCCCGGTAGTCGAGGAACACGTTCCGCACGGTCGTGGAGTCCAGATCGTCCACCGGTTCCAGGAAGGGGGGTTCGTAGCGGATCCGGGGCTGCCCGTCCACGACGTCCGTCAGCTTGTCCAGGGCCTGCAGACTGGTGCGGCGGCGGGCGCGTTCCAGTCCGGCCGCGATCCTTTCGCGGTGCCGGCGCCGCACCAGGGGCAGCGCCTGCGCGGTGTCCACCCGCTCGTACCAGACGGCGAGTTCCCCGAGCCCGGCGAGGCGGCGCATGTTCCGCCGGTAGGCGGCGGCGGACGCCTCGGCGGCGGTCAGCGCGGCCGCGTCGTCGTGGCCGTTCGCGCGGGCGGCCACGGCCACGCTCGCCGCCAGCCGTTTGACGTCCCACTCGAAGGGTCCGGGGAGCGTCTCGTCGAAGTCGTTCAGGTCGAAGAGCTGGGCGCGTTCGGGCGAGGCGTACAACCCGAAGTTCAGCAGGTGGGCGTCCCCGCACAGCTGCACCCGCAGGCCGCTGTCCGCCGTCGTCGCCAGGTCGGCGGCCATCACGGCCGCCGCGCCGCGCAGGAACGGGAAGGGGCCCGCCGCCATCCGGGCGTACCGCACGGGCAGCAGTTCCGGCAGCCGGCCGGCGCCCTGCGCCGCGAGCACGGCGACCGGGTCCGGCCGCTCGTCCGCCGTCGGGACCCGGTCGTGCGCCGAACGCGGCAGCCGCTTGCGCTGCGCGCGGCCGTGCCGGGTCCGGTCGTCGGGGGAAGCGGACAGCTCCATCCCCCACTCATATCACCGGGTCCGGCCCTCCGCCGATCGGGCGACCGTTCGGTGCGCCGTACGGATGTACGGGGCCCGGCGGCGCAGGGTCGAGGTCGGTGCCGCGCTCGGTGCGCGGCACGTCAGCCGTGGAGATGGGGAGGCGCAGATGCGCATGTTCAGGAGGATCGCGTGGGCGGGGCCGGCGGCGGCCGCCGCGGTCACCCTCTTCGCCGGGAACGCGCTGGCGACGTCGTCGCCGGCCGAGGGGCTCGTGGTCAGCACGTCCGGGCTCAAGGTCAGGGCCCACGCGAACACGCACTCCCACGTGGTCGGCGTGCTCGACCCCTGGCAGAAGGTCCGGCTCTCCTGCCAGGCCGAGGGCGCCTGGGTGGAGGGCAACGACATCTGGTACCGGCTGCACGGCAAGCCGGGCTGGGTATCGGCCCGCTACGTGCACAACTACACCCGCGTCCCCTGGTGCTGAGCCAGACCCGCCCCTGAATCCGCCGGGGCGGTCACGGGGCCGGGCCGCGCGGTGGTGACCGGCGGGTTCCGGCCAGGGCAGTGGCGCGTGGTGCGGGCGGGGCTGGTGCGGGGAGTCCCCTCGGCCGATACTGCGCCGGGCAGGGTGCCCGATCACGGAGGGGGACCGACCATGCCGATCCGCACGTTCCGTACCGGCCCGCGCACACCGCGCCGCGGGGGCCGGGTGGCCGTGACCGCGGCCGTACTGGCCGCGCTGGCGGGCGCCCTCGCGCCCGCCCCCGCCCAGGCGGCGCCGGCCTGCGGAGCCGCGCAGGCCCCGGCGCCCGTCGAGGTGGCCCGGATGCCCGACTGGGTCGAGTCGATCGCCGTGGACGGACACGGGCGGATGTTCGCCACCGCGTACTACACCGGCCGGGTCTACCGCATCGACGCCCCCGGCGGCACCCCCGTCGCGCTCACCGGTGACATCGGAGCCAACGGCGGGATCGTGGTCCGGGGCGACGGCCGGCTGCTCGTCGGGACGGGCAACGACCTCGCGCACTCCCTGACCGGCGGCCTCCTGCCGGTGTCGAAGCTGCTGCTGGTGGATCCGGATTCCGGCGCGGTGAGCACGTACGCCTCGGGCCTGGGCGGCATCGACGGCGTCGCCCTCGCGCCCGACGGCACCGTGTACACCACCACCCTGGGCGCCCGGACCATCGGCCGCGTCACCCCGGACGGGCGCGTCGACCCCGCCTGGGCCCGGGTGGGGCAGCCCAACGGGATCGCCGTGTCCCCGGACGGCTCCGAGGTCTACGTGGTCCAGACGACGGTCGCCCCCGGCCTGTACCGGATCCCCGTGGGCGACCCGGCGCACCCGCGACGGTGGCTCTCCACCGAGCCCTGGGACGCCCTGGCCCTGCCCGACGGGCTCACCCTCGACGGCCGCGGGCGCCCGCTGATCGCCACCCACGTGTCGGGACAGATCTGGCGGGCCGAGGGCGCGTCCCTGTGCGCCGTGGAGTCGGGCCTGCACCTGTCCACCCAGATCACCTACGGGCACGGCGACCGGGGCTTCTCGGCGGGCAGGCTCTACCGGGCGGGTGTGGACGGCCGGATCGACGAGGTGCCCGCGGGCGCCGACCCGTCCGGCCGCTAGGCCGACTGGTGGGCCGGGGGTGCGCGCCTGTGCGGTCACGAGGCGCGGCCGTAGCGGACGTTCCCGCTCCAGATCCGTTCCAGCCGTACGCGGGTCCCCGGTCTGGGGGCGTGCCAGATCTTGTCGTCGCCGGCGTAGATGCCGACGTGGCCCATGGTGGAGCCGTCGGGGAAGAACACCAGGTCCCCCGGCACCCGTTGGTCCCGGCTGATGTGATCGGTGTGTTCGTACTGCTGCTCCGCGGTGCGGGGCAGCGTCCGGCCCGCCTGCCGGAAGGAATAGAGCGTCAGGCCGGAGCAGTCGAAGCGCGCGGGCCCGGTCGCGCCGTGCGCGTACGGGGCGCCCTCCTTGGAGGCGGCCACGACCACGGCCCTGGCGCCGTAGGAGGGAACGGCGCCGGCCGGCGAGGCGGGGCCGGCGACGCCGGAGGCGGTCAGGAGCATGAGCAGCGCGAGGGCGCGGGGGAGGCGGGATCCTGGAATGCGGCGAACGGGCCGGTGCGACTTTCGGCAACTACGCGAGACGGTCCTGGATACGGACATCGGGATACCTCCGCGTTCGGATGCGGGCAACGGTCGGTCGGATACCTGCGACGGTCCTGCTTTCGGTGACATGGGTCCCTGGGTCCCTGGGGTCTGACGGCCGCCCAGTTTTCTCCGATGGCACACGCGTTTCACTTCCCGGGCACACTCCGGGTTGTATCGGTTCTGCAAAATATCCGCGAAGCAATGGAAAAATTCTCGCGCATTGGCGTGTTGCCGGTTTCGCCGCGCGCTCGCGGGCGCATGGGCACGGCCGTTCGTGATAACGGAAGACTCGTTGAGGGCACGAGGACGGCTGGTCCGTTCCGGCCTGGCGCGGACGGAATGCACAAACTCCCGCTTCTCGCAGTGGTGTTCGATCGAAACGCCTGCCGGAGCCGTCGGCGGCGCGGGTGCTCGAACTGACCGGCGCCGCCCCGCGGGCGGCCCTGTCCCCCCGCTCGGCGTTCCCGAAATCGCCTTCCCGCCTTGGAGTTCGTCCACTTCGCGACACCCCCGCCGAGGCGCCGTGCGCGGGGCGCGCGGCCGGCCGCCGCACGCACCGCGCCGGGCCCCGGGGCGGACGTCCCGGGCATCGGTGTCGGACTCACCCCGGGGCAGATCCGGATCGTGCTCGCGGTGGAGGCGGAGTGGGCGTGCGGTCAGCTCCAGCAGGGGCAGGGCGTCGGCCGGGGCGTGAACGCCCGGTCCGCGTCCGGCTCCCCGGCCACCCGGCCGGCGGGCGGGAGCAGGGTGAAGTCGGCCCCCGGGTCGACCTCGTCGAAGGAGGCGAACAGGTGCGTGCGCGGGAACCAGTCGCCGAACGGCTCCGGCGAGGCGCCTATGCCGATGAACTGGCTGCCGGTCGCCACCGCCGCCCGCACGTCCCACGGCCCGTCACCCACGCAGACCACCCGGTCGAAGGCGCCGCCGGCCCGCTCGACGGACTGGTGGACGGCCTCGCGGACCAGGTGCTCCCGGAAGGCGTGCTCATTCGCGGTCACCACCGGTCCGGTCACCTCCAGGGGAGCCAGCTTGGCCTCGGTGACCTCCCGCATCGCGCCGGTCGCGAAGGCCACCGCGTACCCGGGGTCCGCGTCCAGCGCCCGCAGGAACGCGGCGGCCCCGGGGGTCTGCTCGACGCCCTCCCGGGCCGTCGCGGCCGTGAAGTGCTCGTGGAGCAGGCCGGAGAACCGCTTGGTCTCGGCCTCGCCGGGAAGCCGGCCCGTGTTCCGGCGGAACACCTCGCGGAAGATCCACGAGTCCGTGTGGTGGGTGTAGCCGCCCCAGTTCGAGTCGATCTCCGTGAGCCCGCTCTCACGGAGTGCCGCGACGAACGCGGCCACGTGGGCCGGGACGCTGCGCAGCAGTGTGCCGTCGATGTCGAAGACGATCAGGGTGGTCATGTCCTGCTCCCTCGGTCGAACGTAGTGAAGATCCGAAAGAGTAGGGGAAGGGGCTGGACACGCCGTCCAGGGGGACTGGGCACGCCGCCTGTACGTGAGCCCGGTGAGCCCGGTGGGCCCGCTGCGACCGGGGAGGCCGGACGGGTCCGGGAGTCCAGCGGTGCGTATGGCCTGAAATACACTGTTCCGGTGACTGACACCCCCATGCCCCCCTGTCCCGAGTGCTCCGGTTCCTACGCCTACGAGATGGGCGCGCTCCTCGTCTGCCCCGAATGCGGTCACGAGTGGCCGGCCGCCTCCGACGACGGCGCCGCGGCGCCCGCCGAGCGGGTGATCAAGGACGCGGTCGGCAACGTACTGGCCGACGGCGACACCGTGACGGTCGTCAAGGGGCTCAAGGTCAAGGGCAGCCCGAGCGGGATCAAGGCGGGTACCAAGGTGCGCAACATCCGCCTCGTCGACGGCGTCGACGGCCACGACATCGACTGCAAGGTCGACGGGTTCGGCGCGATGCAGCTCAAGTCCAGCGTGGTCCGCAAGGTCTGACCGCCGCCCCGGCCCGCTCTTGCCCGCCCGGCCGGCCCCCGGCCGTCCGGCACGTGTGAAGGCCCCGCCACCGGGAACACGAGGGCCGAGACCGGCGAACGGCGGCGGCTCGCGCCGCCCTTCGCCGCCGACCGGAGGAGCGGGGTTCACGTGACCGAACATGTGTGGAGCTACAAGTCGACCGCGGGCCGCCCGGCGGACGCCGACCTGATCGGCTACAGGGTGGAGGCGACCGACGGAAGCGTGGGCAAGGTCGCCAAGCACTCCGACGAGACAGGTGACGCCTACCTGGTCGTGGACACCGGGACGTGGATCTTCGGGAAGGAGGTCCTGCTGCCGGCGAGCACCGTCGTGAGCGTCGACACCGCCGAGCGCAAGGTCTTCGTCGACCGGACCCGGGGCCAGATCAAGAACGCCCCCACCTTCCACCGCGACACCCACCTGGCCGACCCCGCCTACCGCGAACGGCTGGGCACCTACTACGGCAACGGCGTCCACGGCACCGGCGGCCCCTTCGGCGGCCGCGTGCTCTGACCGGCGCACCGCCCGCGTAAGGCCCGGCCGCCCGCGCACGGCCCGTCCGGAGGTCAGTCGAGCGCCGGGTGGACCTCCGGGTGGGCGTTCCACCAGGCCTGGTGGAAGGCGTTGTTGCCGACGTCGGCCACGTAGGAGCGGGCCGCCGCCCGGTAGAGGAGTTCCGCCTGCCGGGCCGACAGCGCGGCCCGGTTCCAGGCGAGGCGGATCCGGCCGGTGACGGGGTCCCCGACGAGCGGGCGCATCACCGTCCCCGCGGCCGCCGGGGCCGTCGGCTGGCTCAGGGACACGGCCCGGCCCGCGGCGATCAGGTCGTAGTGCATCTTCCGGTCGGTGATCCGGTAGCGCAGCAGCGGGCTGAACCCGGCCTCGGCGCAGGCGGCCACCAGGGCCTCCGGGCCCCCGTCGTCGTCCTCCACCAGCGTCATCCACGGCTCGTCGGCCAGGTCCGTCAGGTCGATGTGGTCCAGGGCCGCCAGCGGGTGCTGCGCCGAGAGCCGGATGCAGAACGGCTCCTTCGCGATCAGGGTCCGGGCCAGGACCCCCTCGGGAAGCGGCACCTCGTGCTCGTTGACCTCCCCGTACACGATCGCGTCGTAGCGCCCGGCGCCCAGCATCCGGGCCAGGGCCGTCACCGAGTCCTCCAGGTCCACGGTGATCTCCCGCCCGGACATGGCCAGGTCGGTCCGGGCGAGGAGCCCGTCGAGCAGGACCAGCAGGATGCAGCCGAGCCGCAGCGGCGCGCCGGGGGCCAGCGCGCGCGCCTCCGCGCCGAGCGCGTCCATCTCGCTGAGCACCCGGCGCGCCCTGGTCAGCACGAACTGGCCGAGGGCGGTGGGCTCCACGCCGTTCCTGCCGCGTACGAACAGCTCTCCGCCGGTGACCGCCTCGATCCGGCGCAGCTGCGCCGAGAGCGCGGGCTGTGACACCCCGAGCCGCCGCGCCGCGGCGCCCAGGCTGCCCGCCTCGGCGATCCGGCAGACGGCTTGCAGATGTCTCAACTCCAGCTGCATCCCGGCAGGTTACGCAGGGGGCCGCCACGGCACCATAACCCGGACCTTATGCCGTCCGGGATGTCCCAATCTCGTCATGTCCACATCCATACTCGGCGGCGAACGAGCACTCACCCCCCACGAACGGAGTGGACGTTGCACCCCACCAGATGGACGGCGAGCGTGGCGGCGATGGCGCTGACCGCGAGCCTCGCCGGAGCCCTCAGCGGGACGGCCTCGGCCGCCCAGCGGGAACGGACCGGACCGGCCGACCGGGAAACCCCCGCCGCGCGCGCGGTCGCCGCCGCCGACCGGGCCGTGGCCAGCGGCCTGGACACCCTGGTCAACTCCGCCCAGGAACGGTACGAACGGCGCCTGGTCACGCCCTGGCTGAAGGACCTCTACTCGGTCGCCTACGAGCGCAGCTACCGCGGACTGCCGGTCGTCGGCGGCGACGCCGTCGTCCTCGCGGACGGCGCGGGCAAGGTCCGCGCCCTGCAGTCCGCCTCCTCCGTCCGCATCGACGTCGCGACCGGCCCCGCGGTCGCGGCGAAGGACGCCGAGTCCACGGCCCGCGGCAGGCTCGTCACGGTCGACAGGACCGAGAACAGCCGCCTCGTGGTCCGCCTCAAGGACGACAAGCCGGTCCTGGCCTGGGAGACCGTCCTGACCGGCCGCACCCGGACCGCACCCAGCCGGCTCCACGTCTTCGTGGACGCCCGCACCGGATCCGTCGTCGACTCCTACGACGACGTGGTCGCCGGCACCGGCAACAGCAAGTGGAACGGCCCCGGCCCGGTGACCATCGACACCACCGGCTCGAGCGGCACGTACACCCTGCGCGACCCCAACCGCGCCGGCCTCAGCTGCGCGGACTACGGCTCGGGCAGCGTCTTCTCGAAGTCCTCCGACGCCTGGGGCACCGGCAACCCCACGTCCAGGGAAACCGGCTGCGTGGACCTGATGTTCGCCGCGCAGAAGCAGTGGGACATGCTGGGCCAGTGGCTGGGCCGCAACGGCGTCAGCGGCAACGGCCGCAGCTTCCCCGGCAAGGTGGGCCTCGGCGACCTCAACGCCTACTGGGACGGCAGCTCGGTCACCATCGGCCACAACAGCGCCAACGAGTGGATCGCCGGCGTGGACGTGGTCGCCCACGAGTACGGGCACGCCATCGACAGCAACACCCCCGGTGGCACCAGCGGTCAGGAAGCCGGGCTCGGAGAGGGCACCGGCGACATCTTCGGCGCGCTGACCGAGGCGTACGTCAACGAACCGTCCCCGTACGACACCCCCGACTACACCGTCGGCGAGGTCATCAACCTCCAGGGCCGGGGACCGATCCGCAACATGTACGACCCGCCGGCCGTCAACAACGACCCGGCCTGCTACAGCTCCGCGATACCGGGCACCGAGGTGCACGCGGCCGCCGGCCCGCTCAACCACTGGTTCTACCTGCTGGCCGAGGGCACCAACCCCGGCGGCGGCAAGCCCGCCAGCAGCACCTGCAACCAGAGCACCCTCACCGGCGTCGGAATCCAGAACGCCGGCAAGATCTTCTACGGCGGCATGCTGCTCAAGACCAGCGGCATGTCGTACAAGAAGTACCGTACGGCCACGCTCGGCTCGGCGAAGTCCCTCGACACCACCTGCACCCTGTTCACCAGGACCAAGGCCGCCTGGGACGCCATCAGCGTCCCCGCCCAGGCCGGTGACCCCACCTGCACCCCGAGCGGCCAGAACGGCGACTTCACCCTGACCCTGGACCCGTCCTCGGGCACCGTCCGGCAGGGCGCCTCCGTCACCACCCGGGTGAACACCGCCACCTCCACCGGCGGCGCCCAGCAGGTCACCCTCAGCGCGAGCGGTCTCCCGGCCGGGGTGAACGCCTCCTTCGACCCGGCGACCGTGCAGTCGGGCCAGTCCTCCGTGCTGACCCTGACCGCCACCGCCAACGCCGCGCCCGGCGCCTCCACCGTCGTCGTCAAGGGCCAGGGCACCGGCACCTCCCACACCGTCGACTACGTACTGAACGTCGGCGGCACCACCCCCGGCACCGACCCGCCGGACATCGACGTCGCCGCCGTACGGGCCCACCTGGCCCAGCTGGGCACCATCGCCTCCCAGAACGGCGGCAACCGGCGCGCCGGCAGCGGCGGCCACACCCAGTCCCTGGCCTACATCAAGGGGAAGCTGACGGCCGCGGGCTACACCGTCACCGAGCAGAACTGCACCTCCTGCACCTACCCCTCCGCCAACCTCATCGCCGACTGGCCCGGCGGCCCCGACGACCAGACCCTCGTGTTCGGCGCCCACCTCGACAGCGTCTCCGCCGGCCCCGGCATCAACGACAACGGCTCGGGCTCCGCGACCCTGCTGGAGAACGCCCTCGTCCTCGCCCAGAAGAACCCGGCGATGACCAAGCACGTCCGCTTCGCCTGGTGGACGGACGAGGAACAGGGCCTCAACGGCTCCAAGTCCTACGTCAACCAGCTCGGCAGCGCCCAACGCGCCGCCATCAAGGGCTACTACAACTTCGACATGGTCGGCTCGCCCAACGGCGGCTACTTCATCAACAACGTCAACTCCACCACCGCCGCCCCGCTGAAGGCGTACTGGACCTCCCTGGGCCTGGCCCCCGAGGAGAACACCGAGGGCCAGGGCCGCAGCGACGACTACTCCTTCCAGCAGGCCGGCATCCCCACCTCCGGCTACGCGGCCGGTGCCAGCGCCCGCAAGACCGCCGCCCAGGCCACCAAGTGGGGCGGTACCGCGAACGCCGCCTACGACTCCTGCTACCACAGCGCCTGCGACACCACCGGCAACATCAGTGCCACCGTCCTCGACCGCAGCGCCGACGGCGTCGCGTACACCGTGTGGAAGCAGGCCGTCGGCGGCCAGACCCCCGCACAGGACTTCTCCCTCGCCACCAGCCCCGCGGCCGGCAGCGCGGCCCCCGGCGGCTCCGCCACCACCACCGTGGGCACCACCACCGTCAGCGGCGCGGCCCAGACCGTGGCCCTGACCGTCTCCGGTGCCCCGGCCGGCGTGAGCGCCACCCTCAGCCCGTCCTCGGTGCAGTCCGGCGACTCCTCCACCCTGTCCGTCCAGGTCGCCTCGAACACCACTCCCGGCACGTACACCCTGACCGTCACCGGATCAGGCACCGCCACCCACACCACCACCTACACGCTCACCGTCAGCGGCGGTGGCGGCACCTGCACCCCGGCCCAGGTCGTCACCAACGGCGGGTTCGAGAACGGCAGCAGCCCCTGGAACGCCACCACGGGGGTCATCACCGACCAGGCCGGCGAGGTCCCGCACTCCGGCGTCTCCATGGCGTGGCTCAACGGCTGGGGCTCCTCCCACACCGACAGCGCCGCCCAGTCCCTGACGATCCCGGCCGGCTGCTCCTCGTACCGGCTCTCGTTCTTCCTGCACATCGACACCGACGAGACCGAGAACGTGGTCTACGACCGCTTCACCGTGTCGGTCGGCGGCCAGACCCTGGAGACCCTCTCCAACGTCGACGCGAACACCGGCTACGCGGAGAAGTCGTACGACCTCTCCCGGTTCGCCGGGCAGACCGTCACCCTGCAGTTCCTCGGCACGGAGGACCAGTCGCTCCAGACCTCCTACGTCGTCGACGACGTCACCCTCCGGGTGGGCTGAACCCCGCCCGCACCCGACGGGCCCGCCCGGCCGCCCCCGCACGGGGGAAGGCCGGGCGGGCCCTGCCCGGGGCTGCCGTCCCGGGCCCGCGGTGGGACCCTGAAACGGGGGCCGGACCGAGCAAGGCGGGACGGGCGGAGTCGCGATGGGAACGCAGACGCACGACGGCGGGGGCGCCACCGGCGCCGCGCCGCGCACGGCACCCCGCCGTACGGGGCGCCCCGCCCGGGCGCTCGAACGGCTGCGCACCGGCACCGACCCGACGGCCGCCGCCGCGCGCCGGGCCGTCCGCGTCACCCTGGCCGCCTGCACCGGCTTCTACGTGTTCCTCTACGCCCTGGACCGCCCGGTCGGCGCCACCTACGCCCTGTTCTCCGCGGTGTCCGTCGCCGCCCTCGCCCGGATACCGGGCACCGGCCGCCAGCGGGCCGCCGTGATGCTCAAGCTCCTGCCCGTCGCCTGCGTTCTGGTGACCCTGGGCACCTTCCTCGCCGTCCGCACCTGGACCGCCGTCGCGGGCACCCTGGTCATCGGCTTCTTCCTGGCCTTCGTCGCGGCCGCCGGACCCCGCCCCGCCGGAGCGTCCCCCGGACTGCAGCTGCTGTACATCCTGCCCTGCTTCCCCCCGTACGCCCCGGACACGCTCGGTGAACGGCTGACGGGCACCGTCGTCGGCCTGGCGCTGGCCGTACTCGCCGAGGCGTTCGTCCTCCCCGACGCCCGCGCACCCTCCTACGCGGCACGGGCCGCCGCCGCCGCCCGCAGCGCCGCCCGCTGCGCCGCCGCCCTGCGCGGGCCGCCCTACGCCCTGCCCGCGGACGTCGCCCGCCAGGCCACGGCCGCCGGCGAGGCCGTACGCCCGTCCCGGGTCCCGGAAGCCGAGCGCCCGGCCGGCCCCGGCCTGCGCGAGCGCGCGCTGGCGCACACCGGCCTCGCCGCACGCACCCTCCTGGCCCGGCTGCGCGCCCTGCCCGCCCCCGGCTCCGGCACCCCGCCCGACCCCCCGGGACTGGCCCTGCTGGGCTCGGTGGCGGCGGCCACCCGGGAGACGGCCGTCCTCCTCGCAGGGGATCCCGCACCCGCGGAGGCCGGGGCGGCGGCCCGCGCCCTGCACACGGCACGGGAACGGACCGCCGTCCTCCAGCCCGCCGCCCCCATCGACCGCAGGCGCCACGCCGCACTGGTGGAGATCGCGGACGCCGCCCTGGTCCTGGGCCGGGCGGCCGACATCGCCGTCCGGGGACGCGCGGCCGTACCCGACACCACCGAGGGCCGCTTCTGGTACGCCGGTGCGCACCCCCTGCGGCTCTGGTGGATCCGCCTCGCGGGGCACGCCGAACCGGGGTCCGTCCACTTCCAGAACGCCGTACGCATCAGCCTCGCGCTCGCCGTGGCCCGCACCGTGGCCGGACTGGACACCCTGCCCCACGGCTTCTGGGCCATGCTCGCCGTGCTGTCCCTGACCCGCACCACGGCCGTCCAGACCCGGGCCACCGTGCGCCAGGCCCTCATCGGGACCTTCGTCGGCGCCCTCGCGGCGGGTGTCGTCCTCGCCCTCGCGGACGGCGCCACCCTGCCGTGCGCGATCCTGCTGCCGCCGCTGATGCTGGTCGCGTTCTGCGTGGGCCCCGTGCGAGGCGTGGGCTGGATGCAGGCGATGTTCACCCTGGTCGTCTCGGTCGTCTTCGCCCAGCTGTCCGCCGCCACCTGGCAGCTCGCCGAGGTCCGCTTCCTCGACGTGCTCATCGGCAGCGTCATCGGCATGCTGTGCGGACTCCTCGCCTGGCCGAAGGGCGCCCACGACGAACTCGGCCGCTGCGTGGCCAGGATGCTCAGGGGTGCCGCCGAGCAGGTCGCGGCCACCGCGCGCGCCGTGACGGCGGGAGCGGGAACACCACCGGCCGTCCGCGACGACGCGGAGGTCCAGCACGCGCTGCTCCTCGCCGAGACGGCCTACGCCCAGTACCAGGGCGAGGCCCAGCATCCGGCCGGCCCCGGTCCCGACTGGCACAGCGCCCTCATGGCCGGCCACCACGTCCTCTGGGGAGCCCGCCGGGTCCTGGAGGCCGCCGGAGAGCCGGAGCCCGCTCCGGACCACTCGGCCGGCAGTCGCGTCAGGTCGTACGGGGCCTGGGTGGCGGACGGTTTCGCGATGGCCGCCGCCCGCTTCGACGTACCGAGGGGCGGCCGTCGCGGCGAGCCCCGCGCGGCGCGGGTGAAAGCCGACGAGGGCCCGCAGCCCGGCGGCCCGGAGCCCTCGGACGCCACCCGCGACGCCCCCCCGCTCTTCTTCACCGTCACGGCCTGGCTCGACTCGCTCACCGCCGACCTCGGCCGGATGGCCGCCGCCCACGCCGTCGAGGACCGGCCGGGGCGCCAGCCGTAACCGGACGGCCGCTTCGTCGGATTTGCGACACATCCCGGTACGGCCGCGCCACGCCCGCACGGGCCGGGATCCGCGGCCCGCCGCCGCGCCCACCGCCGCCGCCCCCGAAGAGCCCCAGGCCGCAGGCGCCGCCGCCGCGACGGACCGGCCGCCGCCCCCGCCCCGTCCGTGCGCCCGCGGGCCTGGCCGAAACCGGGCGGGACCCCGCGGAGGCGCCCTACCGGCCGCTCCGCGCGCGGCGGACGCTGTGTGTCCCACCCTCGTCCGGCACGCACCGATCGCCCTCGCGTGCCCCGGGCGCCGGCGCGACCGACGGAGGACCCGATGCCGCTGCACAGCTTCGACGAGTGGTCGCCCCTCAAAGAGGTGATCGTCGGATCGGCACTCAACTACACCTCCCACGAACGGGAGTTGTCCTTCGACCTGTTCTTCCACGACAACATCGCCGAGGACAACGCCCCCGCCACCCGCGCCGAGTGGTACTACCCGCGCCTCACCCCCGCCGGGCGGCCCGACCCCGGCGGCCGCGGCCGCGTCGCCATCAAGCAGCGCTACGTCGACGAGCTCGCCGAGGACGTCGAGGGCATCGCGGCGACCCTGGCCGCGCTCTCCGTCACCGTCCACCGTCCGATCCCCGTGGACCCCGCCACCGCCGAGGTCCGCACCCCCGCCTGGTCCGCCTCCGTGGTGCCCCCGCTCAACGTCCGCGACAACACGCTGATCGCCGGTGACGAGATCATCGAGACCCCGCCGATGATCCGCTCCCGCTACTTCGAGACGCAGTTCCTCACCCCCGTCTTCCAGCGGTACTTCGAGCAGGGCGCGCGCTGGACCGTCATGCCCCGCCCGCTGATGACCGACGCCTCCTTCGACCTGTCCTACGCCCGCGAGAGCACGCTCGGCGGCCCCACCGAACCCATCGCCGACCCGCGCCCGTCCCCGTACGACGTGGGCCTGGAGATGATGCTCGACGGCGCCCAGGTCCTGCGCCTGGGCCGGGACATGGTCGTCAACGTCTCCACCGCCAACCACGCCCTGGCCTGCGACTGGCTCGAACGCCACCTCGAAGGCCGCTTCCGGATACACCGCGTGCACCGCCTCAGCGACAGCCACATCGACAGCATGGTCCTGGCCCTGCGCCCCGGCACCCTGCTCGTGCGCTCCCGCGCGGTCGCCGAGAAGCTCCCCGAGGCCCTCCGCTCCTGGGACCTGATCGTCCCCCCGGCCCCGATGAGCGACGACTTCCCCCGGTACGACGATGACGACCTGGTCCTGACCAGCCCCTACATCGACCTCAACGTCCTGTCCGCCGGGCCCGACACCGTCCTCGTCAACGACGCCTGCCCGGAACTGATGCGCACCCTGGAGAAGCACCGCTTCACCGTCGTGCCCGTACGCCACCGCCACCGCAGGCTCTTCGGCGGCGGCTTCCACTGCTTCACCCTCGACACCGTCCGCGCCGCCGGCCCCGAGGACTACCTCGGCTGACGGGAGCCCCGCCCCGCACCCCACCGCACCCGACCAGGAGAGGGGACGGCGTGCCCGCCCTCGCACGGCTCACCGGTGTCGGCACCGCCGTGCCCGACACCACCTACACCCAGGAACACCTGCTGGACGCCTTCGCCATCACCGACCCGCGCGTACGGTCCCTCTTCCGCAACAGCGCCATCGACCGGCGCGGCCTGAGCCTGCCGCCCGCCCGCCCGGACGGCACCCGCGCGGTGGAGTCACAGGGCGAACTCCTGCGCAAACACCGGCTGCGGGGACTCGCCCTCGGCCGCGCGGCGATCGAGGCCTGCCTGCGGGACACGGGCGCCACCCCGGCCGACGTGCGCCACCTGTGCTGCGTCACCTCCACCGGCTTCCTCACCCCGGGCTTCTCCGCGCTGCTCCTGCGGGACCTGGGCATCGACACCGCCTGCTCCCGCCTCGACGTCGTCGGCATGGGCTGCAACGCCGGACTCAACGCCCTCGGCTCCGTCGCCGGCTGGGCCCGTACGCACCCCGGCGAACTCGCGCTGATGGTGTGCGTGGAAGTCTGCTCGGCCGCCTACGTGTTCGACGGCACCCTGCGCTCCGCCGTCGTCAACAGCCTCTTCGGCGACGGAGCGGCGGCCGTCGCCGTGACCGCGCCCGCCGCCGGCCGCCCCGCCCCCCGGGGCCCCGCTCTCCTGCGCTTCTCCAGCCGCACGATCCCCGAGGCGGTCGACGCGATGCGCTACGACTGGGACGAGGACCACGGCAAGTTCAGCTTCGCCCTGGACCCCCTGGTGCCCTACGTGGTCGGCGCGCACGCCGAGGAGGCGCTCGCCCGGCTGCTGCGCCACTCCGGAGTCCTCCCGTCCCGCGTCGGGCACTGGATCGTGCACTCCGGCGGCAAGAAGGTCATCGACGCCGTACGCGTCAACCTCGGCCTCACCCGCCACGACGTCCGCCACACCACCGGGGTGCTGCGCGACCACGGGAACCTCTCCAGCGGCTCCTTCCTCTTCTCCTACCAGCAGCTGGCGGCCGAGGACCGGACCCGACCCGGGGACCACGGCGTCCTCATGACGATGGGGCCGGGGTCGACGATCGAAATGGCCCTGGCCCGCTGGTGACACGACGGAAGGAAGACCTGACCATGCGGACCGACGGCACGCCGCGCCGCACCGCGGACGGACTCGCCCTCACCCTCGACGTCGACGGCACCCGGCCCCTGCCGGAGCTGACCGCCGCCCTCGACACCGCCTGCGACCTGCTGGAGGCGGCCCGCCCCGAACGGCTCGTCCTGCTGCTGCGGCTGCTCCCCGCCCCCCACCACCCCCGCTCCTGGCCCGGTGAGGTCGACGTCCGGGACGTGGGCCGCTGGGAGAAGGCCGTACACCGCCTCGAACGCCAGGGCGCACTCGCCCTCGCCGTCGCCACCGGGCCCTGCGGCGGCCCGGCCCTCGACCTGCTGCTGGCCACCGACTTCCGCATCGCCGCCCCCGACCTGCGGCTGCTGCTCCCCGTCAACGACGGGCACTTCTGGCCCGGCCTGGCCGTCTACCGCCTGGCCCGGCAGCTCGGCGGCGCCCGCGCTCGGCAGATCGTGCTGTGGGGCGATGCCCTCGGCGCCGACCGGGCCCTCGAACTCGGCCTCGTCGACCAGATCTCGGCCGACCTCACCGAGGCCGCCCACACGGCCACCGTGCTCATGGGGCGCATCTCCGACCGGGAACTGGCCGTACGGCGCGCCCTGCTGCTCGAAGCCCCCTCCTCGGAGTACAGCGAAGCCGTCGGCGCCCACCTCGCCGCCTGCGACCGGGAACTGCGCCGACTCGCGGCCACGGCCGCCCGCACCGCCGACGGCGACCCGGACGGCGACCCGGACGGCCGATTCGACGGCCGCACCGACGGCCGACTCGAAGGCGACCCCGACGGGCCGTCCGACGCCCCGGGAGCCCGCCCGTGACCCCTCCCCGCCCCGCCCGACCGGCGGGCCGCGCCGCGCCGTCCGCCCCCGCGCCGTCCGCTCCCGCGCCGTCCGCCGCCCCCTCCGGGGACCTCGCGGCGGACGCCGCCGCCCTGGCCGCCCTCTGCGCCGACGGGGAACGCCTGCTGGCGGCCCTCCCCGCCCCCGCGGACCGGGACGGGGCCGCCTCCCGGCACGCGGCCCGGATCCACGAAACCTGCCGCGACGCCCGCCACGCCTTCCTGGACCACCACACCGAAACCGTCTACGACCTCCTCACCTCCCGCCGCACCCGCCGCCCCCGCCTCGCCGAACTGGCGCGGACCGCGGCCGTCCGGTTCCCCGGCCTGGTCCCCGACCGGGCCCTTCTCGCCGAGGAGGCCGGCCGCCTCCAGGCCCACAAGGAAGGCCGCGAGATCGACCAGGGGATCTTCTTCGGTGCGGTGCTGCGCTCCCCGCGGGCCGGCACGCACCTGATCGAGACGATGCTCCGTCCCGCCCCCGGATCGGCCGCCCTCCTCGACGGCTTCCGCCGCACCGGCACCGTGGACCTCCCCACCGTCCGCCTCGAACGCCGCGGCCCCGCCGCGCACCTGACGTTCCACAACGGCCACTGCCTCAACGCCGAGGACAACCGGCTGATCGCGGACCTGGAGACCGCCGTCGACCTCGCCCTCCTCGACGACACCGTCCGCGTCGGCGTCCTGCGCGGCGGCCCCGTCACCCACTCCCGCCACGCGGGCCGCCGGGTGTTCAGCGCCGGCATCAACCTCAAGGACCTGCACGCGGGAGCCATCTCGTACGTCGACTTCCTGCTCGGCCGGGAACTCGGCTACGTCCACAAGATCGCCCGCGGGCTGCTCACCGACTCCCCGGGCTGGCGCGGCCCGCTCGTCAGCAAACCCTGGATCGCCGCCGTCGACGCCTTCGCCATCGGCGGAGGCATGCAACTCCTCCTGGTCGTCGACCGGGTGATCGCCGCCGAGGGGGCCCTGCTCGGCCTGCCCGCCGCCGACGAGGGCATCGTGCCCGGCCTCGCCAACCTGCGCCTGCCGCGCCTCACCGGAGCCCGCACGGCCCGCCAGATCGTCCTCTCCGGCCGCCGCCTCACCGCCGGGGAACCCGACGCCGCCCTGGTCTGCGACGAGACCGTGCCCCCCGAGGAGGTCGGCGCGGCCGTCGAGCGCGCGGTCGGGGAACTCGCCGCGCCGGCCGTGGCGGCCAACCGCCGGATGCTCGCCCTGGCGCAGGAACCCCTCGAAGCCTTCCGCGCCCACCTCGCCGAGTTCGCCGTCGTCCAGGCCGCCCGCATCCACAGCCCCGACGTCCTGGCCAAGGTGGAGCGCCGCCGGTCCCGTACCGGATCCGGCACGTGAGCGGGCCCCGCGCGTTCGACCTCGACCCCGCCGACCTGCACCCCTCCCTCGACGGCCCCGCCCCGGCCGCCGTCGGGTTCCTCAACGAGGTCATGGCCCGCCACCCCCGTGCCGTGTCCTTCGCCCCCGGCGCGCCCCACCCGCGCTCCTACGCCGACATCGACCTCGGCCGCCACCTGCAGCGCTTCCTCACCCACGCCGTCCAGGACCTCGGCCACCCGCCCGACGCGGCCCGCCGCCTGCTCTACGAGTACGGGCCCAGCCGCGGCCTGATCAACCACCTGGTCGCCGAAGCCCTCCACCGCGACCACGGCATCCGGGCCGCCCCCGAGGCCCTGGTGATCACCGTCGGCGCGCAGGAGGCACTGCTCCTGGTCCTGCGCGCCCTCTTCCGCTCCGCCACCGACGTCCTGGCCGTCGCCGAACCCTGCTTCGTCGGCGTCACCGGCGCCGCGCACCTCCTCGGCATCGGCCTGGAGGCGGTCCCGGAGACGGACCTCGGACCCGACCTGGACGCCCTGCGCACCGCCTGCCGCACCGCCCGCCGCGCCGGCCGCCGCGTCCGCGCCTGCTACGTGGCCCCCGACTTCTCCAACCCGGGCGGCAACCGGATGGACCTCGACGCCCGCCTGCGGCTGCTGCGCCTGGCGGCCGAGGAGGAGTTCCTGGTCCTGGAGGACAACGTCTACGGGTTCACCGCCGCCCCGGGCCGCGAACTGCCCCCGCTCAAGGCCCTGGACACCGAGGCCCGCGTGGTCCACATCGGCACCTTCGCCAAGGTCTGCTTCCCCGGGGCCCGCGTCGGCTACGTCGTCGCCGACCAGCGCGTGCGCACCACGGACGGCGCCGCCGCCCCGCTCGCGGCCGGGCTGGCCCGCCTCAAGACGATGGTCTCCGTCAACACCTCGCCCGTCTGCCAGGCCCTGATCGGCGGCATGCTGCTGGAACACGGCGGCTCGCTCGCCGGCCCCGTGGGCCGCCGCGCCGCCCTCTACCGCCGCAACCTCGCCCACCTGCTGGACGCCCTCGACCGGCAGGCCGCCGGGGGGCTGCCGCCGGGCATCACCTGGAACCGTCCCGAAGCGGGCTTCTTCGTCCGGGTCACCCTGCCCGTCCGCGCCGACGAGGCACTGCTGCGGGTGTCCGCCTCCCGGCACGGGGTGCTCTGGACCCCGATGGCGCCCTTCTACCTCGGCGACGGCGGCGACCGGGCGCTGCGCCTGTCGTGCAGCTACCTCGAACCCGAGCGGATCGAGATCGGGGCGGCCCGCCTCGGAGCCTTCCTGCGCGCCGAGGCCCGGCCGTGACCGCCCCCGGCCCCGCACGGGACCTCCCGCAGCCCCGGCGCCCGGCACCACCCCCGGGCTCCGCGGACCTTCCGCGCGCGCCGGGGCCCCCGCGGCCCCCGGACCCCGAGGAGCCCCGCCGGCTCCCCGTCCGCCGCACCGCGCCCTTCGACCCGCCGCCCGAACTCGCCGCCCTGCGCGAGGAGTCCCCCCTGTCCCGCCTGCGCTACCCCGACGGGCACCTGGGCTGGCTCGTCACCGGGTACGCGACGGCCCGCGCCGTTCTGGCCGACCCCCGCTTCAGCGCCCGCTCCGAGCTCAAACGGGTCCCCGTCGCCCGCCCGGGCACGGACCCCTTCTACGGGGCGCCCGCGCTGCCGGGCTGGCTGGTCGACATGGACGCCCCGGAGCACACCCGGCTGCGCCGGCGCCTGGCCGGGGCCTTCACGGCCCACCGCACGCGCTCCCTCGAACCCCGCATCACGGCCATCGTGGACCGGCACCTGACGGCGATGGCCCGGCGCGGCGCCCCCGCCGACCTGGTGGCCGACTTCGCGCTGCCCGTCCCCTCACTGGTGATCTGCGAGCTGCTCGGGGTCCCGTACGGGGACCGCGCCGACTTCCAGCGCCACAGCGCGACCCTCTTCAGCCTGGACGCGAGCGCGGAGCAGGCCGCCTCCGCCATGCGGGAGCTCGACGCCTACCTCACGGCCCTGGTCCTGCGCGGACGCCGCGGCGCTGCGGCCGGGGGCCTGCTCGCCGACCTCGCGGCGGATGCCGCCCTCACGGTCGCGGAGACCGCGGGCCTCGGCGCCCTGCTCCTGTCGGCGGGCCACGAGACCACCGCGGGGTCCCTGAGCCTGGGCGCGTTCGCCCTGCTGTGCCACCCCGCCCAGCTGGCCCGGCTGACCTCCGGCGCCGTCGCGCCCGACACCGTCGTGGAGGAGCTGCTGCGCTACCTGACGATCTTCCACTTCGGGGTGCCGAGGACCCCGTCGCAGGACGTCACGCTGGCGGGGCGGACCCTGCGCGCGGGGGAGTCCGTCACGGTCTGTCTGCCCGCCGCCAACCGGGACCCCGGACGCTTCCCGGACCCGGACCGCCTCGACGTCGGGCGGCGCGCCACCGGGCACCTGGCCTTCGGGCACGGCGTGCACCAGTGCATCGGGCAGAACCTGGCCCGTGCCGAGATGCGGATCGCCTTCCCGGCCCTCTTCGCGCGCTTCCCCCGGCTCCGCCTCGCGGTGCCCCCCGCCGAGGTGCCCCTCGGTGCGGACATGGGCTTCTACGGTGTCCACCGGCTGCCCGTCACCTGGTGAACCCGCCCTCAGCCCGCGGGCGCGGCCCCGGACCCGCCGTGCCAGGACGTCCACAGCGCAGCGTACGGGCCCCGGCGCGCGACCAGTTCCGCGTGCGGGCCGGCCTCGGAGATCCGGCCCTCCTCCATCACCACCACCCGGTCCGCGTCCTGCGCGGTGTGCAGCCGGTGCGCGATGGAGACCACCGTTCCGGTCAGCAGGCCCGCCAGGGACCGCTCCAGCGCCCGCGCGCTCCGGCCGTCCAGCAACGCGGTCGCCTCGTCCAGCACCACCACCCGCGGGTCGCACAGCACCAGCCGGGCCAGCGCCAGCTCCTGGGCCTGGGCCGGAGACAGGGCCGTCGCCCCGGTGCCCACCCGGCACCCGAGCCCCATCGCCGAGGCCCACTCCCCGGCCCCCACCGCCCGCAGCGCCCGCTCCAGTTCCGCCGGCCGCGCCTGCGGGCGGGCGATCAGCAGGTTGTCCGCCAGGGTGCCGCCGAACACGTGGTACTCCTGCGTCACCAGCACCACGTCCCGCCGAGCGGTGGTCCCCGTACGGTCGGGCAGTACGGGGGCCCCGTCGAGCGTGACGCTGCCTCGGTCCGGCGGGTGCACCCCCGCGATCAGCCGCCCCAGGGTCGACTTGCCCGCCCCGGACGGCCCGACGACGGCCAGCCGCTCCCCGGGCGCCAGCCGCAGGTCGACCCCGCGCAGGATGTCCCGGCCGTCCCGGTAGGCGTAGTGCACGCCGCGCAGTGCGAGCACCCCGGGACCGCCACCCGCCCCGGACCCCGCGGGCCGCGCCGCTCCCGTCCCGATGGCCGTACCCGTACCCGTACCCGTATCCGTATCGGGACCCGTATCCACACCCGTCCCCGTGCGGGTTCCCGTCGCCGGCCCGGCCGCGGGCCCGGCGTCCCCGGCGGCCGCGGGACCCACTCCGAGCACCCGCGCCAACGAGGCGCCGCCCACCTGGAGTTCGTCCATCCAGAACAGCAGCGTGTCCACCGGCCCGGTGATCTGCTGCATGTAGAGGGTGGTCGCCGTCACGGCGGCGAGGGAGACCCGCCCGTCCGCGTAGAGCAGCCCGCCGACGAGCAGGGTCGCCACCACCGGCAGGACGTACCCGGTGTCCGCGACCGGCAGGTACACGCACCGCAGGAACAGCGTGCGCCGCTCGGCCGCCTCCGAGGCGGCCGCGTCCCCGTCGGTCCGCGCGTGCCGGCGCTCCGCCAGCCGCAGGGCGTCCACCGTGCGCGCCCCGGTGGCGGTCTCCGCGAGCCCGTCGGACAGTCGCGCGTACGAGGCGTTGGCCCGCAGGTAGCCCGCCCGCGCCCGCCGCAGGTACCAGCGGGTGGACAGCCACAGCACCGGTACGGCGACCAGACAGGGCAGGGCCAGGAGCGGATCGGTGAGGCAGACCGCGCCGAGCGTCAGCAGGATCGTCGTCCCCGCCACCAGGGTGTCGGGCACCGCCCGCTGCACCGTCAGCGCCAGTACGTCGATGTCCCGGGTGGTGCGGGTGACCAGGTCGCCCGATCCGGCCCGCTCCACGGTCCGCGTCGGCAGGGCCAGCACCCGCTCCACGAACTCCTCCCGCAGCCGCGCCAGCACGCTCTCGCCCAGTCGCTGCGAGGCCAGCAGCGCGAAGCGGGTGAGGACGGCCTGCGCGGTCACCGCCGCGCAGATCACGAGGGCCACCCGGCCGATCTCCGCCGTACCGCCGGCGGCGTCCTCCACGAGCCGGCCCAGCAACTGCGGGGCCACCAGGCCGGAAACGGCCGCCAGCGCGTGCAGCGCCAGGGCCCGTGCGAGCTCGCGCCGATGACGCAGCGCCGTCCGGCGGGCGTACGCGCGCACCTCGCGCTGCGAGGCGACCGGCAGCGTCCGTTCCTCCGCCCCCACGTCCTGCGTCCCCACGCTCACGCGAGTGCCTCCCGGATGACGGCCGACCGGTAACGGGGGTCCGACAGCAGCTCCGGGTGCGGCCCCTCGGCGACGGCCTTCCCGTCCTCCACGTAGACCACGTGGTCGGTGTGGTCCAGCAGCAGCGGACTGGTCGTGAACACCACCGTGGAGCGTCCGCTCCGGTGCGGTCCGAGGCGGGCCGCGACCCGCCCCTCGGTGTGCGCGTCGAGGGCGTTCGTCGGTTCCACCAGCACCAGCACCTCCGGATCGGTCATCAGCGCCCGGACGAGCCGCAGCCGCTGGCGCTGCCCGCCGGAGAACTCCCGTCCGCCCGCGGTCTCCTGGCCCAGCCGATCGGGCAGGGCGTCGACCACGTCCTCGGCGGACGCGGTGCGCAGCGCCCGCGCGAGGGCCGCGTCCGCCTCCGCCGGCGCGGCGCCGTCGGGGGAGCCGGCGGCGTCGGCGGGACCGCGCGGATCGAGCTCGGCGGCCAGCGGCCCGGAGAACATCGCGTCGCCGTTGCCGACCACCAGGATCCGGCGGCGAACGCCGTCCAGCCCGAACTCCTCCAGCGCCCGGCCGCCGTACGTGACCCTGCTCTCCCGGTGCCGGCCCAGGCGGTCGGCGAGCAGCAGGGCGTCGCCCCCGTCCGCGCACACCACCCCCACCAGCAGCCCGGGAGGGACGACCAGCCCGGACTCCGGATCGCGCAGCTCGGCCCCGCCGGTCCCCCCGGGCAGGACGTCGGGTCCCGGCCGCAGCTCCGGGGCGAGCCGCAGGAACGCGGTCACCCGTCCGGCCGCGACCCCCGCCCGGGTCAGCTGGTCCACCATCACCGTCACCTGCCGCAGCTCATCGGCGAGCAGGACCGCGTACCCGTAGAAGGAGACCAGCACCCCCGGCTCGATCGTGCCGGCCCGCACCTGGCGGGCTCCCAGCCACACCACCGCGGTCACCAGCAGTCCGGGCAGCAGCAGCCGCCCCAGCGCGATGTTGGACTGCACCCCGGCCACGGAGACGGCCTCGGCCCGCACCCGCTGGGAGGCCTCCCGGTAGCGGAGCCCGTACACCGCCTCCCCGCCGATCCCGCGCAGCACGCGCAGCCCGTCGACGATGTCCACCGACAGGTCCGTGAGCGCGCCCTGGCGCTCCCGGAGCCGCGCCTGCCGGTCGTGCAGCCGCCGCATCAGCCAGGTCACGACGGCCGCGATCACCGGTACCCCGGCGAGGACCACCAGCCCCAGGCGCCAGGAGGAGGCCAGCATGAACACCGCCACGAACACGATGGCCACCACGGCGCCGGCCCCCCGGGCGGTCCCTTCCAGGGCCGTTCCCAGCCGGCCCACGTCGAGGGAGCCGGCGCCCACGACGGCGCCCGTGGAGACCCGGCCCGGCAGTTCCGTCCCCAGCTCGGCCGACTTGCGGACCAGCAGCCGGGTGGTCAGGTACGAGGCGCCCAGCCGGTTGGCGGTGGAACCCCGGTCGCGGACCATCCCGGTCAGGGCCTGGACCACCCCCAGCAGCAGCACCACCGAGGCCCACAGGACCAGCGCCCGCCGGTCGCGCGGGATCAGCCCGAGGTCGAGGGCCCGGCCGACCGCCGCGGGGATCAGCGCCTGGGACATCGTGCAGGCCACCCCGAAGCCGGTGGCGAGCAGGACGGTCCGGCGGTGCCGGGAGGCGAGCCAGAGCAGGTAGCGGGCGGCGGAGCGGGTGTCGGGGACACCGGGTGCGGGAGCGGTCGCGGGGGAGGGAGCGGGAGTGGTGGTGCGGTGCATCAGGCCTTCGTTCCGACGGTCAGTCCGTGCTCGTACGGGAATCCGGTCAGGGTCCGGACCCCGGAGAAACCGGCCGCGGTCATCCAGCGCTCGTAGTCGCGGGCCGGGTAGGCCATGCCCTGCCCACTGGCGAGCACGTTGAGGTAGAGCGAGAGCCGCGCCGAGTACCAGCCGCGCGTCTCGTCGTCGGAGACGTTGTACCCGTACACGAACACCCGCCCGCCGGACGGCAGGACGGAGTGTGCCTTGGCCAGCAGCGCGGTGATCTGCTCGCCGGAGAAGATCTCCAGGACGTGGCTGAAGAGCACGGCGTCGTGTCCGGGCGGGAAGGGATCGGCGAACAGGTCGCCGGGATGCACGCGCACCCGCTCGCCGAAGCCGGGCGCGGCCGTCCGCCCGGCGATCTCCGAGACGCTGGGGATGTCGAAGACGGTCGAGGTGAGCCGCGGGTACCGGGCCGCGAGACGGGTGCTCGTCGTGCCGTCACCGCCGCCCACGTCCAGCAGCGCGCGGACGCCCGCGAAGCCCTCGTGCGCGACCAGCGCGTCCACGCTCTTGAGGGTGAACGCGCTCATCGCGCGGTGGAACACCGCCTCCAGCGGCGGATCGTGGGCCAGCCTCCCGTAGAGCGTGGGCTCGGTTCCGGGGTGGGCGTCGAGCGCCGTGTTGGTGCCGGCCCGCAGGGCCTCGCCCGTCCGGGCGAAGGCCGGGTAGTACACCTCTTTCCAGCCGGTGAGGATGTGCCGCCAGGCGTCCGGGCCGTCCGGAACCAACAGGTCCGCGGCCACCGGGGAGTTGGCGTAGCCGCCGTCGTGGCGTTCGAGCAAGCCGGTGGTGCACACCGCGTGCAGCAGCACGCGCAGCTGGTGGGCGGGCAGACCGGTGAACTCCCGGATCTCCTCGAAGGCGGCGGACCCGCGGCCCGCCAGGTACCCGAAGACGTCCAGCTCGACGGCGGCGACCACCGCGTTGAACAGCGCGGGTGCGTTCACCAGGAAGTGGAAGCGTTCGTAGGCCGGATCGTCGGTGTCCGGACCGGTGTCCTCGCGCATGGGGCAGCCCTTTCGTCGGCCGGACGGCGCGGCGGGCGGGCGACGGGCGCCGGGCGGCCCGCTCGTTCCGGGGGAGGGGAGCTCGATCGTCCGAAGGCCCCGCATCGTGGCACGGCCGGCTCGGGACCCGCAACGGCGCCCGACGCATTCCGGCCGCCCCCGCGGACCCCTCAGCCGGCGTCCCGGCCGGTGCCCTGCGCCCCGCGCCCGACGCCCGTGCGCAGCGGAAGGGCCAGTGACAGGTACTTCCCGCCCTCCTCCAGGCAGATCCCGTGCCGGACGGTGAACCGCAGGAACTCCTCCACCTCCTGCGCGGAGGGGCCGGTCCCCCCGCCCCCGGCCGCCGCGGCCAGTTCACGGTGCAGCCGGGCGGCGCTGCGCGGGGCCTCGCCGCAGCCCTCGTACGCGTCCGCCCGCCACCCCTCCAGGGTCGCCTTGCGCCGGCGGCCGCCCCGGGTGTCGAAGAGGGTGAGCCAGCCCGGCCCGCGCCGGTACGCCAGTACGGCGCGGTCGGCCGACTCCCAGGACCGCTGCCAGCCCTCGACCGCCTTCGCCAGGACGGCCACGGCCTCGGGGGAGGAGACCTCCCGCGCCTCGTAGTCGAAGAAGTAGGCGATCCGCTCGTGGTCCAGTCCGGGGACCGGATAGGCGAAGCGGTAGGCCTGCTTGGGGGTGACCCCGGTCATCCCGAACGACGGGTCCGTGAAGTAGGGGCTGAAGCGCTCCAGCCAGATGCGGCCCACCCCGGCGGGCGGCTCCAGGTGCGTGAGCAGGGGCACCAGTTCGGCCTGGCCCGTGTAGTCCTCGTCGGTCTCCCCGGGGAAGCCCGTCAGCAGGTTCCAGTCGACCCGTACGCCGTAGTGGTGCGCCCACTTGAGCAGCCGCACGTTCAGCAGCCGCGAGGACCCCTTGCGCATCAGGCCCAGGACGTGGCTGCTCAGGCTCTCCAGACCCGGCTGGATCTTCCACACCCCGGCCTCGGCCAGCAGCCGCACCTGTTCCCGGGTGAGGTTCGCCTTCACCTCGAAGAACAGGGCCGTGTCCCACGGGGCCACGCGCAGGTCGGCGCAGAGCGTCCCCAGGTAGGCCATGTCCAGGATGTTGTCGACGGCGTCGACCGCGACGACGCGGTGGCGCCGCATGAGCTCCTCCAGGTCGGCCAGGGCCCGGCGCGGCGACTTGGCCCGGTACTGCATGCCCAGGGCGTTGAGTCCGCAGAAGGTGCAGTGGTGCTTCTCGCCCCACCAGCAGCCCCGCGAGAACTCCACCAGCAGACGCTGGGTGTTGGTGCCGATGACGTTGCCGTGCCCGAGGGATTCGACGGCGGAGAAGTAGTCGTCGTACGAGGGCACCGGGAGGGCGTCCATCCCCGTGATCCGGGTGGCCGGCGCCGGCACCCCTACCCGGCCCCGCCCGTCGCGCCCGCCGACGCCGGGCAGGCCGGTGCCCGGCTCGCCGCGGGCCACGGCGGCGGCGAGCCGGGGCAGCGTCACATCGCCCTCGCCGACGACCACGTAGTCGATGAAAGGGAAGTTCCGCAGGTACTCGGGGCCCATGTCGCCGTCGTAATTGGCTCCGCCGAACACCACGACCAGTCCGGGCCGGGCCTCCTTCAGCCGCCGGGCCAGAGCCAGGGCCGCGACGTTCTGCATGAACGTCGAGGTGAATCCCACCATGTCGAATCCGTCCCACAGGTCACGGGACGCGATCTCGTCGATCCACGCGGGCAGCCGGACCCGGCGGAGTTCCGTCACGAACTCCCAGTCGGTACCCGTGGCCGAACACACTTCGGCGATCTCCGGAAAACGGCTCCGGTATTCCTCCTCGTCCCCCGTCACCCCGAATGCGGCCGTGCCGAAAAGCCATTCACCGAAAAGGTGGACCCGCTCGGACGGAGCCTCGGTGATGACCTCGTAGAACTTCGGTCCCAGTACGGCGGCCAGGTCCAGGTTCGGGTAGAGGCTGCGCGCCTCGTGCCCGAAGGAGGTGAGCACCGACTGGAGCAGCCCGCACTGGATCGACGGGGTGTCGGTGCGTGCCCAGGGCATGTTGACCAGGGCGATCCGCAGGGGTCCGGGCGGGACGCAGTCCCCCGGGAAGACGGGCCGGCCGATCAGGGGCAGTTCGCGGCCACCTGCCAAGACTCCTCCTCACCGGCGCACCCCGTCGCCGGTCCTCGGGGGGCCGGGTGCGCGGTGGACACCGGGCCTCTCCCTGGTGGTGCCGGGCGGGGAGAGGCCCGGCGCGCCCGCTGTCCGCGGGCCCGGAAATCAGCGGTCCTTGACGTTGCTCGACGATACGGTCGGCCCGTCCTTGACGTTGCTCGCCGAGACGACGGCGGCGAGGTCCGATTCCTCGATCTCGGTCCACACGATCTCGCGCTCCATGATCCACCTCCCTCCTGGAATCGATGCTCAGTCCGGTAGGTGTTCCCTGTCGATGGTAGGAATCGGTCCGGAGGCCGACAAGGAACGGAATTCGGCCAGACCGCCACTGTCCTGATCCCGGTGCGCGGGGAATGCGGCTGCGAGGAGGCGGTCTTGACGGTCCGTCGTGCCGCTTCCGAGAATTCGATCGTCCCCGGCGAAAGACTTACCGGCGCCCCCGAAAAGACGGCGCCCTTGGAGGTACGGGCACGTGCGACTTCTCGTCGGAAACGACTGGAGCGAGGAACTGGCGGAGCCGACGGGAAGCACGGGCTGGGCGGTCCAGCGGCTGGTGTGGTTCGCCCGGGACGGAGACGTCCTGGTGCTGCCGGTGGCACCGCAGGAGGAGTTCGTCGCCTACGTCACCTCCCTCACCGGCACCCGCCGCTCCTCCCTCACCGTCGTCGTACCGCCCCCCGGCCGGCTCGGGGCCGGAGCGCTCACCGCCGACCGGCTCGCCGACCCGCGCTTCCTGGCCGCCCTCCGGCAGGCCTTCGCAGGCCGTCCGGTGCACGAGGTGTTCGCCCTGTGGCCCGACGCGGTCGTCGCCGACCTCGCCGACGCCCTCGGCTGCCCCGAGGCCCTCGAAGGGCACGACTTCCTCACCCAGAGCGGCGGCCTGATCGGCAGCAGCAAGGCCGCCTTCCGCGCCCTGGCGGCCGGAGCCGGGGTCGCGCTGCCCGACGGCGCGGTCTGCGCCGACCGCCGGCGCGCGCACCGGCACGTCACCCGCCTGCTCGACCAGGGCAGCCCCGTCATCCTCAAACAGGACTACGGCTCCGGCAGCGACGGCAACGAGATCCTCAGCCGCACCCCGGGACTCGCCCTGCGCGGCGCCCGCACCCTGCGCGTCCTCGCCGACTCCGAGGCGCTCGACGCCTATCTGGACGAACGCTGGGACTGGCTCACCGAAGGCGGCCGCCACCGCGTCGTCGTCGAGCACTACCACCCCGGCAGCCGCGCCTACTTCGCGGAGTTCTGGATCTCGGACGGGGGCGTACGGCTCGGCGGCCACGGCGAGATGCGCTACCGTCCCCTGCCCGACGCCCAGGTCATGCCCGCGCCCGACCTCGACGAGGGACAGCTCGACGGCCTCGTCGAGGGCGGCCGGCGGCTCTGCCTGGCGCTGCACGCCCTGGGCTACCGCGGGGTCCTGAGCGCGGACGCCGTCGTCACCCCGGCGGGCGAGGTCCTCTTCACCGAGCACAACGGCCGCGCCACCGGCTCCACCCACATCTACGAGATCGTCGGCAAACGCGTCGTCGGCCCCGGCTTCGGCACCGACCGCATCCTGCTGGAGCGGGTCTGGCCCGAGGGCTGGCAGACGCCCTCCTTCGCCGGCGCGCTGACCCGGCTGCGCGACTCCGGCCACCTGTACGACCCCGCGACCCGCCGCGGCGCGGTGATCCTGGCGGCCTACAACACCCACCGCAAGGGCGTCATGCTCTGCTACGTCGCCGAGGACCTGGAAGCCGCCCTGCACCGCGAGGAATCGGTCGCCCGCCTCTTCGCCCCGGCCCTGTCGGCCTGAGCGAGCCCCCCCCCGGGGGTCCGGGCCCCGGGTCGAGGGGGGCCGCCCGGCACGGGCCGCCCGGCGTCAGGCCGGGAGCAGGCGCAGGGTGAGGCCCAGGCGGGCGGGGCGGCCGGGCGCGGCCTCCAGCGGGGTGTTGACGCGGCCCGTCTCCACGCACAGGAAGTGGCGGTGGTCCTCGTCCGTCAGGTCGGACATGCCCGCGGCCAGTTCGGGGCCGGGGTTCCAGACGATGACGTCGCTCGCCCCGTGGTGGGTGATCTCGACGGCCCGGCCGAGGGCCCGGTCGGTGACCAGGGCGACCTCGTCCGGTTCGGGGTAGACCCGTTCGATGTGGTCCGTCGGCGTCACCGCGCCGCCGGCGTCGGACACGTCCGACGCGAGGAGGTTGTCGCGGTAGTGCTTGCCGAGTCCCGAGACCTCGGCCTCGCCCAGGTCGCCGATCTGCAGGTAGGTGTGCAGGGCGGCCGTGCTCCGGTGCTCGCCGACCGCCTCGACCTCGATGCCGCAGGTCTCGCCGAGCGTGATCCGGGTGGTCAGCGTGAACTCGTGCGGCCACAGGGCGCGCGTGACGTCCGAGGCCTCCAGCCGGAACTCCAGCACGACCCCGTCCTCGGTCGTGCCGTGTGACACGAGGTCCCAGTCGAGGGTCCGGGCGAAGCCGTGCGAGGGCTTGGCGACGGTGCCGAACCACGGCCAGCACAGTGGCACTCCGCCCCGGACGGGGGTCCCCGCCACCCAGGCGTTGCGCTCGCCCAGCCACAGCCCCGGTGCGGATCCCACGGGCTGCCAGGCGATCAGCTGGGCCCCCTGGAGGCTGACCGCGCCCCGGACGCGCGGGTGGTCGACGACCAGGAGCGGGATCTCGCCGATCCGGCGGCGGGTGACCGACGGGGCGAGCTGTTCGAGGACGGGGAGGGCGAGCAGGTTGTCGTTCATGCGCCGACTCTTCAGAATCCGCACAAGAGAGTCAAGTCGGGCCCCGGTGGACACGCGCCGGACCGCGCACGGGTACGGCACGGCGGGTCCTGAAGTCCGCCGTGCCGCCCGCCGTTCCGTGCCGCCCGCGCGCCGCGTACCGTTCCGTGGCCGAAAGGGCCCCCGTCGGGCCCGCCCGGTCCGGTGCGCGTGCCGGCCTCGGCCGATCTGGTCGTAGTTCCAGTACTGGTCGAACAGCGGGGCCCAGACCTCGGGCCACGGGGTGGTGGTGCCGCCGCAGGCACCCGGTACGGCCTGCGAACGGCGGTCCGTGTCACGGGTGCACTGACCGGTGCCCGCCTCGACGATCTCCCAGCGGTTCGGGTACTCCGCCCTGCCGCGGTGGTTCCACGTGAACGTGGAGCAACCCCAGCCGGTGGTCAGCACGATCGGATGCCGGGGTTCTCGGCGGCCTGCGCCGAGGTGGGCATGAACAGGGCGGATAATCCGATCAGGGCAGCCATCACACCGTGCCTGCCGAGCCGGCCTGCCTTTCGAGCCACGCGGTCATCTCCTGTCGCGCGACGGCCTTGACGCGAAGAACCTAGCGAGATCCACTGAATACCCGGTACCCACCCTTTCAGGGGGGTGTGTTCACTGCGGAGGCTGTGGTGAGTGGGGGCTCGGGGCTTCAGCGCGCCCAGCAGTTCATGATCTTGGCCACCGGGCTCTACCGGGCCGGCCACCTCAACGCGGTGCTCTCCTCCGCGGTGATGGCATGGGTGTTCTGGTGGTACCTGCGGCGCCAGGGCGCCCTGCTGGACGCCGCCCAGAGCCGGGCGGTGACCGCCGAGGCGGCACGGGCCCGCCAGGCCGAGCGGACGGCCCACCACGCGGCCCTGCACGACACGGTCCTGGCCACCCTGACCACCATCGCCGCCGGCCGCGTCGACGCCAACGCGGCGCCGGTGCGCGAGCGGTGCGCGCGGGAGGCGGCGTACCTGCGGCGGCTCGTCCAGCAGGAGGAGGACGCGCCGCGCCGCCGCGGCGGAGCCGACCCCGGGGCGACGGCGGTCACGGCCGTCGGCGCCGCCCTGGAGGCGGCCGTACGCTCCGCGGAGTGCCTGGGACTGAGGGTCGCCGCCCGGTACCACGCGCTGCCCGCCGTCCCCCGCGAGGTGGCCGCCGCTCTGGAGGCGGCCGTCTGCGAGGCGCTGAACAACGTACGGAGCCACGCCGGGACGGGAGAGGCCTTCCTGACCGCCGTCGGCGACGGGGACGGGAACCTCGCGGTCACGGTCGTGGACCGGGGCGCCGGGTTCGATCCGGCCGCGGCGGGCGGGAGCGGCGGGACCGGGCTGCGCCGCTCGGTGTACGCCCGGATGACCGCGATCGGCGGATTCGCCCGGGTGCACGACACCTGCCCGGACCGGCCTCGGCTGGCGCCCAGGGAGCGGCAGGTGCTCCTGGACTACGCCTCCGGGCTGACCCTGAAGGCGACCGCCCGGCGTGCCCGGATCAGCCCGAACACCGCGAAGTACTACCTCGACCAGGTCCTCGACGGCTGAGGCCCCCGCGACCCCGCGACCGCGCGGCTGCGGGACCGCGCGGCCGGGGGACCCGCCGGCGCACCGGGACGGGTCCTTCCGCCGCTCACTTGGCCTTGAGCTTGGCCCAGACGGTTTCCAGGGCCCGGATGTCCTCGTCGTCGAGCCGTTCGTCGAAGACCTCCCGCAGGGCCTCGCGGCGGGTGGCGTCGGCCTCGGCGAAGGCCGTGCGCCCGGCGGGGGTGAGGGCGACGGAGACGGAACGGGCGTCCGTGGGGGAAGGGAGACGCTCCACCAGGCCCCGTGCCTGGAGCTGGTCGACCACCCGGGAGACCTGGCTGCGGCTGAGGAGCGTCTTGGAGCCCAGGGCGGAGGCGGCGACCGGTTCGCGCTGCGCGCTCAGCCAGAGCATCACCTCGAACCAGGAGAGCGGCAGCTCGTGGGCCCGGGACAGGGCCTGGTCGATGCGGGCCGAGAGCGTGGTGCCCGCCCAGATCAGACCGTAGAAGGCATGATCGCGAGGGGTCAGTTCACCCATGGTGAGGTCGGTACGAGCCATGGGGGGAGCCTACCCGTTTGCGTGTGCGCGCACATATCTCTATGGTGTGTGTGCACGCACATAAACCTGTGTGCACCGGCCCGTCCCTCGGCGCCGTCCCCGTCCCACCCCCCGGAGCACCCCATGACCACGCCCGACACCCCCCGTACCGTCCTCGTCACCGGCACCTCCTCCGGCATCGGCCTGGCCGCCGCGGTGGCCGCCGCCGAGGCCGGATGGCAGGTCGTCGCCACCATGCGCGACACCGGCAAGGCCGCACCGCTGCGCGCCGCGGCCGCCGAGGCCGGGGTCGAGGGCCTCGTCGACGTCATGCGCCTGGACGTGGTCGACGCCGCCTCCATCGACGCCTGCCTGGAGGAGGTGCTCGCGCGGTACGGCCGCCTCGACGCGGTCGTCAACAACGCGGGCGCCGGCCGGGTCGGCACGATCGAGCAGGGCACGATCGAGGACGTCCGCGCCACGATGGAGGTCAACTTCTTCGGCGTCGTCCAGGTCACCCGCGCGGCCCTGCCGCACCTGCGCGCCTCCCGGGGGCGCGTGATCACGGTCACCAGCGTCGGCGGCGTCGTCGGTCAGCCCTTCAACGAGGCCTACTGCGCCGCCAAGTTCGCCGTCGAGGGATTCATGGAGTCCCTCGCCCCGGTCGCGGCCACGGTCGGTGTCGACGTCACCGTCGTCGAGCCCGGCGCGGTGGCCAGCGAGTTCGTGGCCAGCATCGGCGTGGACGTGCCGGCGATGGTGGCGGCGGCGGGCCCGTACGGCGACGCCCTCCGGAACTACATCGCGCGCACGACGCAGTCCTTCGCCGGGGCGCAGACCCCGGCCGAGGCAGCCCGCCCGATCGTGGACGCCCTGACCGCCGACCGGCCCCCGTTCCGGGTGCAGACCTCGGACTGGGCCCGCGCGTTCGTGGCCCCGAAGCTCGCCGACGCGGACGGGTCCGCCGTCCGGGAACTGACCGGCGGCTGGGTCCGCTGACACCGGCGCGTCGGCCGGCGCCGGTCCCCGCGTCCGCGCCGGTGCCCGCGCCGGTGCCCGCGTCCGCGCCGGTGTGCGCGTCCCGCCTCACGCGGCGGTCCAGCCGCCGTCCATCGGGAAGGACGCGCCGGTGACGTGGGCGGTGTGCGGGCCGCAGAGCCACAGGGCGACCGACGCCACCTCCTCCGGTTCGATCAGCCGCTTGATCGCGGACCCGCGCAGCAGCACCTCCCCGACGACCCGCTCCGGCGGGATGCCGTGGGCCTCCGCCTGCGCGGCGATCTGCCGCTCCACCAGCG